>CANFDS010000020.1 GCA_947445525.1 Actinomycetota bacterium | reverse complement strand
ACGTTGCGATGCTCGAGCGCGAGCAGCTGCAGCAGCCGGTACTGGGCGTGGTTGGTGTCCTGGTACTCGTCGACGAGCACGTAGCGGAACGCCTTCGACCAGCGCTCGCGCGCGTCGGGGAAGCGCTCGATAATCGTGACGACGAGGCCGAGCATGTCGTCGAAGTCGACGGCGTTCGAGGTGAAGAGCCGCTTCTGGTACGCCTCGTACACCTGTGCCACGGTCTGGTCGTAGAAGCCGGCGACCCGGGCCAGGTACTGCTCGGGCGAGACGAGCTGGTTCTTCGCGTTCGAGATCTGGGTGAGCATGGCGCGCGCGGGGAACCGCTTGGGGTCGATGTCGAGATCCTCGAGGCAGTCCTTGACGACGCGCAGCTGGTCGCCGGTGTCGTAGATAGTGAAGTTGGAGCGGTAGCCGAGTCGCTCGGCCTCGCGGCGCAGGATGCGACCGCAGGCGGCGTGGAAGGTGAGGATCCAGGCGGCGCGCGCCAGCGGGCCGAGCAGCTGCTCGAGGCGCTCGCGCATCTCGGCCGCCGACTTGTTGGTGAACGTGATGGCGAGGATCTCATTGGGCGCGACCCCGCACGCGTTGATCAGGTGCGCGACGCGGCGCGTGAGCACACGCGTCTTGCCCGACCCGGCACCGGCGATCACCAGCAGCGGCCCCTCGGTGTGGAGAACGGCCTCGCGCTGTGCGTCGTTGAGGTCTGCCAGGTACTGATCGGGAGACGAAAGCCGCACGGAGCGATGCTAGCGGGAGGGGCTGCGGGCGACGATCTCGTCCACCGCCAGCTCCAGCCAGGCCGCGGCCACGGCGAGCGCCCGCGGATCACGCGACTTCAGCACCAGCTCGACCGTGTGGCCGTGCGCGAAGAAGGTCGGATACGAGCCGAGGCCGACCTGCGGGTGCAGGCTCTCGAACTCCTCGAGCGCGACGACGATGGTGCCCTCGTCCGTCGACCACGTACGCCGCCAGCTAGCGATCGGCACGAGCCCGTCCCCCGGCAGCTCTGCCGCGACGACCTCGTCGAACATCGCCTCCATCTCGCTCGGCAGGCCCGGCAGCACGTAGACATTGCCGATCGCGAAGCCGGGCGCGCCGCCCAGCGGGTTGTGCAGCGGCTGGCTGCCCACCGGCAGCTGCGCGAAGCGCGCGGCGTAGTCGGGGGCGCGCCTGAAGCGCGCGCGCAGCTGGGCCTCGGTCGGCCGGTGCACCTCCTGCCCGACCTCGAAGGTGGCTGCGAGCGCCTCGCGCGTGATGTCGTCGGGGGTGCCGCCCAGCCCGCCGGTGACGATCACCACCTCCACCGTGGGAATCAGCTGGCGCAGGAAGGCGACGATCTGCTCGAGGTCGTCGCGCACCGCGAGCTGCAGCGTGACGCTGATGCCGAGCGCCTCCAGGCGCTTCGCCAGCCAGGCGCCGTTGGTGTTCTGGACGTCCCCGGTGACGATCTCGTCACCGATCGTCACGATCGCCGCGCGGGCGTGTGCGGTCATGGGGCGATCGTAACCGCGCGGCGGGTGATCGGGCGAGGGTGGCCGGCACGGCGGGAGCGGTCGGTCGGGCGCGGGCGCCTCAACCGGTAGTGCGCCGCGGCACCACGAGCACGCCCGCACCCGCAGCGTCGACGACGTGCACGACGGCACCGTAGTACTCGACGATCGCCTGCGGCGTCAGCACCTCACTGGGCGAGCCCTGCGCGACCGCGCAGCCGCCGTGGAGCAGAACCAGCCGCTCGACGTACTGGCTCGCCAACGTCAGGTCGTGCATCGCGCAGACAACGGTGAGCCCCCGCTCGTGCCGCAGCTCGTCGACGAGCTCGAGCAGCTGCTGCTGGTGGCCGAGGTCGAGCGAGCTCGTCGGCTCGTCGAGCAGGAGCAGGTCGGCGCGCTGGGCGAGCGCGCGGGCGAGCACGACGCGCTGCCGCTCGCCGCCGGAGAGGGTGCCGAGCCGCCTGCGCGAGAAATTGGCGAGGTCGAGCCGGTCGAGCGCCTCGGCGGCCACGTCCAGGTCGTCCGAGCGCTCGCCGCCGAGACGGCCGAGGTACGGGGTACGCGCCAGCAGCACATACTCGCCCACCGGCATGTCGTCGGGAATGAGCGGGGCCTGCGGGACGAACGCGATGCGGGAGGCGAGGCCCCGCCGGTCGTGGCGGGCCACGTCCTTCCCGTCGACCTCGATCCGGCCGCTGTAGGGCAGCAGCCCGGCGATCGCGCGCAGCACCGTGCTCTTGCCGGCGCCGTTCGGGCCGATCAGGCCGAGCCACTCCCCCCGCCCGAGCTCGAGCGACACGTCCTCCACCACCCGCCGGCCGCCCAGCGCCACGCAGAGGTCGGAGATGCGCAGCAGCGCGCTCACCGTGATCGCCGAACCGCCCGGTGCAGGATCAGCCCGAAGAACGGCGCCCCGATGAACGCGGTGACCACGCCGATCGGCAGCTCCGCCGGCGCGAGCAGCTCCCGCGAGAGCACGTCGGCGAGCACCATGAACGCGCCTCCGAACACGAGCGACAGCGGCAGCACCACGCGGTAGCTCGCGCCAAAAGCAAGGCGCACCGCGTGCGGCACCACCAGCCCGACGAAGCCGATCAGCCCGCTCACCGCCACCACCGCCGCCGTGCCCAGCGTCGCTGCGACGACCAGCAGCAGCCGTGTCCGCCCCACCTCGACGCCCAGGCTGTGCGCCTCGTCGTCGCCGAGGCGCAGCACGTCGAGCCGTCTCCGGCAGACGAGGATGACGACGCTGCAGACGGCGACGTACGGGAGAACGAGCTTGACGTCGGCCCAGCCCGCGGTGTGCAGCCGCCCGAGGATCCACGAGTAGACCTCCTGCAGCGTCTGCGACTGGCGCTGCTGCACGAACGTCTGCACGGCGGTAAGAAACGACATCACGGCGACGCCGGCCAGTGCGAGCGCCACGATGCTGCGCTCCCCGGCCCCGCCCGACGTGCGGCCGAGCAGCCAGGAGCAGCCGACGCCGCCCGCCGCGCCCAGGAACGCCGCCGCCGGCACGAGATTGACCCCGCCCAGCGACGCGCCATGGCCATAGACGATCGCGAGGGTCGCGCCCAGGCCTGCACCCGCCCCCGAGCCGAGCAGGTAGGGGTCGGCCAGCGGGTTGCGGAAGACGCCCTGGTACGTAGCCCCGGCCAGCGACAGCATCCCACCGACGAGCGCGCCCAGCACGACACGTGGCACACGCAGCTCCCAGACGATGGCCGATTCGCGAGCGCCCAGCCCGGAGTGGATGCCCAGCCACGGCAGGTGGGAGGCCAGCTCCCGGATCACCGGCCCCGGCGCGAGCCCCACCGGCCCGACCAGCACGCCGACGAGCGCCGCCCCGGCCAGGCAGAGCGCGGCCACGACCGCCCACAGGGTCGAGAGCCGCGCCGGCCGGACGGTTGCCAACCGTCCGGCGCGGGCCACGGCTGCGGCCGGGATATGGGCGGGAACGCTCACCTGGTCTTCGGCGCGACCGCGGCCAGGCGCTCAGCGAGCGTCCGCACGAGCGCGACCGTGCGCGGCCCCCAGCGCGAGGCAATGTCGTCGTCGACGACGATCACTGCCTTGTGCCGCACGGCGGCGATGTCCTTCCAGCCCGCGCGGGCGGCGACCGTCGCGGCGTTCTGGCGGCAGCACTTGCCGTCGGCCAGCACGATCGCATCGGGATTCGTCGAGACGATGTACTCCGCCGAGAGCTGCGGGTAGCCAGTGCCCTTGGCGTCGGCGGCGTCGGCGACGTTCTTGACGCCGAGCAGCCGCAGGAGCTGGCCGATGAACGTCTTGGACGTGGCCGAGTAGTACGTGTTGTTGAGCTCGTAGTAGACCTTGAGCCCGGCGATGCGGGTGCGAGCGCCGCTGACGGCCTTCGAGATCCCGGACTTCATCGCCGCGACGACCCGCGCCGCCTGCACCTGCCGGCCGGTGATCGTGCCGAGCTCGGCGATCTGGCCGTACGCCTGCGCGAGCGTCGTCGCCGAGGGCTGGATGAGCACCTTCACGCCGACCTTGTCGAGCGCCTTGACGAGCCCGCCCGGATCGAACTGGATGATGACGAGGTCGGGGTCGTGAACGACGATCGCCTCGGCGCTCGACTGGAGGCCCGACAGCTTCGTCCGTGGCGCAGCAGCGGGGTAGCTCGACTGGTCGTCGACGGCGACGACCTGCTTGCCGGCGCCGATCGCGAACAGGCTCTCGGTGGCGGTCGGCGAGAGCGAGACGATACGGACGGCGGGCGCTGCGGCAGCGGTGGGGGCCGCGACGGCAGCGGGTGCTGCGAGAGCGGCTGGCACGAGAGCAAGAGCGCCCGCCAGGATGGCGAGCAGAACGGCGAGATGCCGGGTCATAACGAATCCTCCTTGTCCGCGAGGGGTTCGCGATCATGAGGTATGCGCCAGGTCTTCTGACTCGGGGCACCCCTCTCGCCGCCTTCCCGGGCATGGGCCCAGTGGCATGGTGGCGAGAAGCATCTCCCCTTACAGCGGCGGGACCGTCCCGGACTCTCACCGGAGTTCCCTTGTCCGCACACCTATTTGTCTGTTGGGGTTCAACCCTATCATGGTCCCGTGCCGGCCTCCACTCATTCGCGCACCGTGGCCGCGGCGATCGACCTCGACGCCGTCCTCGGCGACACACGGGCGCTCTGGAGCGACTGGCTGGCGGACATCGCCCGCAAGTTCCGCACCATCGCCGAGCTCGACGTGGCGGAGCTGCCGGACGACCGCGCGGCCGCCGCCGCGACACTCGACCGCTGGGCCGAGCGCGGTATCGGCGACTGGCGCACGGCCCTCGAGCGCTTCGCCGAGGACTGCGCGCCGGTCTACCTGCGTCCCGACCCGGGTATGAACGCGGCGCTGCGCGCGCTGCAGGCGGCCGGCAGCCGGCTCGGCGCCTTCACCGACGCCCCCGAGCCGCTCGCGCGGGTGGCTGCAGCGCAGCTCGGCGTCGCCCGCCGGCTCGAGGCGATCGAGGTGGGCGAAGGCGCGCTCGAGCGGCTGCTCGCCACGCTGGGGCCGGGCACCGTCGTCGTGCGCTCGCCGGCCGAGCTGCGGGCGCTGGTCTAGCGAACGAGCCGGCTGATGGTGCCGGCGAGAGAGACCGCCAGCAGCTCGCCCGCGGCGTCCTCGCCGAACGAGACGAGCTGCGCCACGTTCCACGGCTCGAGGCGCGGCTTCGCCGCGGCACCCCGCACGGCCTTCACAGCTAGCGACCAGATGCGGCCCGAGCAGAAGTCGCCGTAGAGGTAGCGGCCCTGCAGCGCCGGGATCGCCTTGCCGCGGTACACGTACCCACCGGTGATCGAGCAGCCCAGGGCGTGCGGGTACACCGCCACCGGCTGCACGAGCGGCGCCGACGTGTCGAGCGGCGCCTCCTTGAGGCGCGCGAGGCCCTCGAAGACGCTCCAGCCGAAGTTGCGCGGCAGGCCGCCCTTGACCACATGGTTGACCTCCTCCCACTCGCCCTGGCCGACATCACCGATCCACAGGTCGCCGGTGAGGCGGTCGAAGGAGAAGCGCCACGGGTTGCGCAGGCCGCTGCCGGCGAGCGAGGTGGCGCCCGAGTCGACGTCGATGGCGACGAGCTTGCCGAGCAGGGTGGTGCTGTCCTGGCCGCGGTTTTCGGGGTCGCCGCCGGCCCCACCATCGCCCATGCCGACGTAGAGGCGCCCGCCGGGGCCGAACTGGAGCTGGCCGCCGTTGTGGTTGGGGTACGGCTGATCGACAGCCAGCAGCCGCCGGGCCGACGCCGGCAGCACGCGCACCCCGTCGGAGCGGTACTCGACGACGCGGGTATTGCCTCCCGTATCCGTGTAGTTGACGTAGAGGCGCCGGTTCTGGGCGTAGCCCGGGTGGAAGGCGACCGACAACAGGCCCTGCTCGCCACAGCACGAGACGAGCTTGCCGATGTCGAGGAACGGCTCGCTGCGCAGCTTGCTGCGCTCGACAACACGGATGCGACCCGGCTGCTCGACGACGTAGAGCCGCGAGGGCTCGCCGGGTGCGGCGGTGACGTAGACAGGCTGGTCGAGGCCCGTGAGGAGCGGGCGCAGCTTCGCGGCCGAAGCGCCCGCTGCTTGCGCCACACCCACCGCGGCAGCGGCTGCGATCAGTACGGCGGCCGCCACCGAGACACGCCTCACGTCAGCGCCAGCGCCTTGCGCAGCTCGTCGGTGCGGCCGGGCTTCACGATCGCGAGCATCTGGTCGCCTGAAGCGAGCCGATACGCCGGGGTCGCCGACTCGGTGTTGCGGTCGAGCTCCACGGCGATCGCCGAGCCGACACGGCCACAGTCGATGACGATCGCCTTCACGCGGTCCAGCCTAGCTCAACGGTCATTCCAGCTAATCCTCGGGGCACCATACGGCAACGCGACGACGAGAACCTCGTCGGGGGGCCGTCCGCAGCGTGTACACGACCGTCGGCGAGAAGAACCGTGACTGCCGGCGCCAGCGCGGCGCCGAGCCCATCACGATCAGGTCGGCCCCCGACTCACAGCATTCGCCGACGATCGCCGCGCCGATCGAGCGCGGTATCGCCCGCCCCGGGTCGCGCGCCTCCTCCGCCAGGTTCGAGACGGTCTCGATCCCGGTGTAGGCGATCATGGCGATGGGCACCGCCAGCAGGAAGTTCGACCAGGTGGCACTGACGACGAAGACGATCGGCGTCAGGCCGAGCGGGAGTACCGGGGCACCGACGAACTCCACTCCGGGCGACGGAACGCGGTAGCCTCAGCCGCATGCGGATCTTCGTCATCGGCGCCGGCCAGGTCGGTTCGACAATCGTCGCGGCTCTCCACGAGGAGCACGCGATCACCATCATCGACCTCGATCAGATCAAGCTCGACGCCCTCTCCTACCAGTACGACGTGGTCACCGTCGCGGGCAACGGTGCCAGCCGGCGCGTTCTCGAGGAAGCAGGCGTCGCCGAGGCCGACCTGTTCGTCGCCTGTACATCGCGCGACGAGGCGAACATCATCTCGGCGATGTTCTCCCGCAAGCTCGCGCCCAGGGCGAAGATCATCGTCCGGACGAGCAACGCGGAGTACCTCGAGATCTGGCACGAGCAGCAGCTGGACGTCGACTTCATCGTGTCGTCCGAGCAGGAGACGGCGATCGCGATCTCGCGGGCGATCGGGGTGCCGGCAGCACGCCAGACCGACATCTTCGCAGACGGCCAGGTGCAGATCGTCGAGTTCGACATCGACGACAAGGCGAGCGGCAGCTTCCTCGGCCGCCGGCTCCGGGATGCGCGGCTGCCCGCCGACTCGAAGGTGGCGAGCATCATCCGAGGCGACCGCGCGATCCTGCCACGCGGCGACGAGATGATCACGGCTGGCGACCGGATCGTGGTGATCGGCTCGCCGCAGGCGGCATCCGAGTGGAGCCGCCTGATCGCGGGCGACATCGCAGCCGTCAACGATGTCGTCATCTTCGGGGCAGGTCGCACGGGCGCCGCAATCGCGTACCGCCTCTTGCAGCAGGGAATCGCCGTCAGCCTCGTCGAGCCGGATGCGGCACGCGCACGCGACATCGCGCTGGAGCTGCCGGGCGCCAGGGTTTTCTGCACGACCGGGCTCGACCCGGACTTCCTCGAGCGCGAGCGCATCGGCAGCACGCATGCCGCCATCTTCGCGATGCGCGACGACGCGAAGAACCTCTACGCGGCAACGCTGGCCCGGGTGCATGGCGTCCGCTACACGATCGCCGTCGCCCACGAGCTCATCTCGATCCAGGTATTCGAGAACGCAGGCATCAATCTGATCATCAACCCCCGCTCGCTGACCGCCGAGGAGATCGTGCGCTTCGCCTACGACCCGCGGACGACGCAGGTCTCGATGCTCGAGGGCAACCGTTACGAGGTGCTCGACATCATCGTCCGCTCCGAGAGCCCGCTCGCCGGCCTCAGCTTCCGTGACCTGCCGCTCACCAACGGCGCGCTGATCGGCGCCGTGGTACGCAACGGCATTGCGGTGTTCCCCCACGGCAACGACGTCCTGCTTGCCGGCGACCGGGCGATCCTGTTCACCGAGGCCGATCGCGCAGCCGCCGTCGAGCGCGCTCTCTGAGCATGCCGCTGCGGCAGCTTCCCCCCTTCCGGCGTCAGCGATTCGCCGTCGAGCTCGGCGGTTCGCTCCAGGTGTGCGGCACGATGCTCAAGTACCTCAGCGTCGCCGCGCTGTTCCCGCTGGCGATCGCGCTCGGATATGGAGAGCCGGTCTGGCCCTGGCTGGCCGCCGGCGCGATCTCGGCGGGAGTCGGACTCGGGCTGGAGCGTGTCCCCGGGAGCCAGGAGCGGGTCGGCACACGCGAGGGCTTCCTCATCGTCTCGCTGACCTGGCTGCTCGCGGCCGCCTTCGGCGCGCTGCCGTACCTGTTCGTCGGCGAGGCGCCGCTAGACAATCCGATCGACGCCTACTTCGAGTCGATGTCGGGCTTCACGACGACGGGAGCGAGCGTCCTGACGGACATCGAAGGCCTCTCGCATGCCGTTGCCATGTGGAGGCAGTTCACGCAGTGGATCGGCGGCATGGGCATCATCGTGCTCGCCCTCGCCGTCCTGCCGCGCCTGCGGGTCGGCGGTCGCCAGCTCCTCGAGAACGAGATGCCCGGTCCCGACCACGAGCCGCTGACGTCGTCGATCCGCTCGACGGCACAGCGCCTGTGGCTCCTCTACGTCGGCCTGACGGCGCTCCAGGCGCTCATCCTCTCGATGCTCGGCTGGACCGGCATCGACGATCGCATGTCGCCGTACGAGGCGATCGCGCACGCCTTTACGACGATGCCGACCGGCGGCTTCTCGACGAAGGCGGCGTCGCTCGGCGCGTTCGGGGCGTCGTCGCAGTGGGTGGTCACCGTGTTCATGCTGCTCGCGGGCGTCAATTTCGCGCTGCTCTACCGCGCCTTCGTGCGACGTCAGCCGAGGGCCGCCGCGCGCGACCAGGAGTTCCGCGCCTACTTGCTACTCCTTGGCGTGGCCTCGGCGATCATCCTCGTCGACCTGCTCGGCGAGGGCGTCCTCGGGGGCGAGGCCGCTGTCCGCCACGCCATCTTCCAGACCGTTTCGATGATGACGACGACAGGCTTTGCCAGCATCGACTTCGCGCTCTGGCCGGCGCTGGCCGCCATGGCCCTGGTTGCCCTGATGTTCGTCGGCGGTTCCGCCGGGTCGACCGCCGGGTCGATCAAGGTGGTGCGGCACCTGATCGTCGGGCGGATCATCCGGCGCGAGCTCGACGAGACCGTCCATCCTGAGATCGTCTCGCCCGTTCGTGCCAACGGGCGCCTGGTCGACGAGCCGGTGCTCAGGGCGGTGCTGACGTTCGTGCTGCTGTACGTCGGCATCTTCGCGATCGGTGCGATCGGGCTCGTGATCGATGCCACCCGTACGGACACCTCCGTGACGCCGTTCGAGGCGCTCGCCGCCGCCGCTACCACGCTCGGCAACGTCGGCCCGGGCTTCGGCTTCGCCGGGCCGTTCGGCTCGTTCGCCGAATTCTCGGGCCTCTCGAAGGTGATCATGATCGTCCTCATGTGGCTCGGCCGGCTCGAGATCCTGCCGATCGTGATCCTCTTCACACCGCGCTACTGGCGGCGGTAGCGGCAGCCGACGACGGGAATGCGAAGGGGCCACCTCGCGGCGGCCCCTTCGCTTCCGGCATGTTCCTTGACGCGCTTAGGCGTGGATAGCGGCGACGATCGGGATAATCAGGATCGCGACGATGTTGGCGATCTTGATCATCGGGTTGATTGCCGGGCCGGCGGTGTCCTTGTAGGGATCGCCGACCGTGTCGCCCGTGACGGAGGCCGCATGGGCGTCGGAGCCCTTGCCGCCGTAGAGGCCGTCCTCGATCAGCTTCTTCGCGTTGTCCCAGGCGCCGCCGCCGGAGGTCATCGAGATCGCGAGGAAGAGGCCGGTGACGATGGTGCCGATGAGCAGGCCGCCGAGCATCCGCTCGTTGATGATGCCGACCGCGATCGGGATCACGACCGGGATCGCTGCAGGCAGCATCATGCCCTTGATCGCCGAGCCGGTGACCAGGCTGACGGCACGGGAGTAGTCCGGCCGGCTCGTGCCGAGCATGATGCCCGGATCCTCGCGGAACTGGCGGCGCACCTCCATCACGACCTCGCCGCCAACGCGGCCGACGGCCGTCATCGCGTACGAGGCGAACAGGAAGGGCATCATGCCGCCGATGAAGAGGCCGGCGATCACCCACGGATTGGACAGGTCGAACGTGAGCAGGTCGTTGCCACGACGCGTGAACTCGTCACCCAGGCGGGTCGTGTACTCGTTGAACAGGATCAGGGCGGCGAGGCCAGCCGAGCCGATGGCATAGCCCTTCGTGACGGCCTTCGTGGTGTTGCCGACCGCGTCGAGCGGATCGGTGACCGCGCGAACCGAGTCGGGCATGTCCGCCATCTCGGCGATGCCGCCGGCGTTGTCCGTGACGGGGCCGTAGGCGTCGAGTGCGACGATCAGGCCTGTCATCGAGAGCTGCGCCATCACTGCGACGCCGATGCCGTAGAGGTTGTTCCCGGCCGCGTAGTACGCGCCCATGATGCCGGCCGCGATCACGATCACCGGCAGTGCGGTGGCCTGCATGCCGTAGGCGAGGCCGGCGATGATGTTCGTCGCATGCCCGGTCTGTGACGCCTCGGCAGTCTTCTTCACCGGATGCCAGCGGCTGCCCGTGTAGTACTCGGTGATGGCAACCAGCAGGAACGTGATGACGAGGCCGATCAGGGCCGGCCCGTAGAGGTTCCAGAAGCTGAACTTGCCGCCGCCGTCGAACGCCATCGTGATCGGGATGAAGCCGACCGCCGAGATCACCGTCGCGGCGAGCACGCTCTTGTAGAGCGCGTTGATGATGGCGTTGGGGCCCTTGCCGACCCGTGCGAACCACGTGCCGATGACCGACGCGATGATCGACACGGCCCCGAGCCCGAGCGGGTAGAGCCACAGGCTCGCGGTGTCGAAGTGCGTGCCGAGCAGCATCACGGCGACGGCCGTGACGGCGTACGTCTCGAAGAGGTCGGCCGCCATGCCGGCGCAGTCGCCGACGTTGTCGCCGACGTTGTCCGCGATGACCGCCGGGTTGCGCGGGTCGTCCTCGGGGATGCCTGCCTCGAGCTTGCCCACGAGGTCGGCGCCGACATCGGCCGCCTTCGTGAAGATGCCGCCGCCGAGCCGCGCAAACACCGAGATCAGCGAGCCGCCGAACGCGAGACCGATCAGGTCGTCGACCGCGGACTGCGGTGCGTGATTGAACCAGTCGGTGAGCACCCAGTAGTAGCCCGCCACGCCGAAGAGGCCGAGACCGACGACCAGCAGGCCCGTGACCGAGCCGGCCTTGAACGCGACGCTGAGCGCCGGGGCGATGCCGCCGCGAGCGGCCTCGGCCGTGCGGTGGTTCGAGCGCACCGCGACGTTCATGCCGATGAAGCCGGCGGCTCCCGAGAGCACTGCGCCGATCAGGAAGCCGATCGCCGTGCCCCAGCCGAACACCGACGACTCGAAGATGTAGTGGTAGACGCCGAGCAGCAGGAACGGCACGACCGCAACCATCGCGATCGCCTTGTACTGCTTCTTCAGATACGCGGCAGCGCCCTCCTGGACGGCCCTGGAGATCTCCTGCATGCGCTCGTTGCCCTTCGGCTGCTTCATCAGCCAGAAGATCAGATAGATCCCGTACGCGATACCGATCAGTGAGGCTACGAGCCCACAGAGAACGGCGTGGTCTTTGAAGAATTGCATTCGGCGGCCCCTCCCAAACAGTGATTGCGCCGAATCCCGTTCGACGCGGCGCGTTTTCTATCACAGGCACCGGACACGGCGTAGCGCCTGCTGCTCCCGGGAACGTGGTTCGACGGCCCGGCTGCCGTCCCTGCTACTCCCCGACGAGCGGGCTCTCACCGTCGATCCAGATGATGACGCGCTCGAAGCGGCCGTCGGCTGCAAACTCGAAGAAGTTGCAGGTCGTCAGCGTCACCGGCGTGCCGTCGTTGGCGATGTGCGGGCAGATCTGCTCGCTCGAGACCTTCTGCGCGACCTCGTCGACGACGACGCTGCGCGGGCTGTGCACGATCGTCGCGAAGTCGGCGAAGAACCCACGGAACATGCCCGCGATCTCGGCCTTGCCGGTGTACGTCGTGTGTGCGCTCTGCACCGTGAAGGTCGCGCCCTCGGTGAAAAACGCGAGCGAGGCGTCGAGATCCTTGCGGTCGACGGCCTCGAAGTAGGCGTAGGGCGCCTGCGCAAGGCGGTTGCGAGAGAGTCCTGGGTTCGTCATCCGTGTGCTCCTGTCAGTGCGGTCGAGCAGATGTCCAGCGGTTGGGGTGCGATGCGGGGGATCGCGGCGAACAGCAGCCGGCGCAGGTTGGCGAGGTTCCCCTGGAACGTCTCGAGCACCTGGGCATGGCTGACCGGCTGCGCCCCATCGGCGCCAACGTCGTGGTCGGTCACCATCGAGATGTTGGCGTAGCAGAGCTCCAGCTCGCGGGCGAGATAGCCCTCGGGGTACGCGGTCATGTTGACGACGTCCCAGCCCGCCTGCGCGAACCAGCGGCTCTCGGCGCGCGTGGAGAAGCGCGGCCCCTGGATGACGACGACGGTACCGCCGTCCTGGACGGTGATGCCCAGCTCTCGCGCAGCCTCGACGAGGGTGGCGCGCAGGCCCGGGCAGTACGGGTCGGCGGCCGAGACGTGGGCCACCTCGGGGCCGTCGAAGAAGGTGTCGGCGCGGCCGGAGGTGCGGTCGACGAACTGGTCGCAGACGACGAATGCGCCCAGCGGCAGCTCGGCTCTGAGGGCACCGGCGGCGCACGGCCCGATGATGCGGCGGACGCCGATCTCCTTCATCGCCCAGACGTTGGCGCGGTAGTTGATCCTCGCCGGTGGCTTGTCGTGCTTCAGGCCGTGGCGCGGCAGGAAGGCGACGCGCCTGCCTCCGACTGCACCGATCGTGATCGGGGCCGACGGCGGGCCGTACGGCGTGTCCAGCTCGACCGTCTCGACATCGTCCAGGAACGCGTAGAAGCCGGAGCCGCCGAAGATGCCGATCTCAGCTGCCGGCACCGGCGGGCTCCTCGGGCGCCGGCGGCGCGGCGGGCTCCTCGGCGAGCGCCTTCACGTACGCAAGCTGCAGACTCGAGACGACCGCGTTGAGGTCGCGGCCGGCCTGCTCGCTGACCGTCGGCGCCACTACCGGCACGAGCGCACGCAGCGCGTCGATGGCGAGGCGTGCCTGCTCGAGGTCACGGCCGGGCCCGCTGAACCGGCCCCAGGCCAGCGACGAGATCGTCCCGATCGTCTGGACGAGCAGGTCGCGGATCGGCAGGCGCTGCACCTCGGCGGCGAGCCGGGCCAGCAGCTCCGAGTCGAACTCGGGCCGGCCCGCGCTAGACACGGGCGGCCGGCCTGAGCGAGCGGACGATGTCGCGATAGATGTCGAAGGTCGGCACACCCTCGGCGTGGAGCGCCATCTGGCGCTGCGCGGAGGTGCGCTCGGGGATCGCGATGAACGGGGCCGCCCCGAGCTCCTCGGCAACGGGCATGACGTAGGCGACGAGCTCCTCGACGGCCTGTCGCGCCGGGATGGAGACCTTGCGTTCCAGGTCGATCAGCTCGCCGTCCAGACCGTGCCGGATCGCACGCCAGAAGTTCTCCTCCAGCAGGCGGCGCGGCTGCAGCTCGATCGGCTCGCCGTCGTCGACGGCGCGCGCCAGACGGGCGGTGAGCGAGTAGATGAGGGCCGAGAGCGCAACCGCCTCCTCGGGCGTGGCCTGCGCATCGCAGATGCGGATCTCGACGGTCGGGTAGGCGAGGTGCGGGCGGACGCTCCACCAGAGCTGGGTGTGCTCGTCGATCGAGCGCGTGGCGTAGAGCAGGCGGACGTACTCCTCGAACTCGGCCCAGTCGGCGAACGAGTCGGGGATTCCACAGCGTGGGAACATCTTGGTGAAGAGCTGCGTCCGAGCCGAGTGCAGGTGCGTGAAGCAG
Organism: Actinomycetota bacterium; assembly: GCA_947445525.1. GTDB lineage: Bacteria > Actinomycetota > Thermoleophilia > Gaiellales > Gaiellaceae > CANFDS01. The sequence continues at coordinate 15,876 of CANFDS010000020.1, read as the reverse complement.
CCCTCGGCGAACGGGGAACTGCCGGAGACCGCGAGCAGCGTGGGCAGGTAGTTGCGCAGGGCGTTGATCACCCAGATGGCGCGGTCGACCCCCTTGATGCCGACGTGCACGTGCAGGCCGAAGGTGTTGTTACGCCACACAACGTACTTGAGGATCTCGTCGTTGCGACGGTAGTGCGGCGTGTCGATGATGCGCTGATCCTGCCAGGGCGACCACGGGTGCGCGCCGATCGAGGCAAGCTCCAGGCCGAGCCCGTCGGTGATCGCCAGCAGCTGGCGGCGGCGCTCCGGGATCAGCTCGGCGGCCTCGGCGAACGTCTCACAACGGCCGGTCTTGACCTCGACCTCGGACGCGATCAGCTCGCCGGCCAGGTGCGGCTCGAGCGGGCTGCCGGGCGCGGCCGCGACGATCTCCTCGAAGCGGTTGACCATGCTCAGTGTCTCGGGATCGAGCAGCGCGAACTCCTCCTCGACGGCGAGGGTGAAGTCGGTGCCACCCTCGAACTGCTCGCGGCACAGCGCGATCTGCTCGTCGGGGGTCAGCTTCTGCGAGTCGCCCATGGCGGCACTACTTTACTTCGGGAAGCGCCGGTGCGCCGAGAGCTACTCGACGGCGGCGAGCTCGAGCAGTCGCCGCGCGATCCCGGCCCAGCTCCAGCGGGCGACGACGGCGCGACGGGCGGCGGCCTGCAGCTCGACCCGCTCGGCCGGCGCCAGGGCGAGCAGCTCGCCGAGCCGGCCCCGGAGGTCGGCGACGCTGCCGCTCTCGAAGGAGGCGAGGTGACGGAGGTGCGGCGGGTACTCCTGCTCGACGCCGGCGGCGACCTCGGCGAGGCCGGAGTGGCGCGCGACAAGCGGGCAGGCGCCGCCGGCGGCAGCCTCGGCCGCGACCATGCCAAACGCCTCGGGGAAGATCGACGGCACCACCGAGACGTCGCAGAGCGGCACCAGGTGGCGCAGGTGGCGATGCTCGAGCGGGCCGGTGAAGAGGACTTCCTCGCCGAGCGAGCCGGCCAGCGCCTCGAGCTCGTGCCGGTGGTCGCCGAAGCCGACGATCACGGCGCGCGCGTCGAGGCCACACAGCGCCTCCAACAGCAGGTGGACGCCCTTGTTGTGGATGAGCTTGCCGAAGTAGAGGACGGTCGGACGGTCGTCGGCGAGGAAGGCCGCGAGCCGCTCGGCATTACCCTCGTCGGGCAGGCGCTCGTTGGCGTTGCCGGGGTTCGGCGCATCGCGGCCGGCCTCGTCGAGCAGCGCCGCGAGCGCCTGCGGGCGAGCCTCCGGCCGGAACTCGTCGACATCCACGCCGGGCGGCACCTCGTGCACCCGCTCCGGCCGATCGAGCGGGCCGCACACTTCCTCCAGCACCTCCCGGATGTGCGCGGAGCCGACGTAGACGGCGCGCGCCTCGCGCAGGCTCTCCCGCCCCCAGGCGGCGAGATCGGGGCGACCGCGCAGCGAGTACTCGAGCTCCGAGCCGTGTGCCTTGACCGCGAACGGGGCACCCACGGCGGCACCAACCGGCCCGCCCAGCAGCACGTGGTTGGTGAAGACGAGGTCGGCCGGGAGCAGCTCCCGCAGCGCGGCCACGTTGGCGTCGACGAAGCGCTGCACGTCGGCGCGCTCCAGTTCGTGCAGGCGGCGGGCCTCGATGCCCTCGTAGCGGTCGAGCACGAACACCGGCAGGATCGGACCGACATCCGGCCGCACGACACGGGCGCCACCGAGGTCGTAGAGCTCCGGGTGCCGCTCCTGGCAGACGACGGTGACGTCGTGCCCGGCCAGCGACCACTCGCGCGCCAGCGCGCGGGAGTAGACATTCGACCCGGTTCCTCCCAGGAGGTAGCCGTGCCAGAGCAGGATCCGCATCTTCTCGACGCTACCGGATGCGCGCGCGGACAGACCGCCGCCTCGGTCGGGCTACGTCAGGTGGAAGTACAGCGCATGAAGCAGCTCGACCGCCGGGTTGGACGTGTGCACCGCCACGTCGCTGGGCACATCGAGCAGCGCCTCGCTGTAGTTGAAGATGATCTTGACGCCCGCAGCGACGAGGTCGTCGGCAACACCCTGCGCCGCCGTCGCCGGCACCGCGATGACGCCGACGATCATGCTCTTCTCGCGCACCGCGTCCCTCAGGCTCGCGTAGTCGCTGACCGCGATCGTGCCGATCGGCTCACCGATCTTGCCCGGGTCGCTGTCGAAGACTGCCGCGATGTTGATGCCGTGCTCGCCGAAGATCGGGCTGCTGGCGATCGCCTGGCCGAGGCGGCCGGCGCCGATGAGCGCGATGTTGTGCTGGCCCTGCGTGCGGATGATCTTGCGGATCTCGCCGAGCAGCGACTCGATGTTGTAGCCCACGCCGCGCTTGCCGAACTTGCCGAAGCCGGAGAGGTCGCGGCGGATCTGGGTCGCATTGATGTTGGTGTAGTCGGAGATCTCCTGCGAGGAGATGCGCTCCTTGCCCATCTTCCGGGCCTGGGTGAGGACCTGGAGATACCGGCTGAGCCTCGCCGCCACACCGACCGTCAAGCGATCCGCCACCGTTGCTCCTTCACCACACGTCGAGGTTCACTGCCCGTCGAGGTTCGTAACAGCTCATAGGGTAGCGCCAACCACGTGAGCAGCGGCGGCGAGGTGTCACGAAGTGCCGAGTTCGTGACGCGCCAGCTTGCGCAAGAACGGCTCCGGCTGCACGAAGTAGACGAACGCGCGCTCGCCCTCGATGTCCACGACCGGCAGCCACTCACGGTACGCCGCCTCGAGCTCGGGCACGCCCGTGATGTCGATCTCCTCGAGCTCGAACTCGGCCTGCTCGCGCAGCTTCACCAGCGCGGCTCGCGCCGAGTCGCACAGGTGACAGCCCTCGGCGTGGAACAGGGTGACGCGCGGCCCTGGCATGGCCCGATCGTAGCGGCGCCGTCAGGGGTAGAGGCCGCGCAGCGCCGAGGCCTCGGCGACGCGCTGCACGGCGAGGCCGTACGCCGCGATCCGTAGCGAGCAGCCCTCGCGCTCCTTCAGCTCCCAGGTCGCGGCGAAGGCGCGCGCCGTGATCTCACCGAGGCGGCGGTTGACCTCCTCCTCCGTCCAGAAGTACTCCTGGAGGCCCTGCACCCACTCGAAGTACGAGACGACCACGCCGCCGGCGTTGGCCAGCACGTCGGGGATGACGAGGATGCCGCGCTCCTCGAGAATCGCATCGGCAGCCGGCGTGACCGGACCGTTCGCACCCTCGCAGATCACGGTCGCCCGGATCCGCAGCGCGTTCTCCTCGCTGATCACCTGCTCGAGAGCGCACGGGGCGAGGATGTCGCAGTCGAGTTCGAGCAGCCCCTCGTTCGAGACGGGTGTCGTGCCGGCGAGCCCGGCGAGCGAGCCGGTCGCGGCCTTGTGCGCGAGTGCCGCGATCACGTCGATGCCGCCCTCGGCGGCAATCCCGCCGCGAGAGTCCGAGAGCCCGACCACGAGCGCGCCCTCGGTGGCGAGGAACTTCGCCAGGAACGAGCCGACGTTGCCGAAGCCCTGGACGACGACGCGCTTGCCCGCCAGCGTCTCGCCGCGCCGGCTCATGAGCTCCTGCAGCGAGAAGAGGGCGCCGCGTGAGGTTGCCTCGGTGCGCCCGAGCGAGCCGCCCAGCGAGAGCGGCTTGCCGGTGACGACGCCGAGCACGCTGTGCCCCTTGTTCATCGAGTACGTGTCGTACAGCCAGGCCATCGTCTGGCTGTCGGTGCCGACGTCGGGCGCCGGAATGTCGGTGTCGGGGCCGATCTGGTCGATGATCTCGGTCGTGTAGCGCCGCGTGAGCCGCTCGCGCTCACCCTGCGAGAGACTCTTCGGGTCGCAAGCTACGCCACCCTTGGCACCGCCGAAGGGGATGCCCATCAGCGAGCACTTCCAGGTCATCCACATCGCCAGCGCCTTGACCTCGTCGAGCACGACGTCGGGGTGGAAGCGGATGCCGCCCTTGGCCGGGCCGCGCGTCACGTTGTGCTGGACGCGATAGCCGCGGAAGACGCGGATGGAGCCGTCGTCCAGGCGGACGGGAACGGCGACCTCGACGGACTTCTTGATCGCCCCCAGCAGCTCGACCATGCCGGGCTCGATGTCGAAGCGCTCGGCGACACGGCGGAGCTGGTCGCGCGCGATGTCGTAGGGGTTCTCGCGGAGGTGGGACTCGATGGCGCTCATTACCTCGAGACTATCCCCTAACCCAGGCGAAAACTGAGGTTTCGGTGCTGCGCCGTAGTTCCGTCCGCCGGCACCGCGATCACACTGACGGTATACCGCCCGGGCGCCGGCCGGGGGCCGGCCGGCGGCGCCGCGCCCCCCCCCTCACTGCAAGCGGCTACGCCGAGGCATAGGCATCGAGCGAGAGGTACTCCGGGTACGCCAGCGCCGGGAGGAAGCGGGCGGCCGAGGCGATCATCGCGGCGTTGTCGGTACACAGCACGAGCGGCGCCAGCAGCGCGTCGGCCGGCAGGGCTGCACGCAGCTCCGAGTTGGCGGCGACACCCCCGACGATCGCGACCCTCGCGGCACCCGTCCGCTCCGCGGCCACCTGCAGCCGCTCGACGAGCGCGCGGACGATCGCACGCTGGTAGCTGGCGGCGAGGTCGGCGCGCCGCCGCGCGAGCTCGTCGGCCGGGAGGTCGCGCACCGCGTACAGCAGCGACGTCTTGAGACCAGAGAACGAGAAGTCGAGCCCCGGTACGCGGGCTACGGGGAACGAGTAGGCGAGCGGGTCACCCTCGCGCGCGAGCCGGTCGATCGCGGCGCCGCCGGGGTAGCCGAGACCGAGCAGGCGCGCGCCCTTGTCGAACGCCTCGCCGGCGGCGTCGTCGAGCGTCTGCCCGAGCAGAACGTGCCGCGACTGCTCCTGCACGTCGATCAGCATCGTGTGGCCGCCGCTCGCGAGCAGGCAGAGGAACGGCGGCTCGGCTGCGGTCGGCTGGAGGTACAGCGACGCGACGTGCCCGAGCAGATGGTCGACGGGGATCAGCGGGAGCCGCCGAGCCCAGGCGAGGGCCTTCGCCGCCGCGACGCCGACCAGCAGCGCGCCGATCAGGCCGGGGCCCTGCGTCACCGCCACCGCCCGCACGTCGTCGAGCGTCGCGCCGGCAGCCGCCAACGCCTCGCGCACGACCGGCGCGATCAGCTCGAGGTGGCGCCGCGATGCGATCTCAGGCACAACGCCGCCGTACTGGGTGTGGAGCTCCGCCTGCGTCGCCACGACGCTGGCGCGCACGTTGCCCTGGGCGTCCACCAGGGCTGCGGCAGTCTCGTCGCACGAGGTCTCGATGCCGAGGATCACGGCGCGTCGCTGTCGTCGGGCTCGTCGCGCCACATGACGATCGCGTCCTCGCGGTTGTCCGTGTAGTACGCCCGCCGGAGACCGCGGTTGACGAACCCGAGCTGCTCGTACAGGCGGATCGCCCGCTCGTTCGAGACGCGCACCTCGAGCGTGTAGCCCTGGGGGCCGTCGCTGTCGGTGAGCGCGAGCAGCCGCTCGAGCAGCACCCTGGCGATGCCGTGGCCCTGCCGGTCGGGGTCGACGCAGACGTTCATGATGTGCCAGGCATCGACGTACCGCGAGGCGATGACGTAGCCGGCCAGCCGGCCGGTGTGCACGTCGAACGCGCCGAGGCAGCGCGACGTGGGCTTCGCCAGCTCGCCGCTGAACATCGTGCGCGACCACGGGGTCGGGTAGGCACGGCGCTCGATCGCCTCGATCTCGTCGAGGTGAGCGGTGCCAAGCCGGTGGATCTCGACAGGAACCGGCGGTGCGCTCATGCGGCGCCTGCCTGGACGGCCTGCTTGGCATCGGGCGCGCGCAGGTACACCGGCAACGCCTCGTCGGCTGGCCCGAACGAGCGGGCGAGCAGCGCGTGGAAGCGGGCGCGCGGGAGGTGCAGCTCGCTGGCAGCGGCGGGCACGTCACCGCCGGCGCGCTCGAGGAGCTCGCGGTAGCGGACGGCGCCGTCGCCGACGAGCAGCGTGCCCGGCGCGAAGGCCAGGTCAGCTGGCCGGATGCAGCGCTCGCCGCTGCGGTCGAGCACGAACACCTCGCTGCGGCGAGCGTCCACCACGGCGATCACGGCGGGAGCGGCCACTCCGGAGCTGGCAACCACGGCGGTCATGCCATCCCCCGCTCCCGCCGCCAACGCGGCGAGCGTCGAGACGCCTGCCACCGGAACGTCGAGCGCCAGCGCGATCCCGCGGGCATGGGCGAGCCCGATGCGGACGCCGGTGAAGCTGCCCGGCCCGACACCGCAGGCCACGCCGTCGAGGTCGCCCGGCACGACACCCGCGCCGTCCAGCAGCTCATCGATCGCCGCCATCAGACCACGCGACGGCACCGCCCGCTCGCCCAGCACGACGCCGTCTCGGACGAGCGCCGCGGTGGCCGTCGACGTGGCCGTATCGAAGGCGAGGATCAGCATCCGCCCAGGCGTTGTAGCAGGGATTCCTCGGCGCACTCGACGGTGATTCCGCGGTGCTCGGGGTCGATGTGACGGAACGTGACGGCAACGCGAGCCGCCGGCAGGAAGCCCGTGCCCGCCTCCGGCCACTCGACGAAGCAAAGCGCGCCGTCGAGGTACGGCTCGAGCGCGCCCCACTCCTCCGGCTCGACGTGCTGGAAGCGGTAGAGGTCGAGATGCGACACGTCCAGGCCCTCGCCGGTGTAGCGATGGGCGATCGTGAACGTCGGGCTGGTCACGGGCCGCGTCACGCCGAGCGCCCGGCACGCGCCGCGGACGAACGTCGTCTTGCCCGAGCCGAGGTCGCCGCTGAGCGTGACGACGTCACCGGCCCGTAGCTCCAGGGCGAGCCGGGCGGCGAGCGCCTCCGTCTGCCCGGGTGACACGGTGACGATGTCGATCGTTGCCATTCCGGCATGGTCGCACCAGCGGCGCTCCGCGCGCGCCGTCAGAAGAGGCCGAGCTGCGCTGTCCCGGCGGGCTGCTCGGGCGCGGCGGCCGGGGGCGGGACGGAGGCCGGCGGCATGACCGGCACCTCGCTGCCCCCGAGCAGCGGCACGAGCTTGCGGAAGTCCTCCTCCAGCACCCGCAGCAGCGCGGGCGTGTAGAGCGCGGCTGCAGGGTGGTAGATCGGGAAGAGCACGACGCGCGTCGAGCCGACCACCACGTCCTGCGCAACCCCGTGCACCCGCGTGATCCCGGCAGGATTGCCGGTGAGGAGCTTCGTCGAGAAGTTGCCCAGCGTCGCGATCACCCGCGGCCGGATCAGCTCGATCTGCTGGAACAGCCACGGCTGGCACGCCTCGATCTCGTCGGGCTGCGGATCGCGGTTGCCCGGCGGCCGGCACTTCAACACGTTCGCGATGTAGACGTCGGCGCGGGCGAGCCCGATCTCGCCGAGCAGCCGCTCGAGCAGCTTGCCGGCCGCGCCGACGAACGGCACGCCCTGCTGATCCTCGTGGAACCCGGGCGCCTCGCCCACGAACATCAGCTGCGCGATGGGCGACCCCGAGCCGAACACGACCTGCGTGCGGGTCTCGGCGAGCCGACAATGAGGGCACGCAGCTGCGTGCTCTCCGAGCGACTGGAGCTTGTCTGGTGCGGCGAGGCTCTCAGTGCCCGCAGCCACAGCCCCCGCCACAACACCCGCCGCCGGAACCGCCGAACGAGGGTGTCACGGCGGTGCCGTGAGCAGCGAATGCAGAGAACTGCTTGGCGACCTTCGTCGCCTTGCAGTGAGGGCACTTCGGGTCGCCGTCGCCCAGACGGACGAGCTCCTCGAAATGCTCCTCGCACTTCATGCACACGTACTCGTAGATCGGCATCGCCTCGGCAGTCTAGACCGCGGCGCGGATGCAGGCGGCAACAGGTGGCAGCGAGGCAGTGAAGTCAGCCAGGGAGCGACGCGCCGGCCGCCGTGGGCGCCCCCGGGCTCGCCCCCGTGGCCGGCACCGCGCCGCCCGCTGCTGCGCCCTCCAGCGGACGGAGCTCGACGAGGAAGCGCGCACCGGCGCCAGGCTCGCTCTCGACCCCGATCGTGCCGCCCATCGCCACCGTCAGCTCGCGGGCGATCGCGAGCCCGAGGCCGGTGCCGACGGCCCGGTTCTCGGCGTACTTGCCGTGGAGATGGAATCGCTCGAACGCCTGCGCCAGGTCGTCCGCGGCGAGGCCAGGGCCCGTGTCCTCGACCGTCAGCAGCGTGCCAGCGGCGGCGACGATCACCCGCCCACCCGCGGGGGTGATGCGCAGCGCGTTCTCGACGAGGTTGGAGATGACCTGCAGCAGGCGGTCGCTGTCGCCGATCGCGATCGCGCCAACGTCCGCGCGGGACACGAGCTCGATGCCGAGCGACCGCGCCTTGTCGTCGTGGCGGCGGGCGACCTCGCGCACAACCTGACCGAGGTCGACCGCGTCCGTGCGCGCGGAGAACCGGCGCGAGCGCAGGCGGGCCAGGTCGAGGAGATCCTGGACGAGCCGCTCGAGCCGCGTCGCCTCGCGGCCGATCACGTCGCCGGCCTCGGCAGCGGGGATGACATCATCCACAAGCGCCTCGGCATGCCCCTTGATCGCGGCCAGCGGCGTCTTCAGCTCGTGGCTGACCGAGAGCAGGAAGGCCCGCTCGGCCTCACGTGCCCGGGCGAGCTCGGCGGCCATGTGGTTGAAGGCGGCTGCGAGCTGGACGACCTCCCGCGCCCCACGCTCGGGCAGCGGCTCCTCGTGCAGGCCGGCGGCGAGGTCGCGGCTGGCGTCGGCGACGAGGCGGATCGGCCGGGCGACGGCACGACCGAGGACAACGGCCCCCAGCGCGGCGAGCACGGCACCTACGATGCCGGCGATCAGCAGTGCCAGCCCGAAGGGCTTCCAGTCGCCCGCGGCGAGCCGCTCGGCGCGCAGCAGCACGACTGCCTGCGACCCGGTCGGCTGGGCCGCGTAGAGAAAGCCGGTGCCACGGACATCGACACGCCCCTGGGCAGGGGCACCCCGCAGGAGCGCATTGCCACCGCGCGCCGGGAGCAGGAGCACCGCCTCGCGCAGCGGCAGGATCGCCACCCGCTGGTCCTGCGTCGAGAGGAAGGTGCCGAGCGCCGCGAAGCGCGAGTTCGACGACGGCTCGCTACCCTCGCGCGCCGCCAACAGGTCGGCCTGCCGTGCGAGCTGCCCGAGCGCCTGCTGGCGGGAGGAGTCGCGCACGAGCACGACTCCCACGCCGAGCATGAGCCCGATCGAGACGAGCACCGTGACGGCGATCGTCGCGAACATCCGGGAGCGGAGGCTGCGGAGGCGCACGGACAGCTCACGCCCTCGACGGGCTACCCGGCGACAGCCTTGTAGCCGGAGCCTCGGATCGTGCGGATCAGCTCGGGCCGTCCGAGCTTGGCGCGCACCTGCGCGACGTGGACGTCGACGGTACGCGTCCCGGCTGCGAACTCGAGGCCCCACACCCGGTCGAGCAGCTGGTCACGCGACACGACGAGGCCGTGATTCTCCATCAGGTAGGCGAGCAGGTCGAACTCCTTGCTGCGGAGGTCGACCAGCTCGCCGGCGACGGTCACCTCGCGAGAGGCCCGGTCGAGCACGACGTCGCCGAGCATCACCCTCTCGTCGATCGGCTGTGGCTCGACGCGACGCATCACGGCCTTCATGCGGGCGACCAGCTCGCGCGGCGAGAACGGCTTCGAGATGTAGTCGTCGGCACCGAGCTCGAGGCCGGCGACGCGGTCGGGCTCCTCGTCGCGCGCGGTGAGCATCAGGATCGGCACCTGCGAGCGCTTGCGGATGCGACGGCACACCTCGAAGCCATCGATGTCTGGGAGGCCGATGTCGAGGATGACCATCCGGATCTGGTGCCGGTCGAGCGCTGCGAGCGCATCGGCGCCGTTCGACGCCCACACCACCTTGTACGAGTCGCGCTCGAGGTAGGCACGCACGAGGGAGGCGATGCTCGGCTCGTCCTCGACGAGCAGGATCGTTCCACTCGTCATGTGCTGACCTTACGACACACGGCGGATGATCCTCACCGACTGCGCGGGCGTCGCGCCGGCCGGATCGTAGAGGACGTCGACGAGCAGGCCCACGCGGAGGTCGGCCGGGGCGGCGGCCCGCCCGTTCGCTGCCTCCAGCCGGGTCGCCCGCCCGACCGCGATCTGGATGGCCGAGCTGTCGCGTACGCGGATCACGATGCTGCCCGGAGAGATGCGCTCGGTGATGCCACGATCGCTGCGGAGCTTCGGCCTGGGCGGGAGGGCGACACGGATGTCGAGCGCCGGCCCGCCTTCCTGGTGTCTGACCGTCGCGACGCTGCCCGGCTGGATGTCGGTGGCAGCGGCGGGCCGGTCGCCGATGGCGATCTTCGTGCGCGCATCGACTTGGATCACGATGCTCGAGCCGTCGAGAGCACGCAGCACGAGGGTGCCCGACTCGGCCGACTGCACGATACCCCGATCGGTCACGACCGGTCCGCGCGGTGCAGGTGCGGGCGCCGGCGCCCGGGTCGGCGGCTGCGGGGTTGGCGCCGCCGCACCGCCGAGCAGCCTCTCCGCGCAGCGGCGCTGATCGTCGCTGCCATCGGCGAAGCCGCGCGCACGACAGACGGCAAGCGCCTGCTGCAACCGATCGGCAGGCTGGGCACCCCCGCCCGGCTGCGCCGGCTGCCGCGGCGGCTGGGTGCTCGCCGGGGCGGGCGGCGCTGCCGGCGCCGGCACCGGCGCCGCCGCACCACCCAGCAGCCGCTCGGCGCAGCGACGCTGATCGTCGCTGCCATCGGCAAAGCCACGCGCACGACAGACGGCAAGCGCCTGCTGCAACTGGTCCGCCCGCGGCGCCGCAGCCTGCCCGGAACGCGATGCCGCCACGAGCTGCGGCGCGCCGCCACCATCGTCGCCGAACGCCGCCGCCGGTAGCGCAGCGAGCAGCCCGACAGCCATCAGCGTTGCGATGCCGGTGAGGGTGAGCAGCCGCATGTACCAAGAGTGCCGCAACGTGGTCACCATCCGGTGGCGTCGGTGTAAGCGCCACGTAAAGGCGCGCAGCCCGCCCGCCGTCGCGGGTGCGCTATGCTTCCCGCCAGCCCGGTATCCGACCACGGAACTGGAGCACGAGAACAGCATGATCGAGACCATCTGCGTCGTCGGCGCGGGCCGTGTCGGCTCGGCAATCGCCACTCGCCTGGACGAGCGAGGGGTCGCCGTTGCCGTGACGAGCCGCAAGCTGAGGGTCGGCCCCGTCGACCTCGTCGTACTGTGCGTTCCCGACAGCGCGATCGCGGCGGTTGCCGGCGCGATCGCCCCGGGGCCCTGGATCGTGCACACGAGCGGCGCGACCGGCCTCGCCGCGCTCGCGCCACACACGCGGCGGCTCTCGCTCCACCCCCTGCAGACGTTCACGCTCGCCCGCGGCGCGGAGCAGCTCGACGGCGCCTACGCAGCGCTCACCGCCGAGAGCCCTGCCGCCCTCGCCGTCGCCCGCGAGCTCGCCGGCCTGCTCGGGCTCGAGCCGTTCACCCTGGCAGATGCCGACCGCGCCGCCTACCACGCCGGCGCCGCCATCGCGTCCAACTACCTCGTCACCCTGCAGCGCGCTGCGAGCCTCCTGCTGGCCAGCGCCGGAGCGCCCCCACAGGCCCTGGTGCCGCTGCTGCACGGCACCATCGCCAACGGCTTCGAGCTGACCGGGCCGATCGCGCGCGGCGACTGGGCGACCGTCGACCGCCACCTCGAGGCGATCCGCGAGCGGACGCCCACGCTCGAGCCGCTCTACCGCGTCCTGGCCGACGCCACGGTCGCCCTGGCGGTGAGCGCATGAGGATCGTGCGCAGCGTCGGCGAGGTGCGCGCCGCGCTGGCCCCGCTGCGTGGCGGCAGCGTCGGCCTCGTGCCGACGATGGGTGCCTACCACGACGGCCATCTCGCCCTCTTCCGGGCGGCCCGGGCCGAGTGCGACACCGTCGTCGCCAGCCTCTTCGTCAATCCCACGCAGTTTCTCGCGGGCGAGGACTTCGGCGGGTATCCCCGGGACGAGGCCGCCGACGCGACGCTCGCCGCCGAGAGCGGCGTCGACCTGCTGTACGTGCCGACGGTCGACGAGGTCTATCCGACCGGCTTCCAGACGCACGTCGAGGTCGCCGGGCTGGCGGAGCTGCTGGAGGGCGCCCACCGGTCCGGCCACTTCCGCGGTGTCGCCACGGTCTGCCTGAAGCTCTTCAACACGATCCGCCCCGACCGCGCGTACTTCGGGCAGAAGGACGCGCAGCAGGTCGCCGTCGTGCAGCGCCTGGTGCGCGACCTCGACGTCGGCGTCGAGATCGTCGTCGTCCCGACGGTGCGCGACGCCACGGGCCTGGCCCTCTCGTCCCGCAACGCGTACCTGTCGGCGACCGAGCGCGAGGTGGCCGGGGCGCTCGGCCGCGCGCTCACCGCCGGCGCGGCCGCCTGGCGTGCCCAGCCCGGTGACGCCACGGCCGCAGCCGCGAATGCGGCCGCCACCGCCCGGGCCGTGCTCGCTGCGGAGCCTCGGCTCACGGTCGACTACGCCGAGGTTGCCCGCTTCGACTCCACCACCGTCCTGGCCGGCGCGATCCGCGTCGGCCGCACCCGCCTCATCGACAACGTCGTCCTCGACGAAGGAGACCCGCCGGCATGAGCACGCGCCCCCGCACCCCCGCCCCGAACGCCCCCGCGCCCGGGAAGCTCCCGATCACCGACCTCGTTGCCATGAAGGGGCGCGGCGAACAGATCGTCATGGTCACCGCCTACGACGCGCCCGGCGGGCGCCTGGCCGACGAGGCCGGCATCGACCTGGTGCTGGTCGGCGACTCGGCGGCGATGGTCGTGCTGGGCTACGACTCGACGGTGCCGACGACGATGGACGAGCTGCTGGTGCTCACACGCGCGGTCACGCGCGGCGCGCGACGGCCGCTCGTCATCGCCGACCTGCCGTTCGGCTCGTACCAGGTGTCGGACGAGCAGGCCGTCACGTCAGGCATCCGCTTCCTCAAGGAGGCCGGTGCCGAGGCCGTCAAGATCGAGGGCGGCGGCACCACCATCGCGCGGGCGCGGGCGCTCGTCCAGGCCGGCATCCCGGTGTGCGGACACCTCGGCCTGACGCCGCAGACCGCCACGGCGCTCGGCGGCTTCAAGGCCCAGGGCCGGAGCGCTGCGAAGGCGCTGGCCCTCGTCGAGGACGCGTTGGCACTCGAGGCGGCCGGCTGCTTCCTGCTCGTGCTGGAGGCGGTGCCGGAGGCCGTCGCCCGCAGGATCAGCGAGGCGCTGACGATCCCGACGATCGGCATCGGCGCCGGTGCGGGCTGCAACGGCCAGGTGCTCGTGTGGCACGACCTGCTGGGCCTCTACGACGGCCACGCGCCGCGCTTCGTCAAGCAGTACGCGCAGCTCTCCGGGACGATCCTGGGCGCGCTCGAGTCCTACGCGACCGAGGTGCGCAGCGGCGCCTTCCCGGCGGCCCAGCACACGTACAACATCCCCGAGGAGGAGCTCGCCGCGTTCGAGGAAGGGCTTGCTGCGCTGCTATTCCGTAGTTCCCCGTAACCCGAGTCCGTAGCGCGGGCGGATGACCGCACCGGGGCGACTGCCATAACCTCCCACCCCGCATGGGGAGCATAGCGATCATCATCACCGTGGCCTACGGCGTCCTGGTCATCCTCGGCTCGATCCTCGCGATCGGGCTATGGCGGTCGACCAACAGCCGTCGTAAGGTCGACACCCACAAGCTTGCCGAGCGCGAGCGGTCATGGCTCGTCGCAGTCTTCCTGGCCCTCGTGGCCCTGTTGTTCACGACGATCTTCTTCACGCCGTACGGAAAGACGGCGGGCAGCGGACCGGTGCAGGTGGTCAAGGTCACTGCCGAGCAGTGTGGACACGGTCGGCACGACCCTGTTCCTCGGCATCACGAGCTGGTTCCTCGCGGGCCTCTCCGGCCTAGTCAACGCCGCGGTCACCTTTGACCAGGTGGTGCACAACACGCTCTGGATCGTCGGGCACTTCCACCACATGGCCCTGCTCAACATCGGGTTCGTGATCTTCGCGGCAACGTACAAGTTCGTCCCCGAGCTGCTGGAGAAGAAGCTCTACAGCGACTCGCTCGCGAAGTGGCATATCTGGCTGACGTTCATCGGCCAGATCGGAGCCTCGACGGTCTGGATGATCCAGGGCCTGCAGGGAGTTCCGCGGCGCTTTGCAGTCCTGCCGGATCACTACGTGACGCTGTCACAGGTCGCGCTCCCGTTCGTCTGGGTGATGGGTGCGGCGCAGCTCCTGTTCCTCTACAACATGGTGCAGACCGTGCGTGGCACAAAGGCGAAGCGGCGGTTCTCGACGGCGACGGTCGAGGCCACCGTGTCCACGCCGGCATAGCTGGCGGTAAGGGTGCCATGCCCGGCTACAAGGACAGGCTTGGCGCTGACGACATCGAGGCCGTCGCCGCCTTCGTCGCGGAGAGCGCGGGAAAGTAGCCGCGCCGGCCGGCCCCTCGCGTCTCAGAGGCGGATGACGAGCGCCGCGAAGGCGGCGAACACGATCAGCGAGAGCGCCAGCGCGCGCAGCGTCCGCAGCCAGCTGAAGCTCCAGATGGTGCGGGCACCGACGACGAGCAGCACGAGCGCCCACGCCACGAACACGAGGTTGATCGCGTCGAAGACATGGCCGCCCACGCCGTCGTCGGCACCACCGCCGCGGAACATGTCCGAGCCGAACACGGCGAGGCGCAGCGGGAACACCGTGAGTAGCGCCAGCGCGATCGGCACCTGCGCGAGCCCGACGAGGTGACGGGCCTGCCGGTAGCTGCTCGTGGTACCGGCGCCGCGCAGGCCCAGGTGGACTGCAAGGCCGCCGAGCCAGTAGTTCTGGATGCCGGTGATCGGGACGGTGACGATCGCCTCGACGGCGATCAGGATCGGATCGAAGTCGGGGTCGTCATAGAGGTGACCCGCGGTGCGGGACGCGAAGAAGATCGACAGCCCCGAGAGGAACAGGATCGCGATCATCGGCTCTGACCTTGCCTCGGCCGACTGGTCGCGATCGTCACGGAGCGCGCTGAAGACGGCGCGGGGCGAGACGAGGACGAGCACGCAGCGCAGCCACCACTCGCGCTCGAGCTGCCTGCTCTCGGGGAAGAGTGGGCGCTCGACCGGCCGTGGCCGCACCGGCCGCTGCGGGCGCATTGCCTGCCCTCGGCGGGGCGCGTCAGGCTGCTGCTCGCCGTCGTCGGTCGTGAACACGGTGATAATGGTAGGACAAGCCAAGCGTGTGCTGGACGATGACCGGAGCGCCGTGAGCTCACGGCGCCACCGCTTGCCCATCCTCGTCGCGACGCTGGCGGGCGTCGCCCTGCTCCTCGCGGGCATCGGCGTGGCCGCATTCAACGCCGGCAACTCGAGCGGCATGTCGGTCAGCAGCGGGAGGATCTTCCCGGGTGAGCGCACGACGGCAGCCTGGTCGGTGGCCGACGCCGGCGACGGCAGCTCGGCCGACGCGACGTTCCCGGCCGCCGTCGGCGAAGGGATCACCCTGACGACCGGCAACTGGAGCAGCTCGTTCGGCGGCACGCGCTATCTCGACTTCGAGCTGGGCGCCCCGCTGCCGGGCAGTGTCCCGGTGAGCAGCGTCTCGTTCAGCTTCGACTTCGCGGACGACGTGGGCGGCCAGACCGCCTGCATCTACCTCGAGGTCTACCAGGCTTCGAACATGCCTGCTAATCGCTATGTTTTCCGGTTGGGGGTAGCACGGGGGGTAGCACCGCAGGCGCACGAAACACTTTGAGCCCTCCCGGGTTTGACGGAGACTCCGCGGAACCCGGGAGGGCTCACTCTTGCTCTTCCATGATCCAGTGATAGTCACCCTGACGCAGCATCAATGAGCAGGTAGCCGGTCAGGTTCCAGATCGAGTTTT
>CANFDS010000019.1 GCA_947445525.1 Actinomycetota bacterium | reverse complement strand
GAGCCGGCAGCGATGTAGCAGACCGTCCGTTTGCTGGCCGTACGCAGTGCCGCGACGGTGGCGGCCGTCGTGTCCAGCCCGTCCAGCTCGAACACGTCGGCGGCGACGGAGAGGTCGAGCCTGCCCGAGAACTGAACCTGCCAGGAGAGACCGGGGAGGGGATGCCAGCGTGGCGTGGCAATCGGCCGTGCCGTGGCGCCCGGCCGTGCCGTCGCGGCCTGCCCGCCGAGGGCTCCCGCGAACGCGGCCAGCAGGGCGCCCGCCGCTACCGCCGCCAGCAGCCGGGCCACCCTCATCCGCCGACCGCCACATGCGCAGGCCGCAGCCGCAGCCCCACGAGCGTCGCCGCGCAGAGGCCCGCGCACACCAGCCACGGCGCCGCATCGCTGCCGGCCTGCGAGATCGCGCCTGCGGCCGCCGGGCCGACCACGTTGCCGGCGGCCCAGGCCGCGTTCATCAGTCCGAAGGCGATGCCCTGCGCGAGCCCGGCGTGCCCTGCCGACTGCGAGATCATCGCCATGCCCGGCGCGTAGAACGCCCCGAACGCGAGCGCCCCGATGACAGCCAGCGGCACGAGCGCCGCAGGTGTCGCCACCCACGCCAGCGCCAGCGCGAAGCCGATCGACGCGACGAGCGCCGCCCGGATCGGAACGAGGTGGCCGCGCCGGTCGACGAGCCGGCCGAGCAGCGGGTTCATCACCGTCTCGAGCGCCGCCGCACCCAGGAAGACGGCGGCGATCGCGCTCGACCGCCAGCCGGCATCGTGGAGGCGGAACGAGACGATCAGGGCGAACGTGCCGAACAGCAGCGCCGGCATGACCGTCACCCACAGCCCGGCGAGCAGCCGTGGCGTGCGCAGGGCAGGCAGCGCGGCGCGCAGCCGTTGCGGCTCGGCGGCGGCGTCGGGGTAGCGGGCCGCCACGAGCAGGATCGCGACGACGAACGCCGCGAGCCCGGTGAAGGTGGCGCGCGCACCTGCGAAGTCGGCGATCGCGCCCAGCACGGGCCCGACGATCGCCCCGAAGACGGCAGCGCCCATCGCGGTGCCGATCGCCTGGCCGCGCCGCTCGGCGGGCACCGCGGCGACGAGCCAGGCCAGGGCGCCGGCCCAGGTGGCGGCCGAGCCGATGCCCTGCACGACGCGGGCGACGCCGAGCAGCCACACGCTGTCGGCGAACGCGAACGCGACGCTCGCGGCGGCTATCGCGACGAGCCCGGCCAGCACCGCTCGCCTGGGGCCCCAGCGGGAGGCCCAGACGCCGGTCGGCAGCGCCGCGACCAGCACGCCGGCGCCGTAGCAGGCGAGCAGCAGCCCGGCTCCCGCGCGGGAGAGGTCGAAGCGGTCGGCGTAGTGCGGCAGGAGCGGTGTCAGCGCCGAGTAGAGCGACGTGTCCACCAGCACCACACACGACACCAGCAGGACGAACCGGCGCACCCCGGGAGTCTATGCCCGGGGTGCCAGCAGCCCGGGCAGGTCGCCCCGGCCACCGTCCAGCAGCGGCGCGTGCTGCAGCTCCGGCCGAACGCCGTCGTAGCGCCACGGCACGGCCGCCACCGTGCGCACCCCGCTCACGGGATGTTCCTGGGCCAGCACGAAGCCGCGGGCGCGCAGGTGCTCGTCGGCCATCACCTGGCCGATGTCGAGCACGGGTGTCCGCAGGCCCGCATGCTCGACGGCGTAGCCGTGGCCCTCGCGGACGAAGCGGGCCGGATGTTCCGCGAACTGCTCGCCGCGCAGCGCGGCCGGGGCGAGCCCGCCCATCGACGTCAGCAGCACGTCGAGCATGGCGATCTCCAGGTGCCGGCCCTCGCCGGTCTGCTCGCGCAGGGCGAGCGCCTGCGCGATGGCGAAGGCGGTCACGGTGCCGGTCAGGAAGTCGGGGTAGATCGCGCCGGCGAGGCGCATTCCTCCGTCGCCGTCGCGGGTGACGTCGGCGTTGCCGGAGAGCAGCAGGACGCCGCTGTGGAACGCCGCGTAGGAGCCCCACGGCCCCTGCCGGCCGAAGCCGCTGATCGACGCGACGACGATCCCCTCGTTCTGTGCGCGGAGCGCGGCGTAGCCCAGCCCGAGCGCCTCGGCGGCGTCGCGGGAGAAGTTCTCGAGCAGGACGTCGTGCGTGCGCACGAGCCCGTACAGCAGCTCGTGGCCCTCGGCGCTCTTGACGTCGATCTGGAGGCTGCGCTTGCCGCGGCTGACCTGGCTGAACACTGCGCCGGCGTCGTGCAGCGGCTCGCCGACGAACGGCCCGAAGCGGCGGGAGAGCGGGAACCCCGGCGGCTCGACGAAGGTCACGTCGGCGCCGAGCGCGGCCAGCAGCGTTCCCGTCCACGGCCCGGCGACGACCTGCCCGAGGTCGAGGACGCGCACGCCCGCCAGGGGGCCGGCCGGGACGCCGGCCGGCACCTCGCGCGGTGGCAGCAGGTCGGCAGCCGCCACCGGGGCCGGCCGCCGGCGCCGCCGGCCGCCCAGCACGACCGGGTCGGCGATGCGGCCGTCGGCAACGGCGCCCGTCACGGCCGCCTGCTCCGAGGTCAGCGTCTCGACCAGCCGCAGCGAGCAGCAGGTCGGCAGCTCGACCGCCTGCGCGGCCTCGAGCAGGGCCTGGCCGGGCTGGGCCGCCGCCCAGGCCTCGAGGTGGGGCCGCAGCCGCTCCCAGGCGAGGCCGCGCGAGCTGCTGGTTGTGAAGTCGGGGTCCTCGGCCCAGCTGGGGCTGCCCATCAGCAGCTTGAGGCGCGCCCAGTGCGGGTCGGTGAACGCGACGATCGCGGCGGTGCCGTCGGCGGTGGCGACGTAGCAGTTGGGCGCCAGCTCGGGGCTGTCCGGGCGGCGGCCGCGGATCGGCCCACCGAAGGCGTGCTGAGCCCACTCGAACACCATCAGCGCCGCGGCCGCCTCGACCGTCGAGACCTCGACGTGGCGGGCCCCCGGGGCGCCGCCCAGCCGCGCGTGCAGCGCGCCGAACACCGCCAGCGCGGCGATGTACGCCCCGCCGGCCTCCGCCAGCGGCGCGAGGCTCTGCACGGGCGGATCGTCGGCCGTCGCCTGCATGTCGGGGAAGCCAGGCGTGGCGTCGGCGAGCCCCGACAGCGCGGCAGCCACGACGTCGTCGCCGGGCTGTCCGGCGCGCGGGCCGTCCTGCCCGAATGGCGTCACGCACGCTGCCAGCAGGCGGGGGTGGCGGGCCAGCGCCGTGTCGCAGCCGAGCGGGCTGCCGTGCGCGTGTGACGTGAGCAGCAGCCACGCGACGGCGACATCGCCCTCGACGTCGTCGCTGACCGGCTTGCCCTCGTCGAGCCAGGCCGCCCAGTCGGCGCCGTACGGCTGCGCCAGGAGCGGGTCGTCGGCGAGCGGGGCTCGCACCACTGCGGCCCCGGCGTCGGCGAGCAACCGTCCGGCGAGCCGCAGCGCCAGTCCGCCCCCGGCCTCGACGATGCGGATGCCGGCCAGCGGGTGGCTGCCGGCCGGTGCGTGCGTCTCGAGGGTGCGGGAAGCGGAGGCCATAGGTCGTATGATCCTCTCTTCCAGGATGTCGCACAAGGAGGAGCAATGGCCGAAGGCGGGGGGCGCGAGATCGACAGCCTCAACAACTACTACGACGACCTTGCGATCGGCGACCGGATCACGTCGCGCGGGCGCACCATCACCGAGACCGACCTCGTCGTGTTCTCCGGGCTCTCGGGCGACTACACGCAGCTGCACACGGACGAGGAGCACGCCAAGGCGGGCCCGTTCGGCGGCCGTATCGCCCACGGCTGCCTGACGCTCTCGATCGCCACCGGCCTCGAGTTCCAGCTGTTCGGCACGGGCGAGGTGCGCGTCCTCGCGTTCTACGGGCTCGACCGCGTCCGCTTCGTGAAGCCGGTGTTCATCGGCGACACGATCCACGTGGTGGTCGAGGTGATCGCGCTGGTCGACAAGGACGAGACCCGCGGGGTCGTCACGTTCCACGAGGAGATCCGCAACCAGCGCGACGAGACCGTCGCCGTGCTCGACAAGCGGACTCTCAACAAGAAGCGCGCGTACGACGCGTAGGCGGCCGGAAAGGAGCGAGGAGCCGGGCTGCCCCGGCTCCTCGCTCTGCCTCGTTGCGGTACTCGTGCCCTGGCGGGCGAGCCGCTCGATCCACAGCTCGTAGGCGCCGTCGTTGCTGCTTACTCGTCGTTGGAGCATCCACCCACAGGAGGTCTCGTCATGGCCCGCCCGCACATCGAGTTCATCGAGGCATTTGCCGTCGAGCCGGAGCAACTGGCCGCAGGCCCGCTCGCCGGCGCCGCCAGGCGGCTGCTCTCGGTCGACGCCAGCGACGGCGACTACACGGCGCTCCTCACCTGCCCGGCCGGCTGGACGGGCGACGTTGCCGCGCCGCGCCGCCCCGCCGAGCTCTTCTGCATCGCCGGCGAGCTCGAGCTCGACGGCAAGCGGCTCGGCCCCGGCTGCTACGCGTACGTGCCCGCCGGCTCCTCGCGCGGCCGGCTCACGGCGCGTGGGCAGGCCCAGGTGCTGCTGATGGTCGAGCAGGAGCACGCCCCGGAGCCGGACGATCCGATCGAGGTGATCGACCAGGCCGAGCGGCGCTGGGTGCATCCCGGCAGCGCAGCCGGCACGTCGAGCGAGGACCGCGCCGAGGGCATCGTGCTCAAGCTCTTTCGCGAGGATCCGGAGACGAAGGACTGGACGTGGATCTCGACGACCTGCGCCGGCTGGCTGACGCCGAAGGCCGAGATCCACCCCACCGTCGAGGAGTGCTTCATGCTGCGCGGCGACATCCTGCTGGGCGAGCGCGGCGCGATGACTGCAGGCTCCTACTTCTGGCGGCCCGGCATGGTCGAGCACGGCCCGATGTTCAGTCGTGACGGTGGGCTCTTCTTCTTCCGCACCAAGGGCGGCAGCCTCAGCACGCGCTGGGTCGACGTGCCCGGCTGGGAGAAGCTCGTCGACGACTACGTCGCGCAGCGGCCGTTCTTCGCCGGACCGACCGGGTAACGACCGCTCGCTACCGGAGCACGTCGGCGAGCGCCCGCCCCGCTCAGAGCCCGAGCAGCGCCGGGGCGAGCTCGCGGAGGGTCGGCAGCGTCGGCTGCCCCGGCGCGGCGATCGCCTGCACCGAGACGTGGGTGGCGCCCGCCTCCAGGTGGGCCTGCACGCGGGCGCGCACGGCGTCCACGTCGCCCCAGGCGACGACGGTGTCGACGAGCCGGTCGCTGCCGGCGCCCTCCAGGTCGTCCTCCGTCAGGCCGAGGCCGAGCCGCAGCAGGTTGCGCCGGTAGTTGTCGAGGCGGAGGTAGTACTCGGTGTGGGTGCGGGCGATGGCACGGGCCTTCTGCGGGTCGGTCTCGAGCACCACGGCCTGCTCCGGGGCTAGCCAGGCGCCTGCGCCCATGCGCGCGCGCGCGTCGACGGTGTGCTCGGGCGGGGTGAAGTACGGATGGGCGCCGAGCGTGCGCCTGGCAGCCAGCTCGAGCATCTTCGGGTGGAGCGCGCCGATCACGCGGGGCGCGTCGGCCGGGTGCGGCGGGTTGTACGGCGCCGCGTCCATCGCGTCGAGGTAGTCGCTCATCGACTGCAACGGCTTGCTGTAGTTGCCGCCGCGCTCGGCCACCGACGGCTTGTGGCTGACGCCGAGCGCGAGCAGGAAGCGGTCGGGGAACGCCTCGCAGAGCCCGTAGTGCCCGGCCTTCATGGCCAGCGGGTCACGCGCATAGATGTTGGCGATGCCGGTTGCGACGACGATCCGCTTCGAGCCGGCGAGCAGGATGGCGCTGTGCGAGAAGGTCTCCTTGCCGCCGATGCCCTCGGGGTGCCAGACGGCGCCGTAGCCGAGCTCCTCGAGCTCCGCGACGGCCTCCTGCTCCGCTGCGGCGGCCTGCCAGCCGATGCTGCCGAGCCACACTCCGACACGTCCGAGCTCCATGGGTCTCCTCCTCGCGGTTCCTGTGCCAGGGATCCTACGGATCTGCGCTCGCCCGGACGCGCGGTGTGCCGCCGATCCGCTAGGAATATAGACGTGACTTTCGTGCGCAAATCCCTCGTCGCCTCTCTCGCCATCGCTCTCGTCCTCGTTGTTGCGACCGGCGCCGGCGCCGCCACGGTCGACAGGGCGCTCTCGCCGGCTACCTATCGGGCGCAGGCCAGCGCCCTCTGCGTCCAGGCGAACGCGCGGATCGCCAGCCTGCCCAAGTCGGCGCCGACGAAGCCCGCCCAGCTGGCGAAGTCGCTCAGCAAGGCGCTGGGCGCGTTGGCGCCGCTGGTGCCGCAGTTCCGCGCGCTCCAGCCGCCGGCCGCTCAGAAGGCGCTGCACGACAAGACCGTCGTCGGCCTCGCCGCCGGCCTCGAGATCGGCAACAGGATCGCCGGGCTGATCGCCAAGGGCGGCAACCTGCAGTCGGCGATGGCGAAGGTGCAGACGCCGTTCCTGCAGGCGCTCTCGGCGATCCAGACCGGCTTCAAGGGGCTGGGCCTGACAAAGTGCGAGTCGGTGCTGGGCGCGGCCATCGGCGGCGCGTCGTAGCCAGCGGTGCGCGTGGCGCCGCACCCGTGAGGCCGGCCTGATGGAGATCGTGCGCAGGGTGCGCCCCGCTGCCGGCGAGCCGGCGGGCCTGCTCGTGCTGTTCCACGGCCGCGGCTCCGACGAGCACGACCTCGTCGGGGTGCTCGACCTGCTCGATCCCGATGGGCGCCTGCTCGGCGTGACCCCCGGCGGCCCGCTGGCGCTGCCGCCCGGCGGCCGGCACTGGTACGCCGTGCAGCGCATCGGCTTCCCCGACCCGGCCACGTTCCTGCCGACCGTCGCTGCGCTCGACGACTGGCTCGCGGCGCTGGCCGTGGAGACGGGTATCCCGATCGGGCGCACCGTGCTCGGCGGCGCTCGTGCCGCTCTCGGGCTTCATCCCGACGGTGCCGGGCTTCGAGCTCGACCTCGGCAGCGCGCCGCCGGTCGCGCTCGGCCATGGCACCTACGACGACGTCATCCCGGTGGCGTTTGCTCACGACGCGCGGGCACGGCTCGACGCCGAGGGCGCGACCGTCCTCTACCGCGAGTCGCCGTACCCCCACGCGATCGATCCGGCCTTTCTCCGCGACGAGGTGGCACCGTGGCTCGCTGGGCTGCTGCCGTGACGCGGCCGGCAACTGCGCCGCGGCCGGCGACGTTCCCGACGGCTGCCGGCTATCGGGCGGGCCCGCTCAGCTCTGCTCTCCCGGCACGATCGGCAGGCCGGACGAGGCGACGCGGCGCCCCTCGAACGGGAAGGTGACGTCGACGGTGTCGTTCCTGGAGTAGCTGCCGGCGATGCCGAGGAACATCGATAGCCAGCGGCCGAAGCCGAGCTTCTGCTCCTGCGCCAGCTCGCGCTCGAAGACCAGCTGGCGACCCTCGACCAGGTAGTCGCGGCCACGCTGCTGCGGCACGCCGTTGATGAACACCTCGAAGGAGTCGGTGACGCCCGGGGGAAGGGTGACGATCGCACGTGCCATGACACGATCATCTCACTCTTCCACCGAGCCGGGCGGCTCCCTACAATGGCGTCGGTCGTGCGCACGCTGATCCTCTCCACTCTCGCTGCCGCCGGGCTCGCCCTCGTGCTCGCCGGGGCCGCCTTCGCGGATTCCTCGCCGCTCGAGCTCACCGCGCCCGCGTCGCCGGGCGCCCACGCCATCAGCGACATCTACTGGGTCGTCTTCGGGGTCGCGCTCGCCCTGTTCGCGCTTGTCCTGCTGGGCCTGGCCGGCGCGCTCGCGCGCTCGCGCCGCGCGGGCAACGACACCGACCCGGGGCCGTTGAAGACGCGGACGCTGGGCCTCTTCGCCGCGATTCCGCTGGCTGCGGTCGTCGTCGTGGCCGTGGTCGTCTTCGCGCGGCTCTCGGACGCGAAGGACGCGCCGGCCGCTGGCGCGGCCGGCGCGCTGCAGGTCAAGGCTGAGGCGCGGCAGGCGGGCTGGACATACACGTACGCCAACGGCGCGACCGCCGGCGACCGGCTGCGCGTCCCCACCGGCGCCGTCGTCCGGCTCTCCCTCACCTCGGCCGACGTGACGCACTCGTGGTGGGTGCCTGCACTGGGCGGCCAGGTGCGCATCTACCCCGGCGAGACTGCGACGGCAGCCTTTCGTGCCGACCGCGACGGCGTGTTCGAGGGCCGCTCGACCGTCCCCTCCGGCCGCGGCTTCGACCGGCTGACGACCGCCGTCGAGGCGCTCCCGCAGGCCGAGTACGACGCCTGGCTCGAGCAGGCCGCGACGGAGAACGGCGGGTCGACCGATGGAGGCTAGGCGCAGCGCGGTGCCGGTGCACGTCGTGCCGTGGCAGAACGGCCGGGTGGTGCGCTGGCTCGCCGCGACGAACCACAAGCAGGTCGGCATCCTGACCGTGCTGACGAGCCTCGTCTTCCTGCTGCTGGCCGTCGCCTACGGGCTCGTCATGCAGGCGCAGCTGACCGTCGCGGGCAACGACGTCGTCTCGCGGGACGGCTTCGCCGCGCTCGTGACGATGCACGGGGTCACCATGCTCTTCCTCGTCGTCCTGCCCGCCGCGCTGGGGCTCGCGACGTACCTCACGCCGCTGCTGATCGGCGCGCGCGACATGGCGTTGCCGCGCGTCACGGCGCTCTCGTACTGGCTCTACCTGTTCGCTGGCGTGCTGATCACGGCGACCTGGCTGTCGACCGGCAGCGCGCCGAAGGCGTCGTTCGCGTCGCTCGTGCCGCTCTCCCAGGGTGAGTTCAGCAAGGGCCAGGCGCAGACGATCCTCGGGCTGGCGCTGATCCTGCTCGCGGTTGCCTGGCTGCTGTGGGCGGTCAACACGCTGGCGACCGTCGTGGCCCGGCGCGCCGAGGGCATGACCTGGTGCCGGCTGCCGGTGTTCGCCTGGTCGGCGACGGTGGCGGCCGCGGTGCTCCTCGTGACCACGCCCGTGCTCGGCGTTGCGACCGCCTTCCTCGTGCTCGACCGCGAGGCCGGCACGCACCTCCTCACGGCCAGCGGCTCGGCCCGGACGTACGACCACCTCTTCTGGTTCTTCGCGCAGCCCGCGATCGGCGTCATGGCGATCCTGGCCGCGGGCATTGCCTCCGAGGTGATCCCGGTGTTCTCCCGCCGCGCCATCGCGACGCGCACGCCGCTGATCGTCGCCATCGCCGGCAGCGGGCTGCTCTCGATCGTCTCGTACGGCCGGCACCTCACCGCGACCGGTCAGTCCTCCTCGGCCGAGAGCGTCTTCATGATCGCGGCGCTCGCCCTCGTCGTCGTCTCGGCTTTCGCGGTGGCGGTCTGGGTCGCGACGCTCTGGGGTGGCCGCCCGCGTCTCACCACCGCGCTGCTGTTCTCGGTCGGCTTCATCGTTCTGTTCAGCGTCGGCGTCCTCGCCTCGCTCTTCCTCGCCGCGTTCCCCGTCTCCTGGCAGCTTGCGGGCACCGCGTTCGAGTCGGCGCAGTTGGCCTATCTCGTGCAGGGCGGCGTCCTCTTAGCGGTCTTCGCCGGCCTCTTCTACTGGTGGCCGAAGATGTTCGGGCGCGTGCTCGACGAGCGCCTCGGCAAGCTCCAGTACCTGCTGATGTTCGTCGGCTTCAACACTGCGTTCATCCCGCAGTTCATGCTGGGCGCGCTCGGGCTGCCCGGCGGCGTCGCGACCTACACGAACCCCGACTGGGAGGGCTATCAGCTGTGCTCCCTGGTCGGCGCCGGCATTCTGGCCGCCGGCATCCTCGTGTTCGCCTTCAATGCCGTGCGCACCCTGCTGGCGGGAACGCGCGTCGGGGGCGACCCCTGGTCGGGCGATACGCTCGAGTGGTTCGCCGAGTCGCCGCCCGTGCCGCAGAACTTCGCCACTCTCCCGCCGATCGAGAGCGCGTGCCCCGTCAGGGATGCCCGCCGGCGGCTGAAGGCAGCGGGTGGATAGCAGGCCGTACCCGGCCGCCGGCCCCTGGTTTCGGCTGACGGCCATCGCCGCGACGGCCGCCAGTGCCGTCGCGGTCGCCAGCGGCGCAGGCGGGCTCGGCGCGGCGCACCGGCTCCTCGCCTCGCTGGCGCTGCCGCCGCTCGTCGCGCTCCTCGTGGCCAGCGTGCTGACGATCCGCCGGCTGGCTGCCCCGTGGGCGCTTGTGCTGGTGCTGTTCGGGATCGCGGCGCTCGCCGTGGGCGACGGAGGGCTGCACCTGGCGCTCTCCGCGCTCGCGCTTGCCGCCTCGTCGGTCGTCACCGTGCTCAGCTTCCGCGGCGCCCCGGTGGGCCAGCTCGGGCCGTGGCGGGACTACATCACGTTGACCAAGCCGCGGATCATGTCGCTCCTGCTGCTGACCGGTGGCTGCGGCATGTTCGTCGGCGCCAAGGGGGCCCCCGACTGGAGCGACTTCGCCGTGATGATGGGCGGCCTCGCGCTGGCCTGCGGTGGCGCCTCGGCGATGAATCACGTGCTCGACGCCGACATCGACAAGCTGATGGGCGGCCGCACCGACAAGCGCCCCGTCGCGACCGGTCGCGTCGCCCCGTCCCACGCGATCGAGTTCGCGCTCGCGCTGTCGGCACTCTCGTTCACGCTGCTCGCCAGCTTCACGAACGTGCTGACGGCGGTGCTCGCGCTCGCCGGCAACCTCTTCTACGTCGTCATCTACACGCGCCTCCTGAAGCGCCACACGGCGCAGAACATCGTCATCGGCGGTGCCGCCGGCGCCTTCCCGCCGATCGTCGGCTTCGCCGCTGCCACCGGCAACCTGACGCTGCCCGCGCTCTGGCTGTTCCTCGTCGTCTTCATCTGGACACCGCCGCACTTCTGGGCGCTCGCGATCATGATCAGGGAGAACTACGCGGCGGCGAACGTGCCGATGCTGCCCGTCGTCCGCGGTGACCGCGAGACCGCCCGGCAGGTGCTCTGGTACTCGCTCGGCCTCGTGGCTTTCACGGTGGTGCCGTACTTCTGGGGGCCGCTCGGCGTTCTCTACCTCGTCAGCGCGCTGCTGCTCGGCGGCCTGTTCCTGCTGCTGGCGGTGCAGCTGCTGCGCGCGCAGACGCACCGGCGCGCCGGCGCGCTGTTCCACTACTCGCTGCTCTACCTGGCCCTGCTCTTCGTGGCCATGTCCGCCGACCTTGTCGTGCTCTAGCGGGGTGGGCGTGGCGCAGCCGGCCAGTGCGGATCCGCCCGGCGTCTGGATCACGACGGTCGAGGAGCCGGGGCCGGGCGTGCCGCTCGCTGTCAAGGACCTGTTCGACACGGCCGGTGTGCTCACGACGTACGGGTCGGCGGTGTTCGCCGATCATGTGCCGCTGCGGACGGCGGAGGCGGTGACCCGGCTGGAGGCCGGCGGTTACGCCATGGTCGGCAAGACGAACCTGCACGAGTTCGCCTACGGCGTGACCAGCGAGAATGCCCACTACGGCGTGTGCCCGAACCCGGCGGCGCCCGGGCGGGTGGCGGGTGGGTCGACGGGGGGTGGTGCGGCCGCGCTCGTGCTGGGCTCGGCGGACGCCGCTCTCGGCACCGACTCGGGCGGGTCGATCCGGATCCCGGCCGCGTGCTGTGGCGTGGCGGGTTTCAAGCCCAGCTTCGGCCTCGTGCCGCTGGACGGCTGCTGGCCGCTCGCGCCCAGCTTCGACCACGCGGGGCCGCTGGCGCGCAACGTGCCCGGCTGCCTGGCGCTGCTGCGGGCGCTCGTGCCGGGCTGGGTGCCCGCGGAGCTGACCTGGCTCGGCGACGTCCGGGTCGGGGTGGCCTGGCTGGACACGGCCGACCGCTTCGTCGGGGCCGCCGTCGAGGCGGCTGCGGCGTTCATCCCCGGCCAGCGTCTGCTCGACTTCCCGCGGCCGGAGGGGGGCGTGGGCGTCGCCTTCATGCGCGAGGTCGCCGACGTCCACCGCGAGCTCTTCGCCGAGAACCGCGAGCTCTACTCCGAGGATCTCCAGCTCAAGCTCGACCGCTGCGTCGCGGTCACCGACGCGCAGGCGCGTGACGGCGAGGCTGCGCGGGCGCGCTACCGCGAGCAGGCCGAGGAGGCGTTCGAGGGCATCGACATCCTCGTCACGCCGACGCTCGAGTGCGTGGCGCCGCTGGTCGGCGAGGGCGGCATCGGCGACCACAACGTGCGTGCCCGCCTCGTGCGCAACACGCTGCCGTTCAACGCGCTCGGCTGGCCGGCGTTCGCACTGCCCTGCGGGACGGCCGAGCACGGCGCTCCGGCGTCCGTGCAGATCGTCGGCCGCCCGGGTGCGGACGCGCTCGTCGCGGCCTTCGCGGCCGTGCTCGAGCGCGCGCTGCGCGCAGCGTAGGGCCGCCCGCGGTACGAGCGGCGTCGCCCGAGGCGCATCGCCGCGGCCGGCCGGACTGGCGCGCCCCCAACTTCTCTGCTATACCTTTATACAACTGTTCGGTTGTGTATGAGAGGAGTCCGATGTCACTGCCCCACCCTCTGCCCGATGCGGTCGTCGAGCTCGTCGCGCGGCGCTTCCGCGTCCTCGGCGAGCCGATGCGCATCCGTCTGCTCGACCAGCTCCGCGGCGCCGACGCGACCGTGCAGGAGCTGACCGACGCGATCGGCGCGTCCCAGCAAAACGTCTCGAAGCATCTCGGCATCCTGCTCGACGCCGGCATCGTGGCCCGGCGCAAGGAGGGCACGGCGGCGGTCTACTCGATCGCCGACGAGAGCGTCTACGCACTCTGCGAGAACGTCTGCGGCAGCCTGCAGCGGCAGTTCGCGAGCCTCGCCAACGTCGTGGGCGGAAACCTCGCATGAAGACCATCGCCTGTGGCGCCCGCGGCACCATGCCGCTGGAGCGCATCCTCATGGCCCTCGCCGGCACCGTCAGCCTGATCGGCGTGATCCTCGCGGTCGCTGTCAGCCCGTGGTTCGCCGCGATCCCGATCTTCGTCACCGTCAACCAGTGGCTGTTCGCCGCCGCCGGCGACTGCCCGTCGTCGCTCCTGCTGCGCCGCTTCCTGCCGGTCGAGCGGAGGGGCGCATGACCACCGTCGGCCCGATCGGGAGGCTCGGCCGCTGGACGGCCGACCACTTCCGCCTCGTCCTGATCGCCTGGGTCGTCATCGCCGTCGTCTTCGGCGCGTTCGCGCCGCGGGCCGAGAAGGCCCTCTCCGGCGCCGGCTGGGAGTCGAGCGGCTCCGAGTCGACCCGCGTCCGCGAGGTTGTCCAGCGCGAGTTTGGCGGCCTCTCCAGTGCCGGCCTGACGGTCGTCCTCCACTCCGACACGAAGACCGTCACCGACCCGGCCTACACCGCCGCCGTCGGCCGTGTCGCCGCCGTGCTGCGCACGGACAAGCGCGTTGCGAGCATCGTCCTGCCCAGCGCCGGTGTCTCGATCTCGCGCGACGGACGCACCGCGATCGTCCAGGCGGGCGCCGCGGCCGACACCACCGCCATGGTCGCTGCCGCCGAGCACCTCAAGGGCGAGCTGCGCGCGGCCGGTGGCGACGGCGTCCAGGTCGCCCTCACCGGCGCCTCCGGGATGTGGTCGGACTTCAACACTGCCAATCGCAAGGCGATGATGAAGTCGGAGCTCTACAGCTGGCCGGTCACGATGGTCATCCTGCTGATCGCCTTCGGCTCGCTCGTCGCGGCCGGGCTGCCACTGATGCTGACGATCCTCGGCCTCGTCGCCTCCGCCGGCGTCCTCTTCCTCACCACCAAGCTCGGGCACATCTCGATCTGGGCGATGAACTTCGCGATGATGTTTGCGCTCGCGCTGGGCATCGACTACGCACTGTTCATCGTGCACCGCTTCCGCGGCGCGCTCTTCGGCAGTGGCCGGACGCCGCGCGAGGCCGTCGCCGAGACGATGGACACCGCCGGCAAGGCAGTCCTCTTCTCGGGCCTCACCGTGCTCGTCTCGCTGACCGCCGTGATGCTCGTGCCCAGCCCGGCTTTCCGTTCGATGGCGCTCGGCATCATGATCGCCGTCCTCTTCGTGCTCGGCGCGACGCTGACGCTGCTACCCGCCGTGCTCGCCCGGCTCGGCACGCGGGTCGACAAGGCCGGCCTCCCGTGGGCGCACTCGGGCGAGCATCGCTCCGCCCGTTTCGCCCGTTGGGGCGAGCTGCTGTGGCGGCACCCATGGCCGTTCGGCGTGGCGGCCGTCGCCATCCTCGTCGCGCTGGTGATCCCCGTGTTCGGCTTGCAGACGGGCATGCCCTCGATCAAGGTCGTGCCGAAGGGCGACTCGTCGCGCATCGGCTACAACCTCGTCCAGCAGGCGTTCGGGCCGGGTGCGCCCGGGTCGCTCCAGATCGTCGCGCCCGCCGCCGACGCCGCCAGGGCCGGCTCGGTGATCGCCGCCGACAGCGGCATCGCCCGGCAGCTGCCGGTGCAGCGCAGCGCCGACGGGGCGCTCGCCCTGCTCACTGCGGTGCCCGCCCAGGATCCCTCGGCGAAGGCCGTCGGCGGCACTATCGACCGGCTACGCACGGCTCTGCCGCCCGCAGCCATCGTCGGCGGCGCAACCGCCGAGAACCACGACCTCGAGAGCCTGCTGGGCGCCAAGACCCCACTCGTGATCGGCGTCGTCATGCTGCTCGGCCTCCTGCTGCTGCTGATCGCGCTGCGGGCACCGCTGATTGCCGCCGTCGGCGTCGTCACGAACCTGCTGGCCGTCGGTGCAGCCTTCGGTATCGCCCGGCTGATCTTCCAGGAGGGCTACGGCGCCGGCCTCCTCGGCTTCGAGTCGCAGGGCTTCCTCGACGCCTGGGGCCCGGTGTTCTTCTTCGCGATGATCTTCGCGATCTCGATGGACTACACCGTGTTCCTGCTCTCCTCGGCGAAGGAGCACTGGGATCGCACCGGGGACGCCAGGGAGGCGATGATCGGCGGGCTTGCCCACTCGGGCCGCGTCATCTTCGCCGCCGGTGGCGTCATGGTCGCAGTGTTCCTCACGTTCGCGGTCAGCGGGCCGCTGCCGCCGAAGGAGATGGGCGTGATCCTTGGCGTCGCCGTGCTGCTCGACGCGCTGCTCGTCCGGCTCATCCTCGTGCCGGTCGCGCTGCGCCTGCTCGGCTCCGCCGCCTGGGCGCTGCCGCGCTGGCTCGACCGCATCCTGCCGGACATCCGCTTCGGACACTCTTAGAACTCATTTCAGAATGAGCGGTGAACCTCGGGGCGCTCGGAGCGAGTGGGTGGGTCGACCGGCTCGCAGGCCAGGCTGGCCGCCTGGGCAAGAGTCGGGCGGCTCACCCGCGAAGCCCTGGAGGCCGCTCGTAGGGCGGGCTTCAGGTCGCCGCAGGCCCACCGGTCGGATGCGCAGCGGCCGGACGGTGGGCCGAAGGACGATCCGAGAGAGCTGCGGCCGGCGCTCATTCCGAAATGAGTTCTTAACACTTTCCTGTCCTCCCTTAACCCGCGGGCCAGGACGGGGCCGATAGAGTTTTTAGTGCATCGGACACAGGGAATCGGAACCGGGCGGCAACCCCCATAGCGCACCCTCCCCCGCACGGGTTGCCGTTCCAGACCGAACTGCGAAGGCCTCGCTCAGGGGCCTCCGCTGTTTCCGGGCACCGTAGGGGCCGCTCCGTTCCCACGATGAGCGAGTAGCATCGAGGTCAGATGCAGCTCCGCGGACTCATCCTCTCCGGCGGCTCGGGCACACGCCTGCGCCCCCTCACCTACACCAGCGCCAAGCAGCTCGTGCCGGTGGCGAACAAGCCGGTGCTGTTCTACGGCATCGAGGCGATGGTGGCCGCCGGCATCGAGGACATCTCGATCATCATCTCGCCCCAGACCGGCGACGAGATCCGCACGGTCGCCGGCGACGGGTCGCAGTGGGGCATCCGCATCCACTACGTCGTGCAGGAGCAGCCGCTCGGCCTCGCGCACGCGGTACTCACGGCCGAGGCGTCGCTCGAGAGCCAGCCGTTCGCGATGTACCTCGGCGACAACCTGCTGCGCGACGGCATCGCCTCCTTCGCCGACCGTTTCCGCGAGACACGCCCCGAGGCCCTGATCCTGCTCCAGCACGTGCCGAACCCGTCGCAGTACGGTGTCGCCGAGCTCGAGGACGGCCGCGTCGTGCGCCTCACCGAGAAGCCGTCGGAGCCGAAGTCCGACCTCGCCCTCGTCGGCGTCTACATGTTCCAGCCGTCGATCTTCGACGCCTGCCGCGCCATCGAGCCGTCACCGCGGGGCGAGTTCGAGATCGCCGACGCGATCCAGACGCTGATCGACCGCGGCCTCGCCGTCGAGCCGCACATCGTCACCGGCTGGTGGAAGGACACCGGCCAGTGGGCCGACATGATGGAGGCGAACCGGCTCGTGCTCGACGCGGTCGAGCGCTCGGTGGAGGGGGAGGTGCACGACTCCCACGTCGAGGGCCGCGTCGTGCTGTCGCCCGGCGCGCGCCTCGAGCGCTGCCGCGTGCGCGGGCCCGTCGCGATCGGCGCGGGCGCGGTCGTGCGCGACGCCTATATCGGGCCGTACACGGCGATCGGCCCGGGCTGCCACATCGACCACTGCGAGATCGAGAACTCGATCATCCTCGAGGGATCGATCGTCGCCGACCTCGACGTGCGCCTGGAGGGGTCGCTGATCGGCCGCAACGTCCGCGTGCGCCGCACCCAGTCGAAGCCGAAGGCGTACAGGCTGCTCGTGGGCGACAACTCCGAGATCAAGATCCCGTGAGCGCCGCCGCCGGCCCGGCCTCTGCCGCCGGCGGCCCGTCCCCCGCCACCATTGCCGACATCAGGCGCCTCCCGCTGCGCCTGTTCGAGGACGAGCGCGGCTGGTTCTGCGAGCTGCGCCGCGAGAGCGTGCTGCCCGAGCCGACCCTGCAGACCAACATCTCGCTCTCGAAGCAGGGCGTCATCCGCGGCCTCCACTGGCATGCGCGCGGCCAGAGCGACCTCTTCTCGTGCCTCCAGGGCATGGCCCGCGTCGTCGTGCTCGATCGCGACACCGGCGAGACCTTCACCGAGGACATCGGCAGCGACAACCCGGTCGCCATCTGGATCCCCGGCACGCTGGCGCACGGCTTCGAGGCGCTCACCGACCTGATCTTCTGTTACCACGTCACGCGCGAGTACGACCCGGCCGAGCCCGACGAGCTGGGCGTCCCGTGGAACGATCCGCGCGTGGCCCACCTCTGGCACACGAAGGCGCCGATCCTCTCCGCGAGGGACCTATCCGCCGCGTCCTGATCACCGGCGCCAACGGCCAGCTCGGCAATGCGCTCGCCGAGGCGTTCGCCGGGGACGAGCTCACCGGGGTCGACCTCGACTCCTGGGACGTGTCGCTGCCCGCGCCCGTGTGGCTGCCCGAGGTCGACCTGGTGCTGCACGCCGCCGCCTGGACGAACGTGGACGGCGCCGAGGACGACCCGCAGGGCGCCGCGATCGCGAACATCGGCGGCACCCAGAACGTCGCCGCGATCGGCAAGCCGCTCGTCTACTACTCGACCGACTACGTCTTCGACGGCAGCAAGCGCACCCCGTACGTCGAGAGCGACGGGCCGAGCCCGCAGGGCGCCTACGGCCGCACGAAGCTCGGCGGCGAGGCGGCGGCGCTGGGCAGCGGCGTGGCTTGGGTTTTGCGCAGCTCCTGGCTCTTCGGCTGGACCAGCACCAACTTCGTGCGCACGATGCTGCGGCTCGCGGCCGAGCGCGACGAGGTCGCCGTGGTGGACGACCAGCGTGGCTGCCCGACCTATGTGGGGCACCTGGCCGCCGCCACCCGGGCCGTCGTCGACGCGGGCCTCCCCTACGGCGTCTACCACCTGGCCGCGCAGGGCGAGTGCACCTGGGCCGACTTCGCCGAGGCGATCTTCGAGGAGGCCGGCGTGGCCTGCCGCGTACGGCGGATCACGACCGAGGAGCTGGGGCGCCCGGCGCCGCGGCCTGCCTACTCGGTGCTCAGGAGCGAGCAGCCGGGGACGCCCGTGCTGCCGCCCTGGCGGGACGGGCTGAGGGCGTGTCTGGAGCGGCTCGAGGATGGCGAGTAGCCGCTACGCCCCGGACGGACTGCGCACAATGGCTTGGCTCAGACGCTTGATTCGTCCCTGGTCTCACGGAGAGACGACCAGGGTCACTGGACGCGTATTCCGGGCTGCCCGATCGCTCGTTCCCGGGAAGCGCACGATCTCGACAGCCTCGGGCCGAGCGCTGAGTGGAGTTTCCTCCTAGCCGCGAATCCCGTTCGCCTTCGCCCTCGCGTGCTCGGCCTCGTGCGGGATGCCGGCGTGCTCGCAGATCACGGTGAGATCGTTGTCCCAGTGCCAGAGCACGACGTCGCCGCGGAGCCGGTGCTCCGCCTCGGCAACGGCTGCGACGATGTAGTCGATCGGGGGCCGGCGATGTGCGCCGGCCGTCGTCCGAGCGAGGCTGCGCAGCAGTTCGAGCGCGCGCTCCTGCTCGGCGGTGTTCACCGGGAGCCAGCGCAGGTTCTTCCAGATCCCTTCCCAGTCGCGGTCGAGCTCGGAGGCGGTCGGGGGGCCTGAGAGAACCTCGAGCGCTACCGGAACGCACGTGGCGATCTCGTCCCGCTCGATCCGCTCGGCAAGCAGGTCGGGGAGGTATGTCCCCCGGCGATTCCGCGCGCCGATCCAGATCGAGGAGTCAGCCAGATAGAGCGTCATCCGGGCGCAGTCGGTCAGCTGCGCGGAGCGCGCCAGGCAGCCCATGTCCGCTCGTCCGGCACGTGGAAGTCGCCCGCGCGCACGAGCTCCGCCGCTGCCGCGAGCGCGGCCTTCCGATTGACCTCGCGCAGGGCAGCGTTGACCGTCTCCTTGATGCCGTTCGTGTGCAGCACGGCCTGGGCTCGAGCCAGCTCGTCGAGGTCGATCTCGACCGTCGTCTTGTGGAGGTTCATCGTCAGGGAATATAGCGTGAGACGCGCACTACGCCCGTACGTTTCGGTGGGCATGGCCCATAGAGACGTGGCCGCGTGGTGTCGTCTCGGCTAGGCCGACGTTTCGGCCGGGCTCGGGTCGCCCTCCGCCGAGCGGAAGACGTCGCCCCACCAGGTGGGGTAGTCGAGCGGCCTGGCGAGCACGTCGTACACTCGGTCGATCGCCGCCGGCACCTCCCAGCGGTCGAGGAAGCGGTACTCGGGCGGGTTCATGCCCGGTATTCGCGTAGCCGCGTCGATCGGATAGGCCTCGCGCCGGAGACCACTGGCGTCACTCGGCGCTCGTGGTCTCCATCGCTCGCAGGCAGCGCGCGGCGCGCTCCGCTACGAGACCGGTGAGGCGATCCGGAAAATCCCTCCCCAGCGCGGAGATGCTCGGTGCGGCAGCTGCCTCGGCGAAGGCGTCGGGCGTGCGGCGGGCGAGGTCGCGGACGCGGTCGGCGAGGGCGGTGACGTCAACTCCGAGCTCGGTGGCCGTCCTCGGCCACGGGTTCCGGTCGGTCGTAAGCCGGTAGTCGCCGCCGAGCTTCATCGCTAGCCGGAACTTCTTCTCGTGGGTCATGTAGGGGAGCGCGGAGGCGATGTCGTAGAGCGGTGCGAGCCGGACCTGTCCGGGCGCGATCAGCAGCGAGTAGTTCTTGGCGTGGGCGTCGGTGCCGGCGATCAGCCAGTTCCAGGCGAGCGCGTCCGCAAAGCGCCACACCGCATCGTCGGCGATCGTCGGCGGCATCGCGCGGCGAAGCAGCGCCGTCACGCCCGCCGGGCCAGGGCCGCCCTCGCTCTGGTACTTGCGCTCGGGATGCACGCCGAGCGCCTGGCAGAGGTCCTCCTGGTGGACTCGCACGACGCCCTCCCCCGTCATGACGCGGTCGTAGCGTTCCACCACCACTGCCGACTCGCCGTCGAACGTCGCCAGCTGCGTCCGCGCCACCGTCAGGCCGGCGCGCCCGGCCGCGTCCAGGCAGAGGTGCTCGTTGACGTCGTGATCGTCGAGGCCGGAGATCGCCGGCTTGAGGATGTGCGTCGTCGGTACCGCACCCGAGGGGATGCCCCAGCGCCCGTCCTGCATGTACAGGGCGGTCTTGGCCTGCGCTCCGGCAAGGCTGAACTGCCCGGCGAAGTCCTGCCCGAGCCAGGTGGTCGCGTCGCGGCGGAGCTCCCGCAGCCGCTCTGCGACCTGGCTCTCTGTCAGCCACTCGACTCTTCCAGCTCGATGGAGCGCCGTCGTGACAGCTTCGGGCGGGACGAAGCGGAACGCTCCGGCGCAATCCTCGCCCAGGGGAGTCGCGAGCAGGGAGAACGGGGACGTGGCTGCTGCGTGGAACTGGCGCGCCCAGCGGCGGAGCACGGCGTCGCTCTCGGGCAGCAGTCCCCAGAGCCAGGGGGTCACTGCCGCGTCGGAGTGCGAGCGCACCTGGGTCGGCAGGGAAAGAGACAGCGGGATCGCGTCGCTGCGTGCGCGATACGTCTCCGCGTAATCGAGGCGGAGGCGGCTTCCGGGCAGCCGGGTCAGGGTGCCGACGACCCCGCCACTGTCGAGAACGGCGAGCGCTTCAGGCATCCACAGCGCGGTGCCGATCGAGGACGGCGTCGAGGTCGATCCCGCCGCTGCCCGGGCTGCCGGTGCTCGTGGCGGCTGAGCTGCTCAGGCGTAGCCCCAGCGCTTCGAAGACGCGCAGCATGAGGCCGAGCTCCACTGTCGGCTTGCCGGCCTCGAACTCGTAGATCCACTTCCGTGACACACCGGCCTGTGCCGCAAGCGCTGCCTGGCTCAGCCCGAGGTCGACTCTCCGCCCTCTGACGACTGCGGCAGCGTCGGTCACTGTCAAGATGCGCACGGGCCTCCTTTGCTCCTGTTCGGTGGCAGCGATCAATCGCCACCGTTCGGAAGCAAGTGTAGTTTGCGTGCGTTCGGTGTCAACAGAGAGTTGCAACCGTTCGGAAGCATTCATCGCTGCAGCAGCCGACGCCGGGGAGACGGCCCGGGCACAGGAGGATCCGTCCGGCATAGCCCCCTCTAGTACCCTTCACGCGATGAAAGTCATGGTCACAGGCGGCGCCGGGTTCATCGGCTCGCACTTCGCCAAGCGCCTCGCCGCGGCCGGCGACAGCGTCGTCGTCCTCGACAAGCTCACCTACGCGGGCAACCCGCGCAACCTGGAGGGCTACGACATCCCGCTCGTCGTCGGCGACATCGCCGACCCGGAGGCCGTCGCGAAGGCCGCCGCCGGCTGCGACGCGATCGTCAACTTCGCCGCCGAGAGCCACGTCGACCGCTCGATCCTCGCCGCCGGCGACTTCATCACGACAGACGTCTACGGCACCCACGTCTTGCTCGAGCACGCGCGCGCCCACGGGCAGCGCTACGTGCAGGTGAGCACTGACGAGGTGTACGGCGACCTGCCGCCGGGCGAGTCGGCCGTCGAGGGCGATCCGCTGATGCCGTCGTCGCCATACTCGGCATCGAAGGCGGGCGGCGACCTGCAGGTGCTCGCGTACGTGCGCACGCACGGCGTCAACGCGTCGATCAGCCGTGGGGCCAACACCTACGGGCCGTTCCAGTACCCCGAGAAGCTGATCTCCCTGTTCACGACCAACGCCCTCGACGGGCAGCCGCTGCCCGTGTACGGCGACGGCAGGCAGCGGCGCGAGTGGATCCACGCCGAGGACCACTGCGCCGGCGTCGAGCTGGTGCTGCGCCGGGGCGAGCCCGGCGGCATCTACAACGTCGGCGGCGAGGAGCGCGAGAACCTCGACGTGATCGAGCAGATCCTCGCGCTCACGGGCGCGAGCCGCGACCTGCTGAGGCACGTTGCCGACCGCGCGGGCCACGACCGCCGCTACTCGATCGACTGCACGAAGCTGCGCGGCCTGGGCTGGGCGCCGACGTGGAGCTTCGCCGACGGGATCGCCCAGACGGTCGCCTGGTACGCGGAGCGGCGCGACTGGTGGGAGCCGATCAAGTCGGGCGAGTACCTCGCGTACTACCGCGAGCAGTACGCCCACCGTCTGGAGCCGTGAGGCGCCGCCTCCTGCTCGCAGCCGTCGGGCTGGCCATCCTGGCCGCCACGGCTGTGCTGCCGGCGACCGCGCGCGCCGGTGTCTGGTGCGGCGGCACGGCCGAGTCGGCGACCGACCGCCCCGACGTCATCGCCGCCCTCTCCTGGCACGTCGTGTACGCCTACCCGTCCGATGGCGCCGACCGCTTCCCCCAGCTCGTCGAGCCGATCCTCGCCGACCTCTCCGCCGTCGATGTCTGGTGGCGCGGCCAGGACTCGACGCGTGCGATCCGCTGGGATCTGGCCGCGCTCCCCGCCTGCGCAACCGGCATCGGTGCGCTCGACCTGTCGGCGGTGCGGCTGACCGGCGACACGGCCGCGTACAGCGGGAGCGGCGACCGCTACGGGCGGCTTCGCTTCGACCTCGCCGCGGCCGGGTTCACCGACCCGGACAAGAAACTGCTCGTCCTCTACGACGGCGCGTTCGACCACTCGGTTCGCGAGTGCGGCATCGCCCGCACCGGCTTTCCCGTCAGTGGCGGCGCCGACAGCCTCGCGGTCGTCTACCTCGACGCCCACTGTGGCGCCGGCCTCGGCGCCGGCGAGTTCCCCGCTGTTGCGGCGGTGCACGAGATGACGCACACCATGCACGCTCTTGCCGCCGCAGGCACGGCGTCGGGGCCGCCGCATGCCTGCCCGGGCGACGCGGGCCACCCCTGTGACAGCCCCAGCGACCTGCTCTATCCGTCCAGCCAGGCCGGCGCGCGGCTCGCGAGCAAGCTCCTCGACGTCGGCCGCGACGACTACTACGGCCACTCCGGCAGCTGGTGGGACGTGCAGGACTCGCTCTTCCTCGAGCGGCTCGACTCCGCCGACACGCAGCCGCCCGCCGCGCCGATGGGCCTGACGGCACGCGGGATCCCCGACGCCGTGCTGCTCGGTTGGCAGGCTGCCGCGGACGACGTCGGCCCGGTGTTCTACGAGGTGTTCCGCGACGGCGTGCAGTTGACCGTCACGGCGGCGCTTACCTACTCCGAGACGATCGCGGCGGGTGAGACCCGTGGCTACGCCATCCGCTCGCGCGACGCGGTCGGCCGGCTCGGCGGGAGCACGGCGATCCGCTTCGCCGGCGGCATCGGCGTCGTCGATGCCGCCGGGCAGCCGCTCGCCGACACGGTGCCACCCACGCCCGTCGCGCGCCTGCGGGCGCGCGTCACCCGGGTCGCGCTGCTCCTCACGTGGAGCGCGGCAACCGATGCGGGCGGGGTCGTGGGCTACCGCGTGTACCGCGACGACCGGGCGGTGGCGACCGCCCGGGTGCCCGCTTTCTCGCTGCCGGCGCGCCGCGCTGCCGGCGCCTGGTACGTGCGTCCGTTCGACCGGGCCGGCAACCTCGGCGCCCCGTCGCCGCTGGTGACGGTCACCGGCCCGGCGCGCGTCTCCTAGAGCGTCCCCAGGTAGAACGGCTCGCGGGCCTTGTAGCTCTCGACCAGCTTCTCCCAGCCGGGCACCGGGACATGCACCGTGGCCAGGTTGCCGCCCTTGCTGCGGAAGTAGAAGGTGCCGCCGCGCAGGCTGAACATCGGGCCGTGCTCGACGTTCGGGGGTCGCCAGAAGTACGACCCGGCCGTCATCACGCCGCGCTCCCCGAGCAGGATGTCGCCGCGTAGCATCAGGCACTCCTCGATGGTGTCGTGGATCTCGGCCCGGGTCTCGCGCCACGCGGGCACGACCGCGGCCACCCACGTCGCATCGCCGCTCACCGGGTGGTAGCGCAGCCGCTTGACGACGATGCCCTGAGGCACCTGGCCGTCCGCAGGCGGGCCGACCCACGCCAGCTCGTTGGTGTCCACGACCTCGATCTCACGGCGGGGCTCCTCCTCCGGCTCGACGAAGACGACGGCGACGGTCTCGCCGCCGGTGGTGGCGCGCACCGTGGCGCCCTCTGCGCCCGAGCCGACGAAGGCGTACACGCCCGGCCCCACCGCGCGCCCTGCGACGGTGAGCTCGCCGGAGAGGGTGAACAGCTCGGTCGGCCGCGTGCGGCCGGAGAGGTCGCCCGACCAGCCTGCCGGGAACGTGACCGTGGCGCTGTAGTCGCCGCCGCCGTCGCCGTCCGCCGAGAGCAGCCGCTGCTGCGTCCCCGCGAACGGCCCCTCGCTGACGGGCAGCTTCGGGATCGCCCCCGACTCGACGAACTCGATGTGTGGCCTAGCCATGCCGGCTCTCCTCTCGCTCCCGCTGCGCCTGGAGGATGTTCTCCGCCAGCGGCTGCTCGGGGTTGTCGGTGAAGTAGTTGACGAGCTTGCCGTCGGTGTAGAGGTACATGATCCCGCCCTGGTCGGAGCTGAACGGGCCGTGCGTGATGTACGGGGGCCGCCAGAAGTAGCTGCCGGCATCCATGCGGCCGCTGTTGCGCAGCGTCGTGTCCCCGACGATCTGGAACATCTCCTCGACGGTGTCGTGAAACTCGATCTTGGAATGGCGCGCGCCGGGCGGCGACCAGATGACGGCGCTCATCGCGCCGGTCTGGGGGTCGCGGCGCATGTACTTCGAACGGCCGTACTCGGGGGCGTTCTTCGTCTGGGCGCGCACCCAGGGGATCTCCTCGGTGGCGACGCGGATGACACCCTCGTCGCCGTTCGGCGCGGCGCCGGCGGTGAAGTCGGGCGCGCCCGTGCGCGGCATGAACAGGATCTCCGCGTCCTCCAGCACGACCAGCTCCTCCTGGCCGGAGCCGGCGGGCGCCCAGTCGTACGTGCCGTAGTTCCGCAGCTCCCGGCCGACCCACAGCCAGCCGGAGAGGACGAGCCACTCGGTGTCGACGCCAAACCAGCCGGCGGGCCGCCGGAAGCCCTTCGGCAGCCGGAGGAGGCCGCTGAAGGCGCCGCTGAGCGGATTCGCCGAGAGGACGCGGACGGTCGCGTCGGCCGTCCATCCCGAGGCGGGAACGGGCCCGGACGCTACGGTGTGGGCGTGGACGAGCTCGCGATGGCCGCGCGGATCGGAGGTGACGCTCGGCATGGCCGGAGTATCCCGGAAAGAGTCCGCGGCTTCGCGTCGAATCAGCAGGGTTGGACATGGATTTCACGAGCCTGAACCAGACGCGTTGCGGGGGGCGCGGAGCGACGCTCCTCGCGGCTCTCGCCGGCGCTACCGCCGTCGCCGTCGCCGCGCTGGCCTGGGCGGGTGCCGCAGGTGCGATGGCGATCGCCCCCGAGTCGGCGAAGAGCCCGTGCCGGAGTTGCCAGGTCGACGATCCCGAGGCGTCCGTCGCGACCACGATGGTCTTCGTCAGCGGCCGCGGCTACGGCCATGGCATCGGGATGAGCCAGTACGGCGCGTACGGGATGGCGCGCTCCGGCAGCTCGTTCGACCGGATCCTCGGCTTCTACTACCCGGGCACCGAGCTGGGCAAGGCGCCTGTCGCGGTCGTGCGGGTGCTGCTCGCCGACGCTGCCTCCGGCGTCAGCATCTCCTCGGCCGCCCCGTTCGTGGCGATCGACAGCACCGGCAGGCGTTGGACGCTCCCGGCCGGGTCGGTCACGCTCGATACGACGCTCTCGCTGCCCGTCGGCGAGGGGGGCGCCGTACAGCCGGTTGTCGGGCCGATCGTCTTCAAGGCCACGAGTGCCGCGCTCGCGCTTGGCGGCAAGCGCTTCCGCGGCTCCCTGACGGTGGGCCTGATGCCGCAGGCGCCGTCGACGCCGACCGTCTCGGCGATCCTGGCGCCGCTGCCGACGACGGCAACCGGCGGAGTTACCCCGCCCGTGAGCCCGGCTGCCACCGCGCCTGCGGCAGCCGCGCCGGCCCCCATCACGACCGCGCCGGCCACGACCACGACCACGCCGGCTCCCCCCTTGACCCCGCCCGTCCCGGGCGCGCTGCCCCCTGTCGGCACCGTCGGCCCTGTCGCCGTCAGCGGGCTGCGGGTCGTCAACCGCGTCGGCCTCGAGGCCTACCTGGCGGGCGTCATCGCGCGTGAGGTGCCGGCGTCGTGGCCGGCAGCCGCGCTCCAGGCGCAGGCGGTGGCGGCGCGCTCCTACGCCCTCGCGCACCGCGCGGCCGACGAGAGCTTCGATCTCTACGCGGACGAGCGCAGCCAGGTGTATGGGGGCATCGCCGCCGAGCACCCGGCCACCACTGCAGCCATCAGGGCGACGGCTGCAAGCGTCCTACTCTACGCCGGCCGGGTTGCCGACACGCTCTTCTCGGCGAGCAACGGCGGCCGCACCATGTCCGCCGCCGAGGCGTATCCCGGCAACCCCGACCCGCCACCGTATCTCGCCGCGCGCGACGACCCGTACGACGCCGCCGCCTCGCCGTTCGCCAGCTGGGGCCCGGTCGCGGTGCCTGCCGCCACGATCGAGGCGGCGCTGGGCCTCCCCGGCACGCTCGTCGACCTGACCGTCGACTCGACCGGGTCGGCCCGGCCGACGCAGGCCCTGGCGATCACCAGCTCCGGGCAGGTGCGGATCACGCCGGCACGGCTGCGCGCTGCGCTCGGCCTCCGTTCGAGCTGGGTCGAGATCGGCGTGCTCTCGCTCGCGCGTCCGTCGCTGCCGGTCAGCTCGGGCGGCAAGGTGACGTTGAACGGGCTCGTCCGCGGCTTCGCCAACGCGCAGCTCGAGCAGCGCGCTGCGACGGGCTGGACTCCGCTCGCCGCGGTCCTCCCGGGCGTGGACGGGCAGTTCACCTTCACGACGAAGGCGCTCGCCAGCACCGACTTCCGGCTGAGCAGCGCCACGGGCCCCGGCTCGCCGGTTGCGGGCCTGCGGGCCACCGTCACACCAGCGGCAGGCTCCGCGGTCACTGCCGCCCCGGTCACGGGCGGCATCCTCTCGGTGCCGGTCTGGCCGCGCGTGAAGCTGCTGCCTGCGCTCGACCTCATGGGCCTCTCCGGCGTGCTCAAGCCGGCCGTCGCCCCGGGCGGCAGCGTGATCGAGATCCAGTTCGACGGCAGTGGCACCGACACGTCCTGGAACGCCGTCGCGACGGCGACCGTCGGCGCCGACGGCTCGTTCAGCGCGACCCTGCCCGTGCTCGGCGGGTCGTACCGCGCCGTGCTGCCGGCGGTGACCGGCCTCGCGGCCGCCGGCTCGACCCCGGTCAGGATCACGATCCCCTCTTGAGCAGGGTCGTGGCTCTCGGCGCCGTCGCGTTCGTGCTGGCGGTGCCCGTGACGGCACACGCGGCGGCGGCTGCTGCGAGACCGGCGACGGCAGTGGCCGCGCCAGTACCCGTGCTCCGAGCCGTTTTGACCCCGGCGCGTGCAGCCGCTCCCGCAGCGCTCCCGGGCCGCTACGCGCTGGGCGTCCGCCCCGGCGCCGTGCTCGCCGATGTCGTCCGCCGCATCGGCGTCGTCGCCGGCGTCCCAGCCGAGAGCCTGGCCCCCGTCCGCGCTCTCGTCGTCACAGCCGGCGATCCCCGCCGGCTGGCCCGCGTTCCCGGCGTCGCCTGGGTCGAGCCGGTCATCCCTCGCCGCTCTGCCTTCGTCCCCTCCGACCCGCTCCTCGGCCGGCAGTGGTACGTCCAGGCCGACCGCGCGTTCGACTACTGGTCGGCGCTGGCCCGCCCACCCGCCCTCGCCGGCGTGCGCGTCGCCGTGATCGACTCGGGCATCGATCTCGGCCACCCCGACTTCCGTGGCCGCATTGCTGCAGCGCGCAGCTTCGTCGGCGGCTCGGCGCAGGACACGGACGGTCATGGCACGTTCGTCGCCGGCGTCATCGCCGCCCGCCTCGACGATCAGGTAGGCATCGCCGGCATGGCCTTCCCGGCGCAGTTGCTCGTCGCCAAGGTGGTCGGTGCGGACGGCACCATCAGCCCGGAGTCGGAGGCGCGCGCCATTCGCTGGGCGGTCGCGAGCGGTGCCCGGGTCATCAACATGAGCATCGGTGGCCTCCGCGATCCACGCGATCCCGAGCGCGACACGTATTCGAAGCTCGAGGCCGCCGCCGTCGGCTACGCGATCGGTCGCGGCGCTGTCGTCGTCGCGGCCGCCGGCAACGCCGACGATGCGCCCGCCATAC
This sequence comes from Actinomycetota bacterium, assembly GCA_947445525.1. Taxonomy (GTDB): domain Bacteria; phylum Actinomycetota; class Thermoleophilia; order Gaiellales; family Gaiellaceae; genus CANFDS01. The sequence goes on along the minus strand of CANFDS010000019.1, from coordinate 2,447 downwards.
CCTGGCCGTTCGCGAGCTATCCCGCAGCGCTCCCGCACGTGATCGGCGTGGCTGCGCTGACACGCAAGGGCGACGTCTCGACGTTCTCCAATCGGGACCCCGTTTTCGTGGACATCGCTGCTCCCGGCGAGGGCATCCTCTCGACTTTTCCGCGGGCGCTCACCGCCACTCGCGCCGGCTGCGTCGATCAGGGCTACTCCAGCTGCGGCCCCAGCGAGTACCGCGAGGCGGAAGGCACGTCGTTCGGGGCACCGCAGGTGACCGCTGCGATCGCGACCGTGCTGAGCTTCCGGCCCCGGCTAACGGCCCGCCAGGCCGCAGCAATCGTCGAGCGGACGGCCAGGGACGTGCACGGCGGCACCGGCTGCCGCCGATGCCCATTGCTGCGCGATCAGTTCACCGGCTGGGGCGCCCTCGACGTCGAGGCGGCGCTGCGCTCGCTGGCCGGGCCGCCCCCGCCCGCCGATCCCCTGGAGCCGAACGACGGCGCCGCCGTGCCGTACGCGCTGTGGGGGCTGCCGCGGACGGTTGCGGCGACGATCGACTACTGGGACGACCCGGTCGACGTGTACCGGGTGCGGCTGGCCAGGGGGCAGGCGCTGATCGCGAAGCTCGACGGGCCGACGGGCGTGCAGACCGAGCTCTCGCTCTGGCTGGCTGCGTCGCCCAGTGTCGACACCACCGCGGCCAACGCCGCGCGCTACCTCGTCTCGCTGGCGAGCGGCCTCACCGACAGCCAGCGCCTGGTCGCGGTGGCGCCGGCCGCCGGCTTCTACCTGGTGGCTGTGCGCGCCGCAAAGCCCGGGTCGGGGTCGTACACGCTGCGCGTCTCCAGCACCACGCCGTAGCGCACCGCTCGGGCCCGCGCTTCGCACCGCCTCGGGCCCTTGCCGCCACCGCCACCGGCGCCTGCGTCGCCCCGGCGGCGACGCCCGTCTACGCCGGGTCGAGCAGCTCGTCGGCGGGCACGTCGCGCAGCACGCGCGCCGGGCTACCGACGACGACGACCCGCGGCGGCACGCTCTTCGTGACGACGGCGCCGGCCCCCACGAACGCCTCCTCGCCGATCTCGATGCCGGGGCACAGGATCGCGCCGCCGCCGATGCGGGCGCCGCGCCGGATCGTCGGGCCCTTGATCAGGGCGTGGCGCTGCTCGGTGCGGCCCATGTAGTTGTCGTTTGTGGTGACGACGCAGGGCGCGATGAACACGTGCTCCTCGAGCGTCGAGTAGGCGGTGATGTAGGCGTCCGCCTGGATCTTCGTCATCGCGCCGATCGTCGTGTCGTTCTCGACGAGCGAGCCGCGCCCGATCACGACGTCATCGCCGACCACGACGCGCTCGCGCACGCAGGCCTGGTCGCCGATGATCACGCGGGCACCGATCGTCGTGCCGGCGAAGACGATGGCGCCGGTCGAGATGATCGTGCCCGGCCCGATCACCGTCGGCGGCAGTGGCTCTCGCTTCGCGGTCGAGCGCGGCGACAGCGACGGCTGCTTGCCGACCACGGCGTTGTCGAGTATCTTCGCGCCCGCCCCGATCACGGTGCCGGGGTAGATGACGACGTTCTGGCCGACCTCGTAGTCGCTCACGGCCGCGCTGCTCCTGCGGCGTCCAGCGAGAGCTGCAGCTTCTCGAGCGCGCGCACCACCATCGCGCCGTCGGCGGCCACCTGGCCCCGGTCGCCCTCGCCGGCAACGAGCGCGAGAAAGTGCCTGCACTCCAGCTTCAGCGGCTCGTCGGTCGCGATCTTGGGGATGTGGATATCGCCGGAGCGCGTCTGCCACTCGCCGTAGCTCTCGGCGCGCTTCCACGGCGCCTTCTCGTAGATCGTCACCTTGCGCTCCAGCTCCATGTCGTCGAAGCAGACCATCTTCTCGGTGCCGACGACCGTGATCTTGCGCATCTTGTGCGGATCGAGCCAGGAGAGGTGCATGTGGGCGATCTTCCCGGACGGGAAGCGGAGGTAGCAGAAGACGACATCCTCGACCCCGGGCGTCAGGAAGTCGCGGCCGTGGGCGACGACCTCGGACGGCTCCTCGCCCAGCAGGTAGAGGATCACCGAGAGGTCGTGGACGCCGAGCGACCACAGCGCGTTCTCGTTGGAGCGGATGATGCCGAGGTTCTGGCGGTTGCCGTAGACGCAGAGCACGTCGCCCAGCTCGCCCGCGTCGACCAGCTCCTTCACCTTGAGGACGCCGGGGTGGTAGAGCAGCAGGTGGCCGGGCATCAGCGTCAGGTCGCGCTCGGTGGCGAGCGCGACGAGCTCGTCCATCTCGGCGGCCGTCGTTGCCGGCGGCTTCTCGACGAACACGTGCTTGCCGGCGAGCAGCGCCTGCCTGGCGAGGGTGTAGTGCGTCGGCACGGAGGTGGCGACGACGATCGCGTCGAGCGTCGTGTCGGCCAGCAGCTCGTCGTAGTCGGCGGTGGCGCGAGCGTCCGGGTAGCG
>CANFDS010000018.1 GCA_947445525.1 Actinomycetota bacterium | reverse complement strand
GTGAAGCCGTCCGGGGCCATCAGCTGGACGCCCGCACCGAGGCCGGCGCTGAGGTCCTTGACGAGCTTGCCGCCGTTCTCGCAGATGAGGCCGCCGATGAAGACGGCGTCCGCGCCCGACTGCTTGATCTTCGTGGCGAGCGCCTCGTAGGTCGTCGCGGCCGGATCCCACGACTCGAAGCCGGCGACCTTGATGCCGATCTCCGGGTTCGTGAGGGCGTTCTTGAAGTTCGTCGCCACACCGAGGCCGTACGCCTCCTTGTCGTTCAGGATGTAGACGCTCTTCTTGCCGAGCATCTTCGCGAGCACGGCGTTGGCCGCGCCCTGGAAGTCGTCGGCAGCGACGACGCGGACGTAGTTCCGCTTGCCCGTCGGGTAGTACTTGGCGGGCTCGCCCGGGGCCGTGCCGGGGCCGGCATGCGTGAGCCCGACGTACGTGTTCGCCGGGCTGACCATGGCGACCGGGCCACCCGGGGCCCTGTTGAGGATGGGGATCATGATCGCGGCAGCGCCCGAGTTGAAGGTGCCGATCACGCCGACGACCGACTTGTCGGCAGCGTACGCCTGCGCGTTCGCCGAGACCTTGCCCGAGTCCCACTTGCCGGCCTGCGGCGTGGCATCGTCACACGACTGGTAGCCGACGGTCCACTTGCCCGCCTTGTAGTTGTGCTTGGCGAGGATGTAGTTGATGGCCTTCGTCATCTGCACCGTCTGCGAGCGGCCCGCACCCTGGAGGGGCAGATCCGAGGCGATGAGCGCCTGGGGCTTGCCGGCGCCCTTGTACTGCACAGGGCCGCAGGACGACGACGGCAGGACGCTTCTCGACGCCGACGCGCCGACAGCGAGCGACAGCGCAGCACCGAGTGCCAGCATGGCTCCGACCAATACCCGTGTCTTCACTGTTCCTCCTCGAGTCGAACGAAATGGCTGATCTTGATCTGGCGCACGGGTGTCCCGCGTGCTGGTGATGCGCGAGTATTCACCTAGTCAGCGCAAAGCACAAGGCCTGCAGCAGGACGAGGGCTATGATCCGGTCGCGCCGAAGTGGCGGAACTGGCAGACGCGCCGGACTCAAAATCCGGTGCCCTTCGGGGCGTGTGGGTTCGATCCCCACCTTCGGCATCCGGGGTTGGCGACGAGGGAGTAGACGAGAATGCGGATCGGGATCCTGACCGGAGGCGGCGACGTGCCGGGGTTGAATGCGGCGATCAAGGCCGTCGTGAACCGTGTGGGGCACCTGGGGCATGAGGTCGTCGGTCTTCGTCGCGGCTGGGCCGCGCTGCTGCACCACGTCCCCGGCGACGCCGAGTCCGCAGCCATCTGGACGCGCCCGCTCGACCCGGCGATCGTCCGCCCGATCGACCGCACCGGCGGCACGATGCTCCACACCTCGCGCACCAACCCCGGGCGCGTGAAGATCTCGGAGCTGCCGCCCCAACTCGCCGATCGCGCCGTCGGCGCCGGCGACGGGCCGATCGACTGCACCGACCACGCGCTGCGCGTCATCGAGTCGCTCGGCATCGACTGCCTGATCCCGATCGGCGGTGACGACACGCTCTCGTACGCGCTGCGCATGCACCAGGAGGACGTCCCGGTGATCGCCATCCCCAAGACGATGGACAACGACGTCCACGGCACCGACTACTGCATCGGCTTCTCGACCGCCGTCACGCGCGGCGTCGAGTTCATCCACCGCCTGCGCACCAGCACCGGCTCGCACGAGCGGATCGCCGTGGTCGAGCTGTTCGGCCGCTACAGCGGCGAGACGTCGCTGATCACGGCGTACCTGGCCGGCGTCGACCGGGCAATCATCTCGGAGGTGCCGTTCGACATCGACCTGCTGGCCGAGCAGCTGATGCGCGACAAGCGCGACAACCCGAGTAACTACTCGATGATGACGATCTCGGAGGGTGCGACGATCAAGGGCGGCGACCTGCTCGTCTCGGGCGAGGCCGACGCCTACGGGCACCGCAAGCTCGGCGGGATCGGCGCTGTCACGGCGGAGCTGCTGAAGGAGCGCACCGGCGAGGACACGATCATGCAGCAGCTCGGCTACCTGATGCGCTCGGGCAGCCCGGACTCACTCGACCTGATGGTCGCGACCAACTTCGCGGTGATGGCCGCCGACCTCGCCCTCGAAGGCGCCAGCGGCCGCATGGTCGCGCTGCGCAGCGGCACGTACACGACCGTCCCGCTCTCGACCACGGGCGAGGGCGTGAAGCGCGTCGACACCGATGAGCTGTACGACCTCAGGGAGTACCGCCCCAAGCTGCGGCACGTGACCGGCAAGCCGATGTTCCTCTACTGATGGGAGCTGCCCTGTGACCCGCCGCGCCAGCGTCATCGGGGTGCTGACGGCCGGCGGCGACTGCCCCGGGCTGAACGCGTGCATCCGCGGCGTCGTCGGCCGCGCCGTCATCGAGCACGACGTCGAGGTAGTCGGCATCCGTAACGGCTGGGAGGGCCTGATGCACGGCCACACGCTGCCGCTCAGCCGCGACTCGGTGCGCGGCATCATCGGCCGCGGCGGCACCTTCCTCGGCACCTCGCGCACCGACCCGTACGTGCACGGCGACGGCTACGAGAGTGTGCGCCGGACGATCGAGTCGAACGGGATCGAGGCGCTCATCGTGATCGGCGGCGACGGCGCCCTGCGCTCGGCGCTGCGGCTCGCCGAGGAGGGCCTGCCGGTGGTTGGCGTTCCCAAGACGATCGACAACGACATCTCGGCCACCGACGTCACCTTCGGCTTCGACACCGCCGTGCCGATCGCAACCGAGGCGATCGACCGTATCGCGACGACCGCGGAGTCGCACAACCGCGTGATGCTCGTCGAGGTGATGGGCCGCACCAAGGGCTGGATCGCAACCTACGCGGGCATCGCCGCGGGGGCCGACGCGATCCTCGTGCCCGAGGAGGACGTCGAGATCGAAGAAGTCGCGCGGGTGCTGCTCACGCGGCACCGCCACGGCCACACCTACTCGATCGTCGTCGTCGCCGAGGGCGTGCGGCTGCCCGCGGGCGTGGGCGGCGGCGTGGCGATGCACGGCCTCGACGCATTCGGCTTCGAGCGGCTCGGCGGCGTCGCCTACCAGCTCGTACCGCTGATCGAGGAGCTGACAGGCTTCGAGACGCGCGTGACGGCTCGGGCACCTGCAGCGCGGCGGCACGCCGTCGGCGGCCGACCGCGTCCTCGCCACCCGGTTCGGGGCGGCAGCAGCCGATCTCGCCGTGGCCGGGCAGTCCGGGGTGATGGTGGCGCTGCACGGCACGCGGATGGTGGCCGTGCCGCTCGCCGACGCGTGCGCGCAGATCCGGGGCGTCGACCCGGAGCTGTTCGGTGTCGCGCGCACCTTCTTCGGATGAGCAGAGCCGCCGTCGGCCCCGGTCAGCGGGCAGCGTGATCCGGCTCGTCGCCACCGACCTCGACGGGACGCTGCTGCGCACAGACGGCACCGTCTCCGACCGTAACCGGGCGGCGCTCGAGCGCGCCCACACACGCGGCCTGCAGATCGTCGTCACGACGGGCCGCCCGCCCCGCCTCGTGCACCCGCTGGCCGAGCGGATCGGCGTCGCCGACATCGCGATCTGCGCCAACGGCGCGATCGTCGTCGAGCTGGCGACCGGGGCGGTGCTCGCACACCACCCGATCGGCGAGGCGGTGGCGCGCCGGCTGGTCGAAGGGCTGCGGAGCGAGCTGCCCGGCATCCTCTTCTCGCTCGAGCTGGGGCTCGACTTCGCGCGGGAGCCTGCCTATCACTCGACGTTCCGGCCGCCGCCCGCACCGCGCTACGCCGACGCGCTCGAGCTGGTGCGCGAGCCCGTGACGAAGCTGCTCGCGCGGCACCCCAGCGCGCCCTTCGCCGACGTGCTGGCCGCGGCGCGCCGGATCGGCGGCGACGACGCCGTCTCGACCACCGCCGGTGGCACGGTCGTCGAGATCTCGGGCGCCGGCGTGACCAAGGCGAGCGCGCTCGCCACGCTCTGCGCGGCGGAGGGGATCGCTCCGGCAGCGGTGATCGCCTTCGGGGACGCGCCCAACGACCTCGCCCTGCTCGCCTTCGCCGGCCGCTCGGTGGCAGTGGCCAACGCGCACCCCGACGTGCTGGCGGCCGCCGGCGAGGTGACGGCGAGCAACGACGACGACGGCGTCGCCCAGGTGCTGGAGCGGCTGCTCGACGGGATCACCGCGCCCGCCTGACGCGGCCCGTCCGCCTGACGCGGCTCGCCCGCCGCGCTCGCGCCGTGCGGAACGCCGGCCCGGCGGCGAGCTAGCTCTTCAGCTCCAAGAGCGGGAACGCACGGGCATGCCGCGGCGGCACCAGGAAGTTCTGGCGGTGCGTCGTGCGCAGGATCGAGTTGAAGCCCTGGCCGCGGGAGCGCGGTACGAAGTCGAGCTTCGTGCCGTCGGGGAGCTCGCCGTCCATGGCGCGGCGCACCCGCGCGAAGTCGTCGCTCGACGGGTTGAAGACGACGAAGTGGACGCCCGCTGCGGGCTCGGCGGCCATGCCGTCGACGGCGGGCCGGGCGCTCCACGCAAACGGATTGTCGAGCGTATTGAAGTCGGCGCGCTGCGGGATCGCAGTGCCCTTCCGGTAGACGGTTCCGTCCTCGCCGACGACGTCTGCGAGCAGTCGGGACGCCGTCTGCAGCGCCGCGCTGTGGCCGATTGAGCGGCCCCGCCGGTAGGTGTCCCTGACGGCAGCGGCATCCGAGACCTCGTCGGGGCCCTGCGGCACCGTCTGCGCGCCCGCCTTGACCGCGATGCCGGGACGGAAAGCGGTGTCCGCGCGCTCCTGGAAGGCGAAGTTGAGGTACCAGGCCTCGACGTTCTCGTGCAGGTGGGAGAGATGCATGTGCGTGCCGCCATTGAAGTAGCCGTCCGGCGAGGTGACGTAGCCGAGCGCCTCGAAGTTGGCGATCCGGGCGGGCCCCAGCCCTGCCTTCTGGGTCGAGGTGAAGCCGAGGAAGAGCTCGGCGCCGTCCGGGATCAGGTCGGCGCCGCGGATGCCGGCGGCCTGCGCCATCTGCTTGGGCAGGCCAGGTCCGCCGTCGAAGCCGCCGCCGGCGAAGCCCCGCCGGATGCTGGTGGGCTCGAACACGGCGAGCTCGCTGAAGAAGATGCGGTGGGCCGCGGCAATCGTGGCGAGCGTGTCGCTGCGCAACAGGATGGCGACGTCGTTCTGCTCGAGCAGCGTCTCCTCCGGATCGCTCGAGAAACGCACGGCCTCGGTGAGCGCGGCGACCGGCCTGCCTGCGCTCTGCGAGGCTCGCTGGTCGACCGGTATCAGCCGCCCGGCCTGGCGAGGCACGTAGCTGCGGAAGTACGGCACGCCCCACGCAAGCGTCACGCCGAGGCCTGCCGGCGTGGCCGGGTAGCGCGCGTCGAGCGTGGCCAGCGCCTCGGTCAGCTCGCGGCGGGCGCGGCCGAGGTCGCCGGCCTTCACGCGGGCGGTCACGACCTCGTGATGGAGCGGCGGCACGAGCACCTCGACGCCGTCGGAGACGATCTCGCGGACTCCGTCGAGCAGATGCTGCTCGCCGTGGTCGCCGACCGGCCCGGACGAGCCGTCGCCTCGGCTGGGCGACCCCGCGAAACGATCGACCAGCTCGTAGATGCCGACGCCGGCAAGAGCGCCGCCGCCCGCGCCCACCAGCAACGACCGACGCGACAGCCGCACCCGCGTCAGCCCTTCGGCCGGACGAGCTCGAGCGCTGCAAGCTCCCGGTCGAGGTTCGCGACGACCTTCGCATAGGTGAGCGGCGGCGCGACGTGCTGGGAGAGCGTGTAGAGCGACCCGCGCAGCCGCCAGGCGTAGAGGACGTGCCACTGATCGGCGCCCTGGTTGACGGTGTAGACGGTGACGGTAATGCCTCCCGCCCGCTTCGTGCCACGGGCGTCATCGAAGCAAGGGAGCTTGCGGCGGACGATCTTGCCGCCGTCGTTGAGCGTGTCCTCGCAGGTGGGGATGGCTGTCCTGCCCGGATAGCCGCGAAGGTTGACGTGCAGCTCGCCGCCGGCCGCGCCCAGGCCGGTCTCCTGCCAGACGAAGCCCATCAGGTACGCGCCGTCCTTCGCCACCGAGTCGATGTTGTTCCAGCGGCCGCCGATGTCGCCGGTGAGCGGGTCGGGCAGCCACGCCGGGCAGTAGACGGGCGCCTTGATGCGATCGGCGAGCCGCTGCCAGGTGGCGCGCCAGGCGGCAGGGCAGGCGGCAGGCGCGGCGGGCAGGGCTGCCGTACGCCGGGCAGCCGCCGCGGCCGGCGCGCTCGCGGCCCCAAACGCCTCCGAGACGACAGCGCCGAACGCGACGAGTACGGCGACGTACGCGAGCAGGTGGCGGGCAGTCCGGATGCGAGAGTGGCGACGCCGCGGGTGGCTCATGCGCATGGTTATAGCCGGTAGACCCGCACCCAGGGGCCGGTGCGCCCGGCGCCCGGCTCGACGTCCAGCACGCGGGTGGCCGAGCGCGCGAGGTCGTCGTAGAAGCGTGCCTCGCGCGGATACGCGGCGCGCGCCCGCAGGACACGATCGGCGACGGCACCGGTGACGACGACGTAGCGCACCCCGCCGGCGCGCAGCCGCCCGACGTCGCGGTTGCGGTCGAACGCGCGCCCGGGGCCGGGCAGCAGCAGGGGCAGCGCCCGCCGCCCCGGCAGTGCTGTCGACGACTCGGCAGCGAGCGGGGCCGCCACGGGCACGTTGGCGGCAATCCAGCGTGCCGCCACCACGCGGGTGTCGGTGCGCGTGAGCCGGGCAGCGTCGTCGGCCGACCACCACAGCGGCACGACCAGCAGCGCGAGCGCAAGCGGCGCCAGGGGCCGCAGCCGGCCGGCAAGTACGCCGACCGCCGGAATCAGCGGCAGCGTGTAGCGGTCGAAGTGCGCCTGCAGGGTCATCAGGTCGAGGAAGTAGACGATGACGAACGCTGCGAGCGCGAGGTCGGCTCGCGACCGCTTCCACAGCGCCACGAGGAGGCCGATCCCGGCCAGCACGAGCAGCGGGCCGACGCCATCCCACAGGCGGTCGAGGAAGGCGAGCGGGGTCGGAAAGTCGTCCTCGAAGCCGAGCCAGCCCTCGCGCGCGAGCCGCTGGACGCGCAGCGCCTCGTGCACCGCCTGGTGCGGGTGCACCAGCACGTAGGGGCTCGTCGCGAGGAAGGCCGCAGCGGCAAGCGCCACGCCGGTCGCCACGCGCCGCCACCTGCCCCACCCGCCGACGACGAGCGGCACGAGCAGGAAGACGCCGGGGTACTTCGCGCCCGCCGCGAGCCCGGCGACGAGCCCGGCCCACTCCAGCCTGCCCGCGACGATGAGTGCGAGCGCCGCCGCCACGCCCAGCGTCAGCGGCACGTCGGTGACGGCCATTCGCGAGTACGAGACGTGGATCGTGGCCACGGCGACGGTGGCGGCGCCGACCAGGGCCGCCTGCCCGCTGTAGGCACGCCGGCCCAGCCACCAGGTGGCCGCCACGGCGCCGAGCCCGAGCACGAGGATCACCACCCGGGCGGTCAGGAACGACGGCGCGTCCTGCCACGCCTGGAACGGCGCGAGCAGGTACATGACGAGCGTCGGGTAGTCGAACCAGTGCGGGTCGAGGCCACCGCCGTGCACCATCTTCCAGGCGCGCGGCACGATCGACTGCTCGTCGGGGTTGAGCAACGTCCCGAACGGGAGGCCGTACTGGATGCCGACCGCGCGCAGGGCGCCGCCGAGCGCGAGGACCGCCAGCAGGGCGAGCAGGCCGGCACGACCGGCCCCGGCCCGTCCGGCCCCGGCGGCCCTCTCCCTAGGCCGTGTGCGGCGCGCCACCGACGAGCCCGGCGACATCCCCCGGCCCGACGAGCACCGCGTCGAAGCCGGCCCGCTCGAGCGCGTGCAGCTGCTCGCGGCTCGTCACGCCGAGCGCGGCGACGGCGAGCTTGCCGGCCGGGATGTCGGGGAGCAGGGCGAGCACGTGCTCGAGCGCCTCCTCCTCCTCGTCGTCGGCGTCTCTCGGCGAGAGCACGAGCACCTCGGGGTCGAGGAGCTCGAGCACGGCCTGCAGCTGCTCGTCGTCGGTGACGCTGACGACGAGCTCCAGGCCGAGCAGCTTCGCCTCCGCGGCGAAGCGGGCGAGGTCGTCCTCGTCGTCGCCGACGGTCTTGACGTCGAGCAGGCAGGCGTCGGCGTCGCTGCCGGCGGCGTCCTCGATGCGGCCACGGAAGAGGATCGGCAGACCGGTGCCGAGGGCGGCGCCGGAGCCGCCAGGGAGGGTCGCGACGCCGTCCGCGCCCTGCTCCTCGGCCGCGCGTGCAGCTGCCGCGTCGCCGACACTCGCGATGATCGAGATGCCGTCTCCCTCGGAGATGGCCTGGCTGAGCCGTCGTGAGCCGGTCACGTGCGGGCTAAGCGTAGATGCTGCGGTCGCTCTTCACCGGAGGAGCCGTAGGGTACGGCGGGCATCAGACGCCGATCGGGTGCCAGACGGTCTTCAGCTCGAGCAGCTGCTCGACGTCGGCGAGGCGCTGGCCGTCGGCGGGGCCGCGCACGACGCGCTTGACGTTGTCGGCGGCGGCGCGCTCGAGGGCGGCGGCGAGTGCGGGGTCGCCGCCGGGCGCCGCGACTGCCCCGCTGATGTCGATCGCGTTGACGTCCATGTGCGACGCGAGCCACGGAGCGGTCTCGGCGGGGTCGCCGGTGAAGATGTTGATGACGCCCGCGGGCACGTCGGCGGTGGCGATGCACTCGGCCAGCTCGACCGCGGCGACCGGGTGCGGCTGCGAGGCGAGCACGACCACGACGTTGCCGCCTGCGAGCGCGGGCGCCAGGCGCGAGACGAGGCCGAGCAGCGCCGGCTCGGCGGGCGCGACGATCCCCACGACGCCCGTCGGCTCCGGCACGGTGAAGTCGAAGTACGGGCCGGCGACGGGGTTCGCGCCGCCCACGACCTGCGCCAGCTTGTCCGTCCAGCCGGCGTACCAGACGACGCGATCGACGGCCCGGGCGACCTCGTCCGGCCCCGAGCAGGCCGCTGCGAGATCGGCCGCGCGGGCCTCCATGATCTCGGCCAGCCGGTACAGCACCTGGCCGCGGTTGTACGCCGTCGCAGCCGACCACTTCGGGAATGCGCCACGCGCCGCCCGCACCGCGTCGCGCACGTCCTTGCGCGAGGCGAGCGCGACGTTGGCGCCCTCCACCTCGACCACGCGCCCCGACTCCGAGCGCGAGAACGCACCGCCGATGAACAGCTTGTAGGTCTTGCGCACGGGCAGGCGGTCGGTCATGGCGCGCCGTCCTCTTCCGGCGCCAGGTACGCCGCCAGCCCGTGCCGGCCGCCCTCGCGCCCGAAGCCCGACTCCCGGTAGCCGCCGAACGGCGACGTCGGGTCGAAGCGGTTGTACGTGTTCGCCCACACGACGCCGGCGCGCAGCCGTTGCGCCGTCCAGAGGATACGCGAGCCCTTCTCCGTCCACACCCCGGCCGAGAGGCCGTACGGGGTGTTGTTTGCCTTCTCGACGGCCTCGTCGGGCGTCCGGAAGGTGAGAACCGAGAGCACAGGCCCGAAGATCTCCTCCTGGGCGATGCGGTGGCTCTGCGCGACCTCGGTGAAGACGGTCGGCGGATACCAGAACCCCTTCGCGGGCAGGCGGCAGGCGGGCTGCCAGATCGTGGCGCCCTCGTCGCGGCCCGACTGGACGAGCTCCTCGATGCGCGCGAGTTGCTCGGCGGAGTTGATGGCGCCGATGTCGGTGTTCTTGTCGAGCGGGTCGCCGACGCGCAGCCTCTCCATGCGCCGGCGTAGCTTCGCGATCAGCTGCTCGGCGACGCTCTCCTGCACGAGCAGCCGCGAGCCGGCGCAGCAGACGTGGCCCTGGTTGAAGGTGATGCCGGTGACGATGCCCTCGACGGCCTGGTCGAGCGCCGCGTCGTCGAAGACGATGTTCGCGCCCTTGCCGCCTAGCTCGAGGGTGAGGCGCTTGCCCGTCCCGGCGACCGCCCGCTGGATGCTCTTGCCGACCTCGGTCGAGCCGGTGAACGCGACCTTGTCGACCCCCGGGTGCGCGACGAGCGCGGCGCCCGTGCGGCCGTCGCCGGTGACGACGTTGACGACCCCGGCAGGGAGGCCCGCCTGGCGCAGCACGTCGCAGAAGAGCAGCGCCGTGAGCGGCGTCGACTCGGCCGGCTTGAGCACCACCGTGTTGCCGGTGGCCAGGGCCGGCGCGACCTTCCAGGCCAGCATCAGCAGCGGGAAGTTCCAGGGGATGATCTGCCCGGCGACGCCGAGGGGCCGCGCGCGCGGGCGGCCGGGGAAGGCGTACTCGAGCTTGTCGGCCCAGCCGGCGTAGTAGAAGAAGTGCGCGGCCGCGAGGGGCACGTCGACGTCGCGCGACTCCTTGATCGGCTTGCCGCCGTCGAGGCTCTCGAGCACGGCGAACTCGCGGGCGCGCTCCTGCAGCAGCCGCGCGATGCGGAACAGGTACTTGGCCCGCTCGGCGCCGGGGAGCCCGGCCCAGCCGGGGAACGCTGCGCGGGCGGCGCCGACCGCACGGTCGACGTCCTCCTCCCCGGCCTGCGCGATCTCGGCGAGGTGCTCCTCGGTGGCGGGGCTGATGGTGGCGAAGCGCTCGCCGGCGGTGGGCTCGATCCACTCGCCGCCGATGTAGAGGCCGTAGCGCGGCGCGATCGTGACGACGGCGCGCGACTCGGGAGCGGGCGCGTAGTCCCAGGCGGCCGGCGGCGGCGACAGGTCACCGGCCCGCTTGGCCACGGCCCCGCCGGACGTGTCCTCGGAGGCTGTGTCAGTCATTCGTGAAGTAGTCGAGCGACTGGTAACGGCCGGTGCGTTGCGTGCGGAGCTGCATCAGCACATCATTCAACAGGGACGACGCGCCGAGCCGGTAGAGGTCGGGCGTCAGCCACGCGAGGCCGAGCGTCTCGTGCACCTGCACGAGGTACTGGACGGCCTGCTTCGCCGTGCGAATCCCGCCTGCTGCCTTCATGCCGACGAGCCGCCCGGTGGCGTCGTGGACGTCGCGGATCGCCTCCAGCATGCACAGCTGGATCGGCAGCGTTGCCGAGGCGGCGGCCTTGCCGGTGGAGGTCTTGATGAAGTCGGCGCCGGCGGCCATCGCGAGCAGGGACGCGCGACGGATAGCGTCGTAGCCGCCGAGCTCCGCCGTCTCGATGATCACCTTGAGCTGAGCGGCGCCGCACGCCTCCTTCACCGCGACGATCTCGTCGTAGACGTTCCCGTAGCGGCCGGAGAGGAAGGCGCCACGGTCGATCACCATGTCCACCTCGTCTGCGCCCATGGCGACGACGGCCTCGACCTCGCGCACCTTGCCGGCTGTAGGTGACTGGCCGGAGGGGAACGCGGTGGCAACGGAGGCGACCTTGACGCCGCTCCCGCGCAGCCGCGCCACCGCCGTCGGCACGAGGTTCGGGTAGACGCACACCGCGGCGCACGACGGCACCGAGGCATCCTGCGCGTCGGGCCGGATCGCCTTCGTGCAGAGCGCCGTCACCTTGCCCGGCGTGTCGGCGCCCTCGAGCGTCGTCAGGTCCATGCAGCGGATCGCCAGGTCGAGCGCGAGGAGCTTCGACTCCTTCTTGATCGAGCGGCCGGCGAGGTCGGCCGCACGGGCTTCCAGCGCCACCGCGTCGACCGAGCCGACGCGGGTCAGCCGGAGGGACGAGGGGAGCTCGAAGCCTCCGGGGAGCGCAGGCATCGTCGCCATGAAGGCAGTGTAGATACGGGGGTGAGCACGAGTGAGGCGGCCCGTGACGACGCGTCTTCCCGCCGGCTCGCCCCCGCCGCTCACGCCACCTCACGGGGAGGCGCCGTGTCGGCTCGCCCCCACCCCACCGCTCCGGCCAGTGTCGTCGACACGAGCTGATTGAGCGACACGCCCTCGCCGCGCGCCCGGCGCACGAGCTCGCCGTGGAGCCCCTTCGGGATGCGAACGACGAAGTTGCCGCTGTACGCCTCGCGCGGCTCCGGGATCTCCATCCCGTCCTCGAGAGCGACTACGAGCCACGAGCGCAGCGCGCTGTAGACACGCTCGACAGCCTCGGCGGCTGTCCGCCCCTGGGCGAGGCAGCCGGGCAGCTCCTCAATGCGCGAGACGTACCCGGCGTTCCCATCGTCGTCGGTGTCGAAGACTGCGCTGACGGTGTACGGCAGGCGCACGTAGTGCTCGACCAGCTCATCCAGCGGCGTCTTCGGCATTCAGGATCTCCTCCACAGCAGCGATGACGTCGGACACGTAGGCGGGGAGTAGCGGGCTCCGCGGGTCGATCGTGACGAGTCTCGGGCGCTGGAGGTGCAAGTAGATCCGATGATCGCCCTTCCCTGAGCGCCGCACGAAGCCGGCGAGGCGGAGCACCCTGTCGACCTTCGACGGGTGGACACTGCGCCGCCGCGTTCTGACTGCGACGAGCGAGGCCTCAAGCCGTTCCCGATCACGATACTGCATACAGTACTACATAGCGAGCAGACCCTCATGGCTGCGACTGCCCGAAAGGCGTATCTGCTCACCGCCCGGGAGCCACCAGGTGACGCTCGGCCGAAAGCGGCGTACTATCGTCGGCATGCCCCAGTTCACGGTCAACCCAACCCGCTTCGACCCGTACAAGGGCTTCAAGTTCCGGGTCAAGTGGGACGGCCGGTACGTTGCCGGCGTCGATGCGATCAGTCCGCTGCGCCGCCGGACGGACGTCGTCACCCACCGCGAGGGAGGAGAGCCGAACGTGCTGCGCCGCTCGCCGGGGCTGACGAACTTCGACCCGGTCGTCCTCACTCGCGGCCGCACGCACGACACGGACTTCGAAGCCCGGGCGAACCGCGTGTGGAGTCTCGGCGCGGGCCTGGGCGCGGAGGTGTCGCTCGGCGACTTCCGCAAGGACATCGTCATCGAGCTGATGAACGAAGCAGGCCAGGTCGCGCTCGCGTCCAAGGTCTACCGCTGCTGGCCGTCCGAGTACGTGGCGCTCGACGACCTCGACGCCGATACGAGCTTCGTCGCGATCGAGTCGCTCACGCTCGAGCACGAGGGCTGGGAGCGCGACACGAGCGTGACCGAGCCGCAGGAGCCGAAGACCGCCAAGAAGTAGGGCGCGTCGCCCAGCGCCCTACCGGCGGCGCAGCACGCGCCCGACCGTGGCCGCCGCGATGTGCGCCGCCATCGCCGGGTTCTCCTGCAGCCGGCGCAGCGAGTACTCGTACCAGCGCACGCCGTAGGGCACGTAGACGCGCAGGCGGTGGCCGTCGGCGACGAGCCGTGTCGCCCGCTCCTCGCGCACGCCCAGCAGCATCTGCACCTCGTAGCCGTCGGAGCCCAAGCCGGCCTGCCCGACGATGCGCAGCGACTCGCCCAGCAGCCACTCGTCGTGCGTCGCCAGCGCGAGCCGCGAGCCGCCGGCCAGCAGCACCTCGAGCGCCCGCACGAAGGCGGCGCGCACGGCGGCCTGATCCTGGAAGGCGACGGTGACGGGCTCGACGTAGATGCCCTTGCACAGGCGCACGTCGGGCTTCAGCTCGGCGAGGGCGTGGACGTCGTCGAGCGTGCGCCGCAGCCGGGACTGGAGCACGATGCCGACGTTGTCGTGGCCGGCGGCCCGAAGGTCGCGATAGAGCGCGAGGGTGGCGTCGATCGTCGGCGACGCCTCCATGTCGATGCGCAGGAAGCGGCCGGTGGCGGCGGCCGCACGGGCGAGCTCCTCCAGGCTGGCGCGGCAGAGGCCCGCGTCGAAGGCAAGGCCAACGGCGGTCGGCTTGACCGAGATGCCCGAGGGCAGGTCGCCCGCCTGCAGCGCCGCAAGCGCGGCGCGGTACTCGGCGACGGTGGCGGCGACCTCGTCGCGGGTATGCGCCTCCTCGCCGAGCACGTCGAGCGTCGCGTGCTTGCCGGTCGCAGCCAGACGCCCGACCAGGCCGATCGCGTCGGCCAGCTGCTCGCCCGCGATGTAGCGGCCGGCGACGTGCCCAACCACCTGCCGCGGCACGACCGGCAGCACGGCGGGCAGCACGCGGGCGACGGCGCGGTCGAGCAGGCCCACGGCGCTACCGCAGGAAGCCCTGGCGGGCTGCCGAGACGAGCGCTACCGCCTCCGGGAAGAGCACGCGCATCGCGTCGCGCAGGGCTGCGGTCTGCTCGTCGGGCGAGCCGGTCGGGGTGACGCGGTCGAGCGCGGCGGCGGTGAGCTGCACCGCGGTGTTGAGGGTCAGCGTCGAGAAGTGCTCCTTCTGCGACTCCTGCACGGTCTCCGCCTGCTGCTCGGCGAACTCGCGCAGGCCGCGGATGAGGTCCTCGGGATCGCCTCCGAACGGGAAGCCGAAGCCACCTTCCATACGTCCTCCTTGTCCACGCCGGGCCAGGCCCGGCAGGTCGGCTTGATCTACGCGCCCCCGCGTGCTGCGACGAGGGCGCGTCCTCCAATCACCATAGCCAAGTGCCGCTTGTACGCCGCGGAGCCCGAGAGGTCGCCGCTCGGCTCGAGGGCTGCGGCGGCCACCTCGACGCCGCCCGCGGCCCGCGCTGAGCGGCATCCGCAGCGGCTGCTTCGCGTCGCCGGTGGGGTTCGAGGCGCAGGGGACGCCGGCCGCGGCGTCGTCGGCGGTGAAGACGGCAACGACGCCGGGGACGGCGAGCGCGGCACCCGTGTCGATCGCGGTGATGTCGGCATGCGCGTGCGGGCTGCGCACGGACACCAGGTGCAGGAGCCCGGGCAGCTGGATGTCGTCGACGAAGCGGCCCCTGCCCGCGATCAGCTCGGGATCCTCCTTGCCCCGGATGGCGACGCCGATGCCGCCGGGCGTGCGGACGGCGCTCATGCCGAGACCTCGGCGATCGCCGAGCGCACGGCGTTGAAGATGTTCTCGTAGCCCGTACAGCGGCAGAGGTTGCCCTCGAGGCCGTGGCGGATCTCCTCGTCGGTGAGCTCGCGCCCCAGGTCGAGCAGCGCGGTCGAGGCCATGATCACCCCCGGAGTGCAGAAGCCGCACTGGAGGCCGTGCTCCTGCCGGAAGGCGCGCTGGAGCGGGTGCAGCTCGCCGTTCGTGGCCAGGCCCTCGATGGTCTGCACCGCGCCCCCGTCGGCCTGCACCGCGAGCACGGTGCACGACTTGACGGTTTCGCCGTCGAGGCGGACGGTGCAGGCGCCGCAGCTCGAGGTGTCGCAGCCGACGTGCGTGCCGGTGAGGCCGAGCTCATCGCGCAGGAAGTGGACGAGCAGCAGGCGCGGCTCGACCTCGCGCTCCTACAGCTTGCCGTTCACCGTGATCCTGACCTGCACAGGCGCTCCTTTCGCCGCCGCCAGCGGGCAACGGAGATCGTGCGGGCGACGCTACAGCCATCGCCGCCGCGCGAAAAGGGCGGCGCCCGTGGCACGATGCTCCGGCCCGAGGGCCGGCAGTGGCGCCCCGGCCTGCCGCTCCCCCCGCCGCTACGGCAGACGGGTCTTGAGGCCGGCCTCGACCTCGCGAGTGAGCGCCTCGATGGCGCTCGGAGCCTGCTTCATCGCCTCGGTGAACGGCGACTGCCCCTGCTCGCCCAGCGCCCGCTCGAGCGAGCGCACCGCGGTGCCGACGCCGTCGAGGTAGCCCGGGCTCGCGATCCGCGGCGAGCGGCCCAGCGCGCGCTCGAGCTCCCCGATCGCTGCCAGCGCCTCGTCGATGCCCGGCGGGTTCTCGATCAGCCTGAGGCCGACGAGTTGCGAGCGGAGCTCGTCGAGGTCGCCGCCGCCGCCTACCTCCTCCGCCACCTCGCACATCGCGGCGATCGCGACTGCGCCGCGCACCGTCGACCAGGCGACAACCGGCTGCGCGTCGCCGTCGAGCGCGACCCAGGTGCGTGGCGTGTCCGGCGCACCCAGCGTCTCGAACGCGACAAGGAAGACGAGCAATCCCGGATCGGGCTCGGACGGGATGACCGCGACGATCGTCTCGTCGGGGGCCGCCCACGCCAGGGCGGCGGCCGCGACGCGCTCGAGCTGCTGCCCCAGATCCTCTTCCCACGCCACCGCCGCATCGTAGACTCGGGGGCGTGCCACACGATGCAGCCGCCCGCACCAGCCACGCCCGCCAGCTGTTCGCACCGCTCGGCCCCACCTACGACCGCACGGCATCGCTGCTCTCGTTCGCCCAGGACCCGCGCTGGAAGCGGTTCCTCGTGTCGCGTGTGACGTCCACGCTCGACCCGGGCGCGCACACGCTCGACGTGGCGACCGGCACTGCAGCCGTCGCCATCGACCTGGCAAAGCGCACCGGCTGCCGGGTCACGGGCCTCGACCAGAGCCCGGAGATGCTGGCCGCGGGGCGCGAGCGCGTGGCGCGGGCCGGCCTCGGCGAGCGGGTGCAGCTCGTGGAGGGGAGCGCGGAGGCGCTGCCGTTTGGCGATGCGGCATTCGACGCCCTCACCGTCACCTACCTG
This sequence comes from Actinomycetota bacterium, assembly GCA_947445525.1. GTDB lineage: Bacteria > Actinomycetota > Thermoleophilia > Gaiellales > Gaiellaceae > CANFDS01. Next base: position 13,964 of record CANFDS010000018.1, on the reverse strand, counting down.
CTGCGCTACGTCGCCGACCCGGCCGCGCAGGTGCGCGAGCTGGCGCGTGTGGTGCGGCCCGGCGGCCCGCTCGCGAGCCTCGAGTTCGCGGTGCCGGCAGGCGCGTGGCGGCCGCTGTGGGAGGTGTACGTCGGAGCGGTGCTGCCCGCCGCCGGCCGTCTGCTCTCACCCGCCTGGGGCGAGGTTGGCCGGTTCCTGGGAGCGAGCATCCGCGGCTTCTACCGTGACTACCCGCTGGCGGAACAGCTCGACTGGTGGCGTGCGGCAGGCGTCCACGACGTCCAGGCGCGGCGGCTGAGCGTCGGCGGCGGCGTGGTGATCTGGGGCCACCGCTCGTGAGCGGCGCCGGCCGCGATGCCGGTCGCGACGCTTCGCAACCGCCCCCGCCGCGCGCCGCCTTCTACGCCCTGCCGCCCGGCGGGCTGCGCGACTACGTCACCCTGCTGCACCTGCCCTACACGGCCTGGTGCCTGGGCACGGTGGCGATCGGGCTGGGGCTCGCGCCCGGACTCACCTGGACGCGGCTGGGCGAGACACTGGCCGCGTTCGCGCTGGCGGTGGGGGTGGCCGCGCACGCGCTCGACGAGCTGCGCGGGCGGCCGCTGGGCACGGCGATCCCGGCGGCAGCGCTGTGGGGCCTGGCGCTGGTGTCGCTCGCGGGCGCGTGTGCGATCGGCGCGGTCGTCGCGGTCGGCTCGACACTGTGGCTGCTGGCGTTCGTGGCAGCCGGCGGCGTTCTCGTGGTGGCGTACAACCTCGAGCTGCCCGGCTTGCACAACGACGTCGTGTTCGCGCTGGCCTGGGGTGGGTTCCCCGTGCTCACGGGGTACTTCGCGGTAGCGGAGACGCTGCGCGCCGAGGCGGTGCTGGCAGCCATCGCCGCAACCCTGCTCGCGCACGCCCAGCGGCGCCTCTCGACCGACGTGCGGCAACTGCGGCGCCGGGTCGTCGCCGTCCGCGGTGAGCTCAAGCTGGCCGACGGCACGGCGGAGCCGCTCTCGCGGCAAGGGCTGCTCGCGGCTCCGGAGGCAGCGCTGCGGGCGCTGGCGGCGGCGACCGTCGCGCTCGGAGCGGCGCTCGTCGTGGCGCAGCTCGGATAGCCGGAGCGGCCGGCGGCACTCGTCATGGCGCAGCTCGCCCGAGCCGGGCCACCGGCGGCGCTACGCTGCAAGGGATGTTCGGACGGCGCAGCAACCGGCCACTCTCGGTCGAGACGGAAGTCGCGGCGGCGGCTGCACGCATCAAGGAGCTCGTCGCCAGCGAGATCGCCGAGCGGACGGCGGAGCTCGAGCGCACGCTCACCCGTGCCCGGGCGGACTCCCTGTCGGAGTTCGCCGCCGAGGAGCGGCGCCTGTCCGCCGAGCGGCGCCAGGTGCTGGCCGGCCAGGAGAAACAGCTCGGCGATGAGCTCACGGCGCGCCTCATCGAGACGCAGCGGAGCGTCGAGCAGAAGCTGGCCGCCTGGGGGGCCGACCTCGAGCGGGCCCAGCATGCGCTCGCCGATCAGCTCGAGCGGCTCGACGTGCGTGCCCGGCAGCGCATCGCCGAGTCGGAGGGCCTGCTGCGGCGGGAGGTCGCGCAGGTGGACGCGCTCGCCGAGGAGCAGCGGGTCACCATCGCCCGGCTACGCGGCGAGCTCGAACGCGCGGTCGAGGAGATCGGCATGCGCACCGCCGCCGAGCTGGAGAGCCACGCGAGCGAGCGCCGTCGCTCGCTCAACGACCTGGCCGAGCGGCTGCAACGCCGCGAGCGCGAGCTGACCGAGGCGATCGACCGCGAGTCCGCCGAGGCGCAGCGTCGCGCCGCCGAGATCTTCCCCGACGTCGAGCGCCGCCAGGTCGAGGCGCTCGAGCGGCTCGTCAGCCGCGAGGTCACCCGGTTTACCGAGGCGGCTGCCGCCCAGTTCGAGGAGGTCGTACGTGGCGCCCGCGAGGAGGCCGCCCGTCGGCTCTCCCACGAGCTCGACCGCTCGGTCGAGGGCTTCGCCAAGCAGGCCGAGTCGCTGCTCGCGGTGCAGATGGCGCAGGTCGGCGAGGTAGGAGCGCAGCGGCTCGAGCGCCGCCTCTCCGACATCGCCGGCAGGCTGGAGCTGCAGCGCGACGAGCTCGTGGACTCCTTCGAGCGCCGGCTCGACGAGCTGGCCCTTCGTGTCGAGGAAACGTTCACGCGCACGCGCGAGCGGCTCGCCGAGCTCGAGAGCTCGCTGCGGCGCTCCTAGCAGGGATCGCAGGCCAGGCTGGCCGCCTGGACAAGACGGGCGGCCCACCCGCGAAGCCCTGGAGGCCGCTCGTCGAGCGGGCACCAGGTCGCCGCAGGCCCACAGGTCGGACGCACAGCGGCCGGACTCTGGGCTGAAGGACGATCCGAGCGATCCGCGGAAAACGCTCACTCTGAAATGAGTTCTTGGCAGGGATCGCAGGCGGCGGGCAGAACTCCGCGTGACGATGACGAGCCCGACCGCACCCCCTCCCCACGACGAGCGCACGAAGGTCGAGAGCTGGCGCATGCACGTGCTGCTCGGGGCCGGCTTCCCGACGCACCTCGTCGAGCGCCTCGCCGCAAGCGATGTCGACCTGCACGAGGCGGTCGAACTGGTGCGCAACGGCTGCCGCCCCGAGACAGCGGCCGAGATCCTGCTCTAGCGGCGCCACGACCCCGACGCCCGGCCCACCCATTTGCCCGGGCGCGGTAGCATCGCTTCCGGTGAAGGTCGAGGCCCTCGAGTACGGCGACCGCAAGGTCTACACTGTCCAGTCGTTCAACCGGGGCGTCGCCAGCTGGCTGCAGAAGCTCCCCTCGCTGTGGGTCGAGGGCGAGGTGACGGAGCTGCGCCGGCAGGAGCGCTGGCAGAGCGTCTTCTTCACGCTGAAGGATCCCGTCGACGGCGCGACGCTGTCGGTGCAGATGGCGCGTCGCCAGTTCGACGCGCTCGAGCTCGGCCTTGCCGACGGCGAGCGCATCCACGTCTACGGCCAGCCCGAGCTCTACACGCAGCGCGGCAGCTTCAACCTGCGGGCCAGCGCGATCGAGCGGATCGGCCTGGGCGACCACCTCGCAGCGCTCGAGCGGCTCAAGCAGAAGCTCGCCGTCGAGGGGCTGTTCGACGAGAGCCGCAAGCGCCCCCTTCCCTTCCTGCCGCGCCGTATCGGCATCGTCACCGGCAACGACGCCGCCGCCAAGCGCGACGTGATCACCGTCATCACCACGCGCTTCCCGCCAGCCCGCATCCTCGTCGCCGAGACGCTCGTGCAGGGGCCGAAGGCGGCGACCGGCATCGTCGGCGCCCTGCGCGCGCTGGCCGCCGCGCCGGAGGTCGACGTGATCATCGTGACGCGCGGCGGCGGCTCATTCGAGGATCTGCTGCCGTTCAGCGACGAGCGCATCGTGCGCGCCATCGCGGAGTGTCCGGTGCCGGTGGTGAGCGCCGTCGGGCACGAGCAGGACACGCCGCTGTGCGACCTCGCCGCCGACGTGCGCGCCTCGACGCCGACGCACGCCGGGCGCCTCGTCGTCCCCGACCTCGAGGAGCTGGTCGAGCGGCTGCTGCGCTCGCGCACATCACTCGTTCGAGGGACGCGGCGGGCGTTCGACCGCGACCGCAACCGGCTCGACGGGGCGCGCGAGCGGCTCCGGCGGGCACCGCTGCTGCTGGTCGAGCGCAAGCGGGCGCGGGTGGAGGCGGCGGCGGGGCGGCTACGGGCCCTCTCGCCGCAGGCCACGCTGGAGCGCGGCTACGCGATCGTGCGGGAAGGCGGCGCGGACGGCCGGGCCGGCGCCGTGGTGCGCGATGCGGCTGCCGTCGCCATCGGTGCCGTCGTCGATGTCCAGCTCGCCCGCGGCGGCCTCACGACACGCGTGGAAGAGACGCGATGAGCGAGGCCACGTCGGGCCCGACGCCGGGCCCGACGCCCGGCCCCGAGGAGCCGCCCTTCGAGGAGGCGCTGCGCGAGCTGGAGGAGCTGGTCGGCCGCCTCGAGCGTGGCGAGACCGGCCTCGAAGACGCGCTCGCCGCCTGGGAGCGCGGCGAGGAGCTCGTCCGCTTCTGCCTCGGCAAGCTCGACACCGCGCAGGGCCGCATCGACGAGCTGGGCAGGGATCCGGCCGACGCCGAGCCGGACGCGTAGCAACGGCCACGTAGCGCCGACACATGAGAGGTTGTGAAGCTGCCCGTGACATGGATGGCGATCGAATGACAACGCCGTGGCGGAGAGAGCCGGCAGCCACCCGAGTGGCTCGGCTTGGCACCCGGCGATGACGAGCGCCACGACCCCTTCCCGGAGTGGACGACGCGCCACGACCTCGACACCGCTCGGCAAGCTCCGCGGGCGGACACGCGGGATCGTGGTACAACCCCTGCTGTGATCACGGTTTTCGGGAAGTCGGTGCCGACCGGCATCCTCGGCTACGGCTTTCCCGAGAGCTCGCTGGAGCAGGGCCTGGAGCTGCGGCCCGACGTGATCGGCGTCGACGGCGGCTCCACCGACCAGGGCCCCGGCGACCTCGGCCGCGGCGCCCCTCACGTCTCGCGCGAGGCCGTGCTGCGCGACGTCGAGCTCCTGCTGACGGGCGCCCGCAGGCTCGGCGTCCCGCTGCTGATCGGCACCGCCGGCGGCGCCGGCGCCCGGCCGCACGTCGACGAGACCCGCGACATCGTGCTCGAGGCGGCCCGCTCGCTCGGCCTCCACTTCACGCTGGCGACGATCTATGCCGACGTCGAGAAGGAGTACCTGCACGAGCGCATCGACCAGCAGGCCACCGCCCCGCTCGACGGCACCGATGAGCTGACGCACGAGCAGGTCGACGCCTGCAACCAGATCGTCGGCGTGATGGGCAGCGAGCCCTACATCGCTGCGCTCGAGGCCGGCGCCGACGTCGTCATCGCCGGCCGCTCGAGCGACACGGCTATCTTCGCGGCGCTGCCGATCATGCGCGGCTGTGGCGTCGGGCCAGCCTGGCACGCCGGCAAGATCCTCGAGTGTGGCGCCTCCTCGGCGGTGCCGATGGCGCCCGCCGACTGCATGCTCGCCTGGGTCGAGGACGACGCCTTCGAGGTGCAGCCGGCCGCCCCCCAGCTCGGCTGCACGCCGCTCAACGTCGCCGCCCACACGATGTACGAGAACCCGAGCCCGTACCTGCTGCGCGAGCCGTCGGGCACGCTCGACACCCGCGAGTCCACCTTCTCGGCAATCGGGCCGCGGCGGGTCAGGGTCGAGCACAGCCGCTTTCTGCCGGCCGAGCGCTACTCGATCAAGCTCGAGGCAACCCGCCACGTGGGCTTCCGGACGATCGCGCTCGGGGTCTCGCACGACCCGCTGCTGATCGCCAACGCCGACGCCTACGCCGCCGGCATCGAGCGCAACGTCGTCGTGCGCGTGCAGCAGGCCTTCGGCGCCAACGCGCCGGAGTACACGCTGAGCATCCGCCAGATCGGCCGCAACTCGGCGATGGGCCCACTCGAGCCGGCGGGGGCCGCCACCGGCAGCGAGCTGGGCCTGCTGCTCTCGGTGATCGCGCCGACCCAGGAGCTCGCCGACGCGATCCTCGCGATCGCCCGCACGCACGGGCTGCACGGCGAGCTCGCCGGCCGCGGCGGGCTGCTCTCGAACCTCGCCTTCCCGATCGCTCCGACCGACATCCCTACCGGCCCGGTGCACATCTTCGCCGTCAACCACGTCGTCTTCCCGCGCACGCCGGAAGAGCTGTTCCCCATCGTGCTGGAGCAGGTGTGAGCGGCCTCCCGACGCTCGGCGAGCTGGCCGACGTCGTCCGCTCGAAGAACGCGGGCCCGTTCCATTACACCTTCGACATCATCTTCTCCGACCCGCAGCTGTTCGCGCGTGTGCTCGCCTCGGGCCAGGTCACCCGCGAGCGCTTCGCGCAGAGCTACGGTCTCGACCCCGACGCCGTCCAGTGGACGGTGTACGAGCCGGCGCTCGGCTTCAAGGCGACGATCCGCCGGCCGTTCGCCTCGGGGCAGCCCGAGGACGGCGACGTGTACGGCTGCCAGCAGCACGGCCCGCTGCTGGCCTGGGAGATCGCGCTCGAACCCGAGCCGATGGCCGCTCCCACGCGCGCACAACTCGACGCCCTGGCCGCGAACCAGGGCATCCGCCTACCGGACGGGCTGCTCGCCGGCGCGGTGGCCGCGCACGCGCAGCTGCGCGCCGAGCTCGAGGAGCTGCGGCAGGTGCCGCTCTCGTTCATCGATCTCGTCGAGCCGGCGACGGTGACGGCCTGGATCGAGCGCGGCGGTCACTCGGCGCCGGCGCCGACCCCCGCCCCCGGCCGGGCCGGATGAGCGCGCCCGGGCTCGCCGACCTCTCCGGCGCCGAGCTGAAGGTGCTGTTCGCGGCGGGCGACGCCTCGCCGGTGGAGGCCGTCGAGGCCTGTCTGGCACGGATCGAGCGGCTCGAGCCGCAGGTGAACGCGGTGCTCACGCTCTGCGCCGAGAGCTGCCTGCGCGGCGCGGCGGCGGCCGAGCGCCGTTACCGTGCCGGCGATGCCCGCCTGCTGGAGGGGCTGCCGTTCGGCCTCAAGGACATCATCGCCACAGCCGGCGTCCGCACGACGGGCGGCTCGACGATCTACGGCGACTACATCCCGGCCGAGAGCGCGACCTGCGTCGCGCGGCTCGAGGCGGCGGGCGCGCTGCTGCTGGCGAAGCTGCAGACGATCCAGTTCGCCTTCGGCGACAACCCGCACTACGGCCCGACCCGCAACCCCTGGAATCTCGAGCACAGCCCCGGCGCCTCCTCGGCCGGGTCGGGCGCCGCGCTGGCCGCCCGCGAGCTACCGCTGGCGCTCGGCAGCGACACGGGCGGCTCGATCCGGATGCCCGCGGCCTTCTGCGGCGTCACCGGCCTCAAGCCGACCTACGGCCGCATCCCCCGCACCGGCGTGATGGCGCAGTCCTGGACGCTCGACCACATCGGCCCGATGACGCGCTCGGCCGAGGACGCCGCGCTGATGCTGGCGGCGATGGGCGGCCACGACCCCGCCGACCCGACCTCGGCGCACGCGCCCGCCGGCCGTTACGTCGAAGCCCTCGCTGAAGGCGTCGACGGGCTGCGCATCGGTGTCCCGGCGAACTACTTCTTCGACGTCTGCTCGCGCGACGTCGAGGCGGCGACGCGCGCCGCCGTACAGGCGCTGGCGGACGCCGGCGCGACCATCGTCGAGGTCGAGCTCCCCCACGCGCACCTGGCGGACGCGATCGGCTGGACGATCATGTACGCAGAGTTCGCCTCGCTGCACGAGGTCACCCTCGACCGGCTCGCCGACTACGGCGAGGACAGCATGTCGCAGCAGTTGCTCGCCAACGCGCAGTTCGTCAGCGCGCAGGACTACCTGCGGGCGCTGCGTACGCGCCACCTGTTGCAGCTCGACTTCGAGGCGGTGTTCGCGCAGGCCGACGTCGTGATCACCCCCGGCAACGTCTCGGTCGCCCCGCGCCTCGACGCCGCCGGGCTCGCGATCGACGGTGTGGCGCACCCGTGGGTGCCGACGATCGCCCGGACGACGCTGATCTTCAACCTCGTCGGCGTCCCCGTCGTCTCGGTGCCCAGCGGCTTCGACGCCGCCGGCCTGCCCACCGGCATCCAGATCGCCGCGCGCCCGTACGACGAGGAGACCTGCCTACGGGTGGCGCACGCCTACCAGCAGCTGACCGGCCATCACCGGGTGCTGCCGCCGCTGCTGACGACGCAGCCGAACGCGCCGTTGAGCACCTCGGCGTAGATCCGCCAGCTCAGGAACCAGGTCGCCGTCAGCAGCACGACGGCGACGCCGCGCTCCTGGTCGACCTGGATGCAGGTGCCCGACGCGCCGTACTGGAAGAGGCTGTGCGGCGTGCGCAGGTCGCCGGGGCCGCCGAGCTGCCAGCCGAGCCCCCAGACCGCGGGATAGCCATTCATCCAGCCCTCGCTCTGCGGCCGGCGCACCGCGTCGAGCAGCGCCGGGCCGAGCAGGCGCGGCTCGCCGCCGCCGAGGTAGCCCTGGGCGTAGCGCAGCAGGTCGCCGGCGGTGGTGATCAGGCCACCGGCTGGGTAGGCGAGGCGCCGTACGTAGTGCTCGAGGTGGCCCCGGCGATCCATGCGTGAGGGCGCGTAGCGCTCGGGCACGTCGCTGCCCGGCTCGTAGCGCGTGTCGTCGAGCCCGAGCGGTGCGAGGATCCGCTGTCGCAGGTGCGCGGTGTAGTCGAGGCCGGAGATGCGCGTGACGAGCTCGGCCAGCACCCAGAAGCCGGGGCTACAGTACTGAAAGTGCGCTCCCGGGTCGAACGAGAGGCCGGCCGCCACGGCCTCGGCTAGGTGGTCGGCGGGAGTCGCCCGGGTCGGTGGCCCCTCCGTCGTGTTGGTGGCCAGATCGATGCCGCTGCTGTGGGTCAGCAGGTGCCGCGTCGTCACGCGCTCCTTGCCGTTGGCGGCGAACTCGGGGAGGTAGTCGGCGACCGGCGCGTCCAAGTCGAGCAGCCCGTCCTGCGCCAGCAGCAGCGCCTGCGTCGCGGTGAACGTCTTCGTCGGGGAGGTAAGCAACAGGCGGTGGTCGGGGCGCATCGGCTCGGGCGCAGCGGTGGTACCGGCCGACCCGAAGGCGCGGACGGCGGTGCGGCCGTCGACATCGACCAGCCCGAGCACGCCGCCGGCGATCACCGGGTGGGCGCCCAGCCGGGCGGCGAGCGCGTCGAGCCGCTGCTCGTCGAAGGCGATCGCACCTGCATGGGTGGCCCGGGCAGTCGACATGGCTTCTCCTCCGGTAGGCGCCGGCCGGCCTGGCACGGCCCGCTCAGTTATATGCCGACGCCTGTTGCGAAGCAACCGCGGCACGCATGCCCAATCCGGGCCTAAGAACTCATCCTGAATCCGGCGCTTGGCGTGGGCGGTGCTGACCTGCACCCGGCTCGGCAAGACGCTCGTCTGGAAGCGTGCCGCCGCGACAGCGACGACGCCGGCGGCGCGCCCGGCCACAACCAACGCGGCCGCCGCCGCTACCGCCTGCTCCCCCACCGAGCCGCCCAGGCTCAGGGGCATCGGAGTCGCCCTCGGCCCGCACAACGCCGCCATGGCGACCGCCGGCGCCTTCCGGTTCACGAAGAACCGACTCGAACAGAAGCGCGTCTTCTGGACTTCGGCAATGTCATCGCCAACGCCCAGAACGGCCCCAAGGCGAACCCGCAACGAACTGATCGCGCCACATCAGGTCGCCCTTAACATCTGGGAGCCCGAACCGCGCTGAGACAATCGGAAGCCGGTACCGGCCACCGAAGACAGAGTTTAGCGACCGGAGGAGCGGTTTCCCGCTCACGGAGGCTCGCCGAGGCAAACCCACTCCCAGCCGCTGCATGCAGGCTACTCGGCCCTCGGGGGGTATGCAACCCGTGTGCCGGGTCACGCTCTCTTGGCGGTCTGCATCGCGGCCCTCCTGGTCTCCGCGGAGGTGTCCGACTCGTGCGTGCATCACCGGTGCATCACGGCCATGCGATTCGGCGACTCTTGGCGAAGAGAGCAGTCGGCGCAAACCTGCATGGTTGGCCAAGATCGCCTCGTCTTGTATACGCGTAGAAGGAGAATGGCACTTTCGTCACTAGCTATCAAACCGATTTGATGCCCAGCGGCCCACGAGCGACTCGAATACGCGCGGGACGGCCTCGCGATCGTGCGCTAGCCGGTGAGCTCGCGGGCGAGCACGGCGCCGAGCGCGCGCAGGTTGGCCGCAGCGTGCGCAGGGTCGCCCGAGAGCGCCCGCGTGTCGACCCCCGGCGGTGCCTCCACGACGCGCCCGCCGAAGAGCACGGCCCGCCGCCCCAGCTCCGCGCAGACGGCCAGCACGGCGCCGGGCGCCTTGCCTTCCGCCGTCGTGCGATCCACCTGCCCCTCTCCCGTGACGACGAGGTCGGCGCCCGCGGCGCGCTCGTGGAACCGTACCGCCTCCAGCACGAGCCCGGCCCCCGGCACGAGCCGCCCGCCCAGCGCGGCCAGCGCCGCGCCCAGCCCGCCGGCCGCGCCCGCGCCGGGGAGCGCCGCGAAGGGGGCCAGCTCCGCCAGCGCCGCCAGCCGCCGCTCCAGCTCTTCCACCACGTCCGGTGTCGCGCCCTTCTGCGGCCCGAACACCCGGGCCGCGCCGCGCTCGCCCAGCAGCGGGTTGCGCACGTCGCAGGCGACGTCGAGCCGCACGCCGCCCAGCGCCCCGCCCAGCGCCCCGCCCAGCACCCCGCCCAGCGCCCCGCCCCCGCCCCTGCCCCCGCCGTCCGCCGCCAGCGCCTCGCGCAGCCCCACCCCGCCGTCCACCGTCGCGCTGCCACCGAGACACACCAACACCCTGGCGGGCCCTTCCACAAGGGCCGCCAGCAACAGCTCTCCCAGCCCGCGGCTCGACGCCCGCAACGGGTCGCGCTCGGCCTCGGCGAGCAGCGGCAACCCGATCGCGGCGGCCGACTCGACCACGGCGGTGCCGTCGGGCAGCGCGAGCCAAAGCGCCTCGACCGGCCGCCCCAGCGGGTCGACCACCCGCGCCGTTCGCCACTCGCCACCGAGCGCCCCGTACAACGCGTCCCCGGTGCCCTCGCCGCCGTCGGCCACCGGGCACAGGTCGACCTCGACGCCGACCCCGGCGCCCCGCGCCCCCGCCGCCAGCGCGGCCGCCGCCGCGCCGGCCGAGAGCACACCCTTGAGGCTAGCCGGCGCTGCGAGCAGCAGCATGCTCGGCCACCGCCGCGGCGTTCTCGGCGCGTTCCGCGTCGCTCTGCTTGCCCATCCCGCGCAGCACCGCGAAGGAGAGGCCCTCGCGCGCCAGGAAGACGAGGCCGACGCCGACGCCGACCGACGCCTCCATCACCTGCAGCCCCACTGCGAACGCGAAAGCATGCCCGTAGTCGACGCCATAGTAGTGGGCGAGCGGCACCGCTACCGCCGCCTGCAGCAGCCCGATGTTGCCGGGCCACAGCGGCACGATGATTGCCACGTTCATCAGCACCAGCACGAGGCCGGCGGCGGGGAAGCCGAGGTGGAGGTCGAAGGCGCGCAGCGTCACCCACACCGCAAACAGCTGGCAGAGCCAGCCGAGGCACTGGAACAGGATGGCACCGGTGGCCGGCGCGGGCGACCGCATCACGGCGAGCCCGACGCGCGCGTTGGCGATGATTCGCCTCGCCGTGCTGAGCCCGTCCAGCGTCACCAGGTGGTGCCGCCGCGCGACGGCGATCCCGAACGCGAATAGGGCGACGCTGACCCCGACGACGACGATCAGGCTGGTCGTCGCCCAGCTCGGCACCTTGGCGGTGAGCAGCACGTAGAGGATCAGCCCGAGCGACGGCACGAGGTCGAAGATGCGGTGTGCGAACACGGTTCCCAGCAGGCGCGGCCACAGGCCGGAGCGGCCCGGGAGCCGGCGGATGAGCACGGCGACGCGCGCGAGCTCGCCGACGCGCCCGGGCAGCACGACGTTGGCGAGCAGCCCGACGCAGAAGGCCGAGAAGACGAGCCGGTGGCGCGGCTGCGGCGGCGGCACCGCCTCGCCGATGACGACGCTCCAGGCCAGCGAGCGGGCGATGATCGACAGCAGGTTCAGCCCGACGCCGGCGGCGAGCAGCTCCCAGCGGACGAACGTGAACGCGTCGCCGACCTCGTGCCAGTCGGGGCCGCGCCACCACAGCATCCCGACGACCAGTACGATGCCGGGCACGACGATGGCGATGCGGCCGACCGGCGACCGCAGCACGGCGAGCGCCTTCATGCGGCGGCCCGCGCCTGGGCAACGAGCCCCTCGTACACGGTGGCCAGGCGGCGGCCGATGTCGTCCCAGGAGTAGCGCTCGATCGCGAGGCGGCGCGCGGCCTCGCCGAGGGCGCGACGGCGGGGCTCGTCGGCCGACAGCGCCGACACAGCAGCGGCGAGCTCGGCGACGTCGCCGGGCGGCACCAGCACGCCGGTCTCGCCGGTCATGACGGCACGGTACCCGGGGATGTCGGAGGCGACGACGGGGGTCGCGCTCGCGAACGCGCGCGTCAACACCATCCCGAAGCTCTCCTGTCCGAGCGACGGCGCCACCAGCATCTGGGCGGTCGCGACCTCCGCGGTGAGCTCCTCCTCGCTGACGAAGCCGAGCACGTCGATCGATGGCTCGTGGACGCGGATGCGGGCGAGCAGCAGGCCGACGGCCAGCGGGTCGGCGCCGATGATGCGCAGGCGGGCGCCGGTGCGCCGGTGGATCTCCGGCCACGCCTTCAGCAGCACCTCGAGCCCCTTGCGCGGGTCGTGGCGGCCGATGAAGACGATTCGCGGCTCGCGGCCACCGACGTCGTAGGCCTCGGGAATCTGCACACCGTTGGGGATGATGTCGTACTCGCCCGGGATGTAGCGCTGCGCCGACAGCATCGCCTGCTCCGAGACGGCGATGCGGTAGTCGATGCGGCTCATCAGGAAGCCCCACATCGGCATGGCCGGGGCGAGCCACCCGAGCGCGCCGGCCGCGTGATGCGTGGCGACGATCGGGCAGCGCGCCCACACGAGCGAGGCGACGCAGGTGGCCGGCGTCATCGGCTCATGCACGTGGATCAGATCGAACTGCTCGCTGCGCATCAGGCGGCGGACGCGGACGATGGCGGACGGGCTGAGCACGATGTTCGAGAGCGACGAGTTGGCGGGCACGATCACCGAGCGGCCGATCGGGATGACGTCGGCGGGCGGGTGGTCGTGGCGGCCGGCGCGCGGGTGCAGCACGCTGGTGAACCGGCCGGGCGGGTCGTGGCCGATGATCGTGCGCGTCTCGATGCCGAGCTGCTCGAGCGCGCGCGCCTGGTGGAAGGCGTGCTCGTTGACACCACCCCAGTAGGACCAGGAAAAGGGGACGACGATGCCGACCTTCACGCGCGGAGAATATGCGAGGGAGCGGCGGGCCTGGGTTACAAGGCTGGTGCGCAAACTGTCGAGTTCGCGGTCGCGCGTTCGTCATTCAGGGTAGAACCCGGGTCGAGGGGAACGATCGGAAGGACGACGACGATGCGCTTCATGCGGCTGATGATCCCGAAGGGGTACGAGAGCGCGGAGCCGACGGCACTGCCGACCGCCGAGCTGGTGGCCGCGATGATGAAGTACAACGACGAGCTGACGAAGGCTGGCGCTCTGCTCACGGCCGACGGCCTGCATCCTCCGGCGAAGGCCACGCGCGTTTCGTTCACCGGCGGCACGCCGATCGTCACCGACGGCCCGTTCGCCGAGACCAAGGAGGCGCTCGGCGGCTACTGGATCATCCAGGCGGCGTCGCAGGAGGAGGCCGTCGATTGGGCGCGCCGCTGCCCGGCCGGCGACGGCGACGTGACCGAGGTGCGCCAGATCCAGGGCAGCGAGGACTTCCCGGAGGAGATCCAGAAGCTGATCGGGTAGTGCGAGCCCGGCCCCGCATACACTCCGCGCGATGCCGGCCCCGCACCGCTCGCTCGACTTCCCGGAAGGCCTCGCCGAGCTCCACACGCACCTCGGCGGCTCGGTGGCCTCCGAGATCATGTGGAGCCTCGCGCACGAGCAGGGCATCTCGCTGCCGGTGAAGGACTACTGGGAGTTCGACCGGCTGGTCACCATCTCTGACCCGCGCGGCGTCCCCGACCTCGACGCGCTCGACGCGATCTACTACTGGTCGGAGCTGATCCAGTCGAGCCCGCTGGCGGTGGAGCGCTCGATCCACGGCGCGATCGGCGGCGCCTACCGCTCGCAGGGGATCACGCTGCTCGAGCTGCGCTTCAACCCGATGAAGCGCAATCGCGGTGGCGAACGCGACCTCGATCACATCATCCTCGCCGCGATCCGCGGCCTCGACCGCGCCGAGCTGGAGTACCCGCAGATGCAAGCCGGGCTGATCCTGATGATGGATCGCACGTTCACGCCCGAGCAGAACCGGATCGTCGTCGAGAAGGCGATCCACTGGTCGCCGCGCGGCGTCGTCGGCGTCGACATCGCCGGGCCGCGGCCGGG
>CANFDS010000017.1 GCA_947445525.1 Actinomycetota bacterium | reverse complement strand
TCACGAGCGCGTCGGTGCCGTTGGCGACCCCGATCGCGTCCTGCACGCCGAGAAAGTCGATGCACTCCTGCTCGAACGCCTTCACGTTCGGGCCGAGGATGAAGACGCCGCTCTCGATGACCTCTGCGAACCGGCGCTGCAGTTCGGGGATCAGCGGTGCGTACTGCGCCTTGACGTCAACAAGTGGAATCCGGGGCACGGTCCCCCATTGTAGACGACCGCTTCCGCCACCACCGCCAGACGATCCACGCGGCGACTGCGACGATGCCCACGGCGACCACGATTTCGACGTAGAAGAACGCCCGGTTGAAGCGGGTATAGCTGGCGCCGACGCCCCACCCGGCCCCGGCGAAGACGAGGCACCAGAGGGTCGAGCCGACGAACGTGAGCCACGTGTAGCGCCAGAACGGCTGCCGCATGGCGCCGGCAGGCAGCGAGACGAACGAGCGCACGATCGGCGTGATGCGGCCCAGGAAGACGGCCCAGTCGCCACGCCGGGCAAACCACGCGTCGGCCCTGGCGAGCTGATGGGGCCCGAGGTGGAACAGCCTGCCGTGGCGTTCGAGCAGCGGCCGGCCGCCCCAGGCGCCGATGCCCCAGCCGCCCATCGCGCCGAGGGTGTAGCCGATCGTGCCGGCGGCGGACATCACGACGAAGCCCCAGAAGTGCGAGTCGATGCGCTCGCCGAACAGCACCACGTGCTGCCCCGAGAAGGCGGCTGCTGCGAGGGCTCCCGCGTACACCATCACGGCCTCGCTGAATGCCGGGAAGACAGCGTCGATCAGCATCAGCAGGAAGACGGCGTAGACGCCGTGATTGCCGATCGCGTCGGTGATCGACTCGGTGATCGAGTAGGTCAGGGACGCAACGAGCATCGCGCCATCCTATGTGCGCCGCACGACGAGAGCGGCCGTCAGCACCGAGCGACCGATCGCGTTCTCGGCCGTGACACGGATGGTGTAAAAGCCGGGGGCGACGGGGTTGCCGTTCCGGTCGCGGCCGTTCCAGGCGACCACCTGGCGGCCCGGCCTGAGCGTCCGCAGCGAGAGCGTCGCGGCGACGGCTCCGGCCGGTGAGACGAAGGAGACGGAGATGTGGGACTGCCGGGTGAGGTCGTAGCCGGCGACCGGCTGGACCGTGCCCGGGTCGGTGCGCAGCACGGCGGAGGTGCGGAGCGCGGCGAGCGTCCGGTCGAGCGTGAACAGCCGCTCCAGCGAAGACTGCCGGCCGAGGTCGTCGGTTGCCGCCGCCCTCCAGCGGTAGGTGCCCTCGCTGTCGGGGGCGCCAGCCGCGGTCAGGCCGTTCCAGGTGAAGCGGTACGTCTGCGCGGCCCGGTCGCCCTGGTCGGTGATGCGGGCCTGACCGTCGGGGCCGGTCAGCGTCGCCGTCACCTGCGACTGGCGGACGGCCTTGTAGGCGAGGGCGATCGTGTCGGCCGCGCCGTCGCCGTTCGGCGAGAGGACGTCCCCGTCGAGCGGCGGAATGTAGACGCCGCGGTACACGAGCAGCAGCGCGTCGGCGATCGGCGTCTCGCTCGGTGCCGGCCGCGACAGCAGCAAGCCCTCGAAGGCGAGCCCGGCCGACGGCCCCGTGCCGAGGCCGACGGCGACGGTGGCGCCCAGCCGCACCAGCGCCTGCGCCAGCTCGAAGCTCGTCATGCCGACCGAGTAGCCGGGCCGGCCGCCGTCGACGGTGACGAGCAGGATCGAGCCGTCGCTCCGCTGCCCGACGGCGGAGCGCGCCGTCCGGGCGAGCAGATCGGCGCTGGCAAACCCCTCCACGGGCCGGAACACGGCGATTCCGTTGCGCACGAGCTGCGGGCCACCGCCGACGCCATCGACGGCGTCCGACCAGTCGGGCTTGAACAGCAGCCGCACCTTGACCATCTGGCCGATCGCGATGCCCTCGGCGCGGAGGTTCGTGGCCGAGGAGCCCTTGGCCACGAGCACCGCCCCGTCCAGCGGTATCGCTGTGCCCCCGCCGAAGCCGACGGCAGTGACGACGCCGCTCAGCTCCTTGCCGGGCGCGGCGGTGGGGAAGGGCTGCACGACGACCTCGACGGTGCCGTTCAGCTGAGGCGTCGTCAGGCCCCAGGCCGGGGTGAAGAGCGAGAGCTGGTTGCCGATCGGCTTCTCGTTGACCACCGACAGCGGGCGGCGCGGCCCCGACCCCTGCCAGGTACCCAGCAGCTGTACGCGCCCGGCCCGCAGCGCCCCGGTGCCGTCGACGCCGACGCTCGCGCGTGTCACGAGCGGGGCGTGCTGCAGCGCGCCCGCCCGCAGCACGAGCCCGAGGGGCCGGCCGTCCTTCGTCGCGTAGTCGCCGTTGACGCCGATCGTGGTCGCCGTCGGCGAGAGCCGCTGCTGGATCGAGGTGAGCGCCTCGCTCTCGGGCACCGTGTCGTTGGAGAGCACCGGCTCCAGCGTCAGCAGCCCGCCCGGCCGTGGCCCGACCACGACGTGCAGGACGACCGGGCCGTGCGAGGTGAGCAGCTTCTGTCGCTCGTAGGTGACACCCGGCAGGACGGAGATGGGCGCCGCGACGGCACCCCCCGCGGCGACAGCGAGAGCAGCGAGCGCGACTGCCAGGGGGCGGACAACCATCCCGACGAGGGTAGCGGAGCCTCCCCGGCCGCTGCCGCTACCGTGGTGGTGTGCGCCTGCGCCCGCCACCCCGCCGCCCCGCCCTGCGCCTGTGCCTGCTCGTCATCCTGACCGCTGCCGCCGCCTCGCTCGCGGCGGCGCCGGCACCGGCCGGCCGCGCCGCCGACCCGGCCGCGCCCGTCACCCCGTCGGTCGCCTACCGCGCCGCGGTCGTGCTCGCCAAGGGCCAGAGCGTCTACGTCGACCCGAGCCAGGCGCGCGTGCTCAACCGCAAGCAGGCCGACCGCATCCGCGGCAAGATCCGGCGCGTCGGCGGCGCCCCTTACTACGTCGCAGTCCTCCCCGGAAACGCGGCCTCCGGCGACGGTGAGGCGCAGCTGAAGGAGCTCACCCAGCTGCTCGACCCCATCCGCAAGGCGACGATCGCGGTCGTCACCGGAGGCAGGCTGCGTGCCGCCAGCACCGCGATCCCGTACGCGACGGCCCAGCGCTACGCCGACGAGGCGATTGCCGCCAACGACGGCGCGCCGCTCGACGTGACGATCTCCGACTTCATCGGGCGCGTCGCCAAGGAGCAGGGCCGGAGCGAGTCGGGCGGCAAGGGTGGCGTCATCACCGGTGTCGTCATGTCGATCGTCGTGTTCGGCGGCTGCGGCATCCTGTTCCTCCGCCGGCGCCGCCGCTGGCGCGAGCTCGGCCGCCTGCAGCCGCTCGTCCAGGCCGACCTCGGCGACCTCGCACGCGAGCTGCTGACGGTCCCCGAGCCGGAGGCGGAGTCCGTGCGCCAGCCGCTGCTGCGCGCCACGCACACCCTCAGGGGGGCACGGGGCGTCGAGCACCTGCCCCGGGTCGCCGCGCAGCTGGCGGCCACGCGCCGGGCGCTCGCCGTGGCGCGCGCCACGCTCGCCGGCGAGCAGCCGCCGCCCGACCGCGTCCCCTGCTTCTTCGACTCCCGCCACGGCGCGTCTACCTGCGACGTCGAGTGGGCGCCGACCGGCGGCGCAGCAGCACGTGTCGTCCCGGCCTGCGCGGTCGACGCGCAGCGGCTCGCCAGCGGCCTCCCGCCTGCAGCCCGCGAGGTCGAGGTCGAGGTCGGGGCCGGGGCCGAGGTCGGCGAGGGTCGGCTCGGCCCCTGGTTCGAGGGCGAGCCCGAGCTCAGCTACTACCTCGCGCCCGACCAACGGGAGCTACTCGCCGGCCTCCCCGCCGGCCGCAAGCTCCGCAGGAGCCGCTGGCTGCCCTGACGTGGCGGCCCAGCCGCCATGTCAGCGCAGCGGGGCGGAGACTGTCTTGCCCCTGGGCGGATCGATCTCGACTCTCGCCTTGCCGGCTGCGATCACCGTCACGATCGCCGTCGCCACGACTGCCTGCCCGACCTCGATCGAGCGGCACTTGGTGCAGAGGGTCAGCGCCAGCGGCTTGCCGTCGTAGGGGACGATCAGCCGCAAAGCCAGCAGCGCCTGATGGTAGCTCGGCGCGCCGAGCTTCCAGGCAAACTTGCCGCCGCTCCTGGACGCCTCGTAGGTCGTCGTGAAGGTGGCAGCGCCGACCTTCGCCGACAGCTTTGCCGGGGTGGCGGCACCCGCCGACGGCACGCCGGCGGCGATGGCCACGGAGAGCCCGGCGGTCACGGCGACGAGAGCGGCAGCGGCGCCGGGCGGCTCAGCTCCACACCTTCACCTCACGGTAGAGGGTGTCGCGCTGGACGGGCGTCTTGCCCATGGCGCGGATGACGCGTGCGAACTCCTCGGCCGTGGCGCGGTGCGTGGTGCCCGCCGCCGAGACGACATTCTCCTCGATCATCACCGAGCCGAGGTCGTCGGCGCCGAAGCCCAGGGCGACCTGCCCGATCTTCATCCCCTGCGTCACCCACGACGACTGGATGTGGTCGATGTTGTCGAAGTAGATGCGGCTGACCGCCTGCGTCAGCAGGTAGTCGAACGAGGTCGGCATGGTCTCGGCCGGGACGAGGCCGCCGAGCCGGTTGCCGTCGTCCTGGAACGTCCACGAGATGAAGGCGCGGAAGCCCCGGGTCTCGTCCTGCAGCTCGCGGATCAGGCGCATGTGCTCAACGCGCTCGGCGACCGTCTCGACGTGGCCGTACATCATCGTCGCCGTCGTCGACATGCCGAGCTGCTGCGCGTGGCGCATCACGTCGAGCCACTCCGCCGACTTCGTCTTCTTGGGCGAGATGATGTCGCGGACGCGGTCGACGAGGATCTCGCCGCCGCCGCCGGGGATCGAGTCGAGGCCGGCGTCGCGCAGCCGCGACAGCGTCTCCCACAGGTTCAGCTTCGAGCGGCGCGAGATGTGCTGCACCTCGGAGGGCGACAGCGCGTGCAGGTGCACCTTGTAGCGCGCCTTGATCGAGGTGAACAGATCCTCGTAGTACGCGATGTCGAGGTCGGGGTGGTGGCCGCCCTGCATCAGCAGGCCGGTGCCGCCGATCGCGAGGGTCTCCTCGATCTTCTTGTAGATCACCGACTTCGGCAGGACGTAGCCCTCACGGGTGTCGCCGGGCCGCCGGTAGAAGGCGCAGAAGTCACAGTCGGTGTAACAGATGTTCGTGTAGTTGAGATTCCGGTCGATGATGAACGTCACGCGCTCCGGGTCGGTCTTGCGGCGCCGGATCTCGTCGGCCGCGCGGCCGATCGGCACGAGCTCGCGCGAGGTCAGCAGTGCCAGCGCGCCGGCCTCGTCAAGCCGCTCGCCGCCGAGCGCGCGGTCGAGGATCTCCCTGACCGTGAGCGTGGTCGCGACGGTGCTCACAGCTTGACCTCCGTCTGCTGGTCGACGAAGCGCAGCTTCGGGACGCTGTCGAGCTCGCCGACCTCCTGGGCCATACGCAGGAACGTGAGAAAGCCCTCACGCTCGCGCGGGCCGAAGCTGTAGCGGAGCTTCTCGAAGTAGCGGGCCAGGAAGCCTGCCGGGTAGCCGTAGCGGGCGCTCGCCTCGTGGGCCAGCACATCGGGCTCGGCGCGGGCGATGCGCACCGACGCGACGAGCTGCTCCTGCAGCTCCAACAGGCCGTCCACCACCGGCTCCGGCGCCGCCCACACGGCGAACACCATCGGCTGCCCCGTGCGCTCCAGCCAGAGCCGGCCGAGGTCGTGGTGCGGGGTCGGGTCCTCGAAGGCGCTGCGTAGCGCCGCGTCACCGATCAGCAGCCTGGCGTCGGCGGGCTCGTCGAAGGGGACGCGCTCGACAGCCGGGAACAGCACCTTGACGAGCGTCACGGTAGTCGCGCTCTCGGGCGTCACGGCGACGCTGCGGATGCGGCCGAGCGGCACCTTCGACACCAGCTGGATCGAGTCGACCGCGCCCTCGGACGAGACGCAGAGGCGGGGCAGCAGCAGCAGCTCGTCGGCATGGCGCGCGTATTCGATCGACGAGACCGGCGCGACGTCGAGCTCCCGCGCCAGCAGGCGCCGGTTGAGCTCGGTGGGCACGCCCAGGATCTCCTCGACCTGCGCGTCGAGCCGGTGAAAGACCGGCGCCATGTTCACGTACGAGATGCGGCCGAGGCGGATCACGAGGAGGTCACCGGCGGACGAGTCACCAGCGCCGCAGCTCGTTGTAGAGCGTGTCGCGCTGCACGGGGATGCGGCCGGCCTCGCGGATCTGCCGGACGAGGTCGCCGACCTTCTGCTCGGTACCGGCGGTCGCGCCCGCCGCCTGGAAGATCTTCTCCCGCATGACGGTGCCCTGGACGTCGTTGGCGCCGAAGTGGAGCGCGACCTGCGCCATCGGCATGCCCATCATGATCCAGTACGCCTTGATGTTCGGCACGTTGTCGAGCATGAGGCGCGACACCGCGATCATCTTGAGATCCTCGGCGCCGCTCGTGAAGTTGAAGCCACGCCGCTCGAACACCGTGTTCTCCGGGTGGAAAGCGAGCGGCACCATCGCCAGGAAGCCACCCGTCCGGTTCTGCTGGTCGCGCAGGCGCAGGAGGTGGTCGATGCGCTCCTCGTAGGTCTCGACGTGGCCGTAGAGCATCGTGCAGTGCGTCGGGATGCCCATACGGTGCGCGGCATCGTGCACGTGGAACCAGATGTCGGGCGACTCCTTGCCCGGCGCGACGAGGCGACGCACGCGCTCGGCGAAGATCTCGGCGCCGCCGCCCGGCAGCGACCCGAGGCCGGCCGCCTTCAGCTCGCGCAGCACCTCCTCGTGCGTCAGCCCGGAGAGCGTCGTCATGTGGTGGATCTCGCTCGCCGTGAACAGCTTGAGGTGGACGGCGGGGAGCGCCTCGTGCAGGCGGCGCGTCACGTCGACGTAGAACTCGAACTCGATGTGCGGGTTCTCGCCGTTCACCATGTGGATCTCGGTGAAGCCGGTGAGCTCGTACTGACGGAGGGCGTCCTCGACGAGCTCGTCGGTCGAGATCGTGTACGCGTCCTCCTGCCTCTGCGTGCGGGCGAACGCGCAGAACTTGCACTTCACGCGACAGACGTTCGTCTGGTTGAGATAGAGGTTCTGGACGAAGAAGACCTCGTCGGTGCCGCCGCGGACGCGCCGCGCCAGGTCGGCCAGCTCGCCGAGCGCGAGCAGATCGTCCGACTCGATCAGCGTCAGCCCGTCCTCGAGGTCGAGGCGCTCGTTGGCCTCGATCTTCTCGCGGATCGGCGCGAACGTGGCGATACGGTCGACGACGGCCATCGGCTACCTCTCCCGGTTGACGACTGCGTGGGTCAGGGCTTCGAGCTCATCCCGGTGCGTCTCGCCGTTGAGGCAGGCGCGCGCCCGGCTGGCGTAGTCGAGCGCAACGTGACGCGACTCCTCGAGGGCACCCGTCGCGGCGACGCGTGAGAGCACGTCGTCGGACGGCCCGCCGGCGAGGGCGGCGCGGATGACGGTGTCCTCGCGCGCGGCGAGCAGCAGCGGCAGCGTCGGCGTACCCTCGCGCAGGTCGGTGCCGGCCGCCTTGCCCGTCTCACCGCGGTTGCCGGCGCAGTCGAGGATGTCGTCGGCGATCTGGAACGCGACGCCGAGCCACAGCCCGAAGTCGCCCAGCCGACTCGTCGGGGACAGGCCACAGCCGAGCAGGCAGGCCGCCTCGAAGAGCGTCCCCGTCTTCAGGGCGCAGCGCTCGAGGTAGCTCTCGACAGGGGTGGCGGGATCGCGCTGCTGGCTGCGCTGGAGCGCCTCGCCACGCGCGAGCGCCAGAGTCGAGCGGGCGAGCACGCTGACCGCGGCCGGGCTGGCGGACTGGCTGAGCTCGGCGAAGGCGCGGGCAAAGAGGTAGTCGCCGGCGGCGCGGGCGGCGTCAGGGCCGTATGCTGACCAGGCCGCGGCGCGGCCGCGGCGGAAACGGGCGCCGTCGATCAGGTCGTCGTGGACAAGCGTGGCCATGTGGACGAGCTCGACGGCGACGCCGGCAGAGATGCTCGGGTCGCCGCCGTTGGGCGTCGAGAGGAATACAAGCAGGGGACGGAGCCGCTTGCCGCCTGCGGCGAGAACCTCCTGCCCGACGACCGAGACGAGTCCGCCGTGCACGGAAACGCTCTCGTGCAGGCGCTCCTCCAGCTCGTCCAGGTACTCGTGTAGCCCAGGCAGGTCGCGGATCGCGGCGAGGGTGCCGGTCGTCATGCCGCCGTCCCGGTGTGGAGCGCCACGATGCCGCCGGCGAAGGTGCGATACGTGACGCCCGCGAAGCCGGCCTCGCGCAGCTGGTCGGCGAGCGCCTCGGTGCCGGGGAAGCGGCGGACGCTGGCGGGCAGGTACGTGTATGCCGCGCCGCCGGGCAGCACGCGGCCGAGCAGCGGCACGACCCGGTCGAACCAGAGGCGGTAGAACGGCGCCAGCGGCCCCCGCGGCTGCGTGATCTCGAGGATAGCGAGCCTGCCGTCTACCGCCAGGACGCGGCGCAGCTCGCGCAGGCCGGCGCCGAGGTCGGAGACGTTGCGGATGCCGAAGCCGACCGTGGCCGCCGAGAAGGCGCCGTCGGCAAAGGGCAGCGCGAGCACGTCGCCCTGCAGCCACTCGACCTCGCGCGACTTCTCGCGCGCCCGCTCGAGCATTCGCGGAGAGAAGTCGAGCCCGGTTACCCGGCCACCGGCAGCCAGACCTGCGAGCGCGAGATCACCTGTGCCGCAGCACGCGTCCAGCACCCTGTCGCCCGGCCGCACGACGGCGCGCGCGGTGATTCCGCGCCAGCGCTGGTCGAGGCCGCCGGTCATCACGCGGTTCATCACGTCGTAGACGGGCGCGATCCGGTCGAACATGACGCGGACCCCGTCGGGGGCAAGCGTGCCGGTACGGACGCTCACGCTCTCTCCCACGGAAAGGCGACGGCCGTGCCACCAAGATTCGCGCCCTGCATCACTCCTAGGTACATGGTGCCTGTCACGGCCGGGGCCGGGTCACCGGTGCGGTCACGAGGGCTGGCCCCAGCGCGGCATCAGCGCCGTGTCGAGCCCGAGCTGGTCGAGCAGCCGCGCCACGATGAAGTCGACGAGGTCGGCGATCGACGCCGGCTCGTGGTAGAAGCCGGGCGCCGCGAACAGGATCGTCGCGCCGGCCTGGCGCAGGGTGAGCATGTTCTGGAGGTGGATCGTCGAGAGCGGCGTCTCGCGTGGCACCAGCACCAGCCGGCGGCCCTCCTTGAGCGCGACGCTGGCCGCCCGGTGGATGAGATTCGTCATCGCTCCGGACGCAATCGTGCCGAGCGTTCCCATGCTGCACGGGCAGATCACGTAGGCGTCGACGCGGGCCGAGCCGCTCGCGTAGGGCGCGCCCCAGTCCTGCGAGCCGTACGACTTCACCGCCGCCCCGGCGGTCGGCGCCAGGAAGCGGGCCAGCACCTCGTCCCGCGGCAGCGACGCGTCGCCATACAGCTCGGTGGCGATCACCTCGAGCCCGGCGGCCGACGCGCAGACGCCGACCTCGGCTCCGGCCGCGCCGAGAACTTCGAGCAGTCTGGCAGCGTACGGAGCGCCGGAGGCGCCCGTGATGCCGAGGAAGACGCGCACCGGCCCTCGGCGCCGGGGCCCTACTTCGGGCCCTTGGACGCCTCGAGGAAGATCGCGAGCTTCTTCAGATTGTCGGCGCCGAGCGTCTTGTACGCCGGCATCGGCGAGCCGGCGTTGACGCAGCTCGGGCATTCGAGGTGCTTGATCTGCCAGTCGACGCCGCGACCCTTGGCGCCCTCTGCGGTCAGCTCCGGCGCGCCGAGGTTGGCGCCGCCTGCACCCGTGTAGATGTGGCAGGTGAGGCAGCCCGACTGCGAAAAGAGCTTGGCGCCCGCCTCCGCCTCGGCGTTGCCCACAAAGCCCTGCTTCTCGGCCCACTCGGGCACGAGGCCGGAGAGCTCGCTGGCGACGACCTCCTTGGCCGCGGCGCCCTTCCAGGTGAGCGTGCCCATCGCCACGATCACGAGCACGGCCGCGATCATCGCGACCGGCCGGCGCAGCGGATGCCGCTCACGGCGACGGTCGACGAACGGCAGCGCGATCGCCATCACGATCAGCAGCGTCGGGATGCCGACGGTGCCGAGGATCACCGAGTCGGGCCACTTGAAGATCCGCAGCAGGTAGAAGAGGAAGTAGAAGTACCAGTCCGGCCGCGGCACGAAGCTGACGGTGCCGGGATCGGCCTTCTCCGTGTAGAGCGGCCCGAGCAGGCCGGGATTGGTGCCACCGCCCTCGTTCTCCGAGGTGAACTTCCAGATCACCGAGAGAGCGATGATGACGACGACCACGACGAGTTGCATGACGCTGTCGTGGAAGAGGGCGTACGGGAAGAAGGGCTTGCCCTCCTTCTTCACGTCCTCCTTGTAACGCTTGTAATCCGCGCGGTTCTTCTCGAGCAAGCTCACTCGTCGACCCCCTGGGAGGCGCTGCCGCGCGGCGCCGGCGAGACCAGCCCGACACGGCCGGTGGGCGGTGCTTCGTCGTCGTCGCGCTCACGTCCGGCGGCTACCGGCGACCAGGGCGGCGAGGTGATGCCGAGCCGGACGACGAGGTAGAGGTGCACGCCGATCAGGCCAATGATCGCGCCCGGGATGGCCAGCATGTGCAGGGAGTAGAAGCGCGCAAGGGTTTCCGGGCCGATCTCGGATCCGCCCTTGAGGATCGAGCCGATGAACGGGCCGACGAACGGGCCGCTCGCCTGGATGTTGATGCCGACGACCGTCGCCCAGTACGCCGTCTCGTCCCAGGGCAGCAGGTAGCCGGTGAAGCCCTCGATCATGCCCAGCACGAGCAGCAGCACCCCGGTGATCCAGGTGAGCTCACGCGGGTACTTGTAGGCGCCGAACAGGAAGACACGTCCCATGTGCAGGAAGATCAGGATGATGAAGACGCTGGCGCCCCAGCGGTGCATGCCGCGCACGAGCCAGCCGAACGTGACGTCGTTGGTGATGTGCTGGATCGACTCGTACGCCGAGTTGGGATCCGGCTTGTAGAACATCGCCAGGAACACGCCGGTGATCGCCTGGACGAGGAACGCCGTCAGCGTTGACGCGCCGAGCGTCTGCATCCAGTTCGTGTCGCGCGGGACGTTCCTGAACAGGAAGTAGCGGAGACCGCCGAGCAGGCCGGTGCGCTCGTCGAGCCAGTCGACGGGGTACAGCAGCGCAGCTTCGAGCTGCTGCTGACGGGGTGACTTTCTCGCGCTCATCAGTGTGGGGGCTGCAACGGGTTGAGCCACCACAGCCAGTCATCGACGTGCTGGCCGGGGGCAGCGAGAGTGAACTTGCGGATCCTGGCGTCGGCGCCCGTGCCCTGCACCGTGCCGACGCTATACATCTTGCCGATGTGGAGGCTGCCGCCGACGATGGAGTACTCGTAGCGGTCGAGCGCACGGACGGGCGGGCCCGCGGTGCGATTGCCCTCCGCGTCGTACGCGCCTCCGTGGCACGGGCAGCCGAAGCCGGCGGGATTCGACTCGCTCAGCACGACCTCGCCGTTCGGGGTCTCGATCGTCTTCGGCTCCTCGGAGATCGGGCCGCTCGGCTGCACCGGGCAGCCGAGGTGCGAGCAGCGGTTCGAGACGATCGTGAAGCTGGGCTGCTCCTGGAGCAGGCCGTTGTAGCGGATGTACGCCGTGCGCCGGCTGACATCGCCCTCCTTCTTGTCGAGCATGAAGGTCGTGACCATGTACGTGCCTTCAGGGAAGTTCTCGATCGGGCCGAGGTCGGCGTCGCCGTGGCGCTGCTGCTCGAAGGCGGGGGCGATCATGAAGCCGACGGCCGGCACGGTGATCGCGCCGCCCATCACGGCGCCGAGGCCGAGCGTCGACGCCTCGAGGAAGCGTGAGCGGGTGAACTCGGGTGCGGCGGGCGCAGGACGGGCCGGTGCCGGAGCCGGTGCCTCGGCGCTGTGCTCCTCGGTCTCCTCCAGCAGGTGCGGGTGCCGACGGCGGATGCTGTCGGTGATCCAGAGGGCGCCGATGACGAGCGCTGCGCCGCCGCCGATGGCGACGATCCACCAGCTCAAGACCAGGCCGACGAGGAAGGCTGCGGCTGCCAGGGCGAACCCGAACGGCCACAGGCTCCGAGCAATAGTGTTGTCGCGACCGTCGTGCTGCACGGTGCTGCTGACGCCTTCCCTTCGCTTACGAACAACTGGATTGAATCTCTCGGGCCCACCGGGTGTCAACGCTGTAACAGACGGTGCGAGCGGAACTATGACGGATCCGGCCGTCGGATGCGTCAGTTCTTCGGCGGGAACCCGTACTCCTGCCAGCGCCGGTCGACGAGCGAGCGCACCTCCGCGCTCATCTCGATCTCCTCGGGCCAGGGCCGCGTGCCCTCGGCCGGGCCCTTGTGCGTAGCGTCGATGCCCATCTTGCCGCCGAACGCCTCGAGCGTCGGCGCATGGTCGAGCTGGTCGAGTGGACCCTTCGTGATGACGATGTCGCGCTCCGGGTCGACGTTGGCGCAGACCTTGAAGAAGACCTCCTGGTAGTCGTGCACGTTGACGTGCTCGTCGACCACGACGACGCACTTCGTGAGCGACAGCAGGCCGAGGCTCCAGACCGCGTGGATCACCTTGCGGGCATGGCCGGGATAGGTCTTGCGCATCGAGACGATCGCGCAGTTGTGGAACGTGCCCGCGGTGGGCAGGTCGTAGTCGACGATCTCCGGCACGGTCATGCGGATCGCGGGCAGGAAGATCCGCTCGGTCGCCTTGGCGAGCCACTCGTCCTCGGCCGGCGGCTTGCCGACGATGATCGCCGGGTAGATCGCATCGCGCCGCATCGTGATCGCGGTGAGGTGGAAGAGCGGGAACGGCTCGGCCGGCGAGTAGTAGCCGGTGTGGTCGCCGAAGGGGCCCTCGACGCCGAGCTCGCCCTTCTGGATGTAGCCCTCCATGACGATCTCGGCGTGCGCCGGCACCTCGAGGTCGACGGTCTTGCCCTTGACCAGCTCGACAGCGTCGCCGCGGAGGAAGCCGGCGAGCATGAACTCGTCGATGTGCTTGGGCAGGGGCGCCGAGGCCGAGTATGCGGTGATCGGGTCGAGCCCGAAGGCGACGGCGACCTCGAGCCGCTCGCCCATGCCGCGCCAGTCGGCGGCGCCGTCCTTGTGCAGCTGCCAGTGCATGAACGTCGTGTGCCGGTCGATCTTCTGCATCCGGTACATGCCGACGTTGCGCGTGCCGGTGCGCGGGTCGTTGGTGATCACCGCCGGCAGCGTGATGAAGGGGGCAGGGTCGCCGGGCCAGCAGTGCAGGATCGGCAGCACATCGAGGTCGACGTCGTCGCCGGTGAGCACGATCTCCTGGCTGGGGCCACTCCTGACGAGCTTCGGGCGCGAGTCGGCGATCGACTTCAGCTTCTGCAGGCCCTTCACCTTCTCGATGAGGCCCTGCGGCGGCTGCATCTCGAAGACCTCACCCAGGCGGGCGGCCACGTCGTCGAGGCTCTTCACGCCGAAGCCCAGGCACATGCGCCGCTCGGTACCAAACTGGTTGATCAGCAGCGGGTGGCGCGCGCCCTTGACGTTCTCGAACAGCAGCGCCGGGCCCTTCGCCTTCACCGTCCGGTCGACGATCTCGGTGACCTCGAGATACGGGTCGACCTCGGCCTGGACACGGACGAGCTCACCCTCCCGCTCGAGGAGCGCGATCCATTCACGGAGGTCCCGCAGCGCCATCGCCGGTGAGTCTACGGAACGCCTGCAGGGCTGGGTCGCAGCAGAGTGGCAGCGTGCGCGTTTATGTGACCGGTGGCGGGCCGGGCTTCAGCGGCGGCCACGTCGTGCGCGAGCTCGGCTACGAGCCGGGTGCGATTGGGCCGGCGCAGGAGCATGCCGTCACCGACGCCCCGGCCGCGACGGGCGGCAAGCTACGGGGCCAGGCTCGGGCGCGCTGCCGGGGCGCCTAGCGCTTGTGGCGCCGCGAGCTGGCCCAGTGGGCGAGCTGGCCGAGGGCGATCACGCCGATGAAGACGCCGCCGGTGGCGAGCATGCCAAGGACGATCCTCTTGCCCTCCTTGGACGCGTCGAACAGGACGAATGCGAGTGCGTTCACGAGCGAGATGCTAACGCACGCGGCGCTCGTGCGCAGCAAGGGCTGTTGCGACGGCCTCGACACCGGCAGCCTCGCGCGCCAGGGCGAGCAGCGGGGCCGGGTCGTCGAGGTCGCGCAGCGCTGCCCTGGCCTCGGCCAGCCCGCCCTCGGCGAGCAGCGCCGCATGGGCCGCCCACAAGGGCCCGTCCCCACCTTTCCGCTCGCCCTGCAGCAGCGAGCAAAGCGAGATCAGCTCAGCCAGGTTCGCGACGGCGACGACATCCTCGCGCTCGGCAACACGAACGAGGCCGTGCGCGTAAAGGTAGTCGCCGAGGAGGATCGCCGTGTCGCGATCGGCGGGCGCGAACAGGCGGGGCCGGCCGTAGTGCACGAGATAGCCCTCGTAGATCGTCTCCAGGCCGAGCGCGTAGAGCGGGTCGCCCAGCTGCGAGAAGCCGGCGACCTCCTCGCGCTCTACGGGCGGCAGGGTGGCGTCGGCCCACAACCGGGACTCCTCGGCCGCCTCGGCGACGATCGCAGCCCACACCGAGGGTGTGCCGGCGGGCACGGGAGCAGAGGCGGGGTCGGGCGCGACGCCGGGCGCGAGGTCAGGCACGCATGAACTCCGCGACGGCCTCGACGGTGCGGTCGATGTCGGCGTCGCTGTGCGCGGTCGAGAGCATCGTCGCCTCGAACTGGCTGGGGGCGACGTAGATGCCGCGCGCCAGCAGGTGGCGGAAGAGCGCGCCGTAGCGGGCGGTGTCGCTGGTGGCGACCTCGTCCCAGCTGCGGCACGGGCCGGCGTTGAAGAAGAGGGTGCTCAGCGCGCCGACGCGGGCGAGCGTGACCGGATGGCCGGCGGTCGCCTCGCGCAGGCCGGCCTCGAGGCGGGCGCCCTTGCGCTCCAGCTCCTCGTAGATGCGCGGGTCGCGCAGGCGGCGGACGACCGAGAGGCCCGCCGCGGTGGCGAGCGGGTTGCCCGAGAGTGTGCCGGCCTGGTAGATGTCGCCGGCCGGGACGAGGCTGTCCATCACGTCGGCGCGGCCGCCGAACGCCGCCAGCGGGAGGCCGCCACCGACGATCTTGCCGAGGATCGTCAGGTCGGGGATGACGCCGTAGCGCTCCTGCGCGCCGCCGCGGCCGAGCCGGAAGCCGGTGATCACCTCGTCGAAGACGAGCAGCGCGCCGCACGCCGAGGCGAGCTGGCGCAGCGCCTCCAGGAAGCCCGGCTCCGGCGGGACGACGCCCATGTTGCCCGCCACCGGCTCGCAGAGGATCGCCGCCAGACCCTCGCCGTAGCGCGCCACGGCGTCCGCAACCGCGACGATGTCGTTGTACGGCACGACGATCGTATCGACGACGGCGCCCGACGGCACGCCCGGCCCCGACGGGATCCCGAGCGTCGCGAGCCCGGAGCCGGCGCTGACGAGCAGCGCGTCGGCATGCCCGTGGTAGTTGCCGACGAACTTGATGATGCGGTCGCGCCGGGTGAAGCCGCGGGCGAGCCGGATCGCGCTCATCGCGGCCTCGGTGCCGGACGAGACGAGGCGCACCTTCTCGATCGAGGGGACGGCGTCGACGAGCTCGGCGGCGAGGTCGACCTCGAGCTCGGTAGCGGCGCCGAAGGTCGTGCCCTTCGCCGCGGTGGCCTGGATGACGCGGACGACCTCGGGGTCGGCGTGGCCGAAGATGAGCGGCCCCCACGACTGCACCCAGTCGAGGTAGCGCTCGCCGTCGGCGGTGGTGATGGTCGCGCCCTCGCCCCGCTCGATGAACAGCGGCTCGTCGAGGCCGACTGCGCGCATCGCCCGCACCGGCGAGTTGACGCCGCCGGGGATCACCGCCAGCGCGCGCTTCCAGCGCTCGGAGCGGGGGCCGCCCAGGCCGGGGCTGCCCGGCCTGCCGCCGGCTACAGCCACGCGGCCAGCTCCTTCGCCCAGTAGGTCAGGATCACCTCGGCGCCGGCGCGCTTGATGCCGACGAGGGTCTCGAGCGCGGCCTGCCGCTCGTCGATCCAGCCGCCGGCCGCGGCGCTCTTCACCATCGCGTACTCGCCCGACACGTTGTACGCCCAGACGGGCGCGTCGAAGCGGTCGCGCACCGCGCGGATCACGTCGAGGTACGGCAGGGCCGGCTTCACCATGAGGACGTCGGCGCCCTCCTCGAGATCGAGCGCGCACTCGCGCAGCGCCTCGCGCACGTTCGCGGGGTCGAGCTGATAGCTGCGGCGGTCGCCGAACGCGGGGGTCGACTCGGCCGCCTCGCGGAACGGGCCGTAGAAGGCGGAGGCGTACTTGGCAGCGTACGAGACGATCGGGATGCCCGGGTGGCCGGCGCCGTCGAGGCCACGGCGGAGCGCGGCGATGCGGCCGTCCATCATGTCGCTCGGGCAGACGATATCGGCACCGGCGGCGGCGTGGCTGACTGCGGTGCGCGCGAGCAGGTCGAGCGTCGGGTCGTTGTCGACGTCGCCGTCGCGAATGACGCCGCAGTGGCCGTGCGCCGTGTACTCGCAGAGGCACACGTCGGTGAGCAGCAGCAGGCCCGGCACCTCGCGTCGGAGCGCGCGCAGGGCGCGCTGCACGATGCCGTCGTCGGCATACGCGCCGGAGCCGACGTCGTCCTTCTCCTCGGGCAGCCCGAAAAGAAGGATTCCGGGGATGCCGAGCCGCTGCAGCCCGGCGGCCTCGCGGCACAGCTCGTCGACCGAGTACTGCACGATCCCAGGCAGGCCGGCGAGGGGCCGCACGATGCCTTGGCCGGGCACGACGAAGAGGGGCATGAGCACGTCGTCGAGTGACAGCTCGGTCTCGCGGACGAGCGAGCGGAGCACGCCCGTGCGGCGCAGCCGCCGCAGACGGGTCGACGGGAACGAGGACACGGCCCTAGGTTAGTCGCCGGAGGTCGGTACGGCGGGCGGCACCGGCTCGGGCGGGGGCGGGGGCAGCGCGGGCAGGGGCAGCGGCACGGGTGCCGTCGCCGCCGCCGGCGGCTCCACCTCGGCTTCGACCGGGTTCGGCCCACCGCCACGCCACGGCTGCAACTCCACCCGCTCGCCGAAGAACTCCCATACAGCACGGGCAGACGCGAGCAGCGGCAGCGCCACCAGCACGCCGGGCAGCCCGTAGATCTCGAGGCCGGCGACGAGGCCGAAGATGACCAGCAGCGGGTGCAGCCGCACGGCGCGGCTCATCACGTTCGGGATCACGATGTGCCCCTCCACCTGGTGGATGAAGAGGAAGAGCAGGGTGACCCAGATCGCCGACAGCGGATCCACGACGATGGCGTAGATGAACGGCGGGATGCCCCCGATCCAGGGACCGACGTACGGGATCAGCTCGGTGAACGCGACCCAGGCGGCGAACAGCAGGATGTAGGTGCCGACGCCGGGCAAGAGGCCGGCGGCGTCGAGTATCCAGAGTCCCAGGCCCGCACTCGCACCGATGATCAGCGACAGCAGGAGCTGCCCCTTCACATAGCCGGCCAGGGCGTGCTCCATCCGGCTCAGCAGAGGCCGCGTGCCGGGCAAGGGCGGGAAGCGCCGGTCGATCGAGCGGGCCAGCCGCGGCGTGCCGAGCAGCATGTAGATCGAGACGACGATCAACAGCACCAGGTCGAAGAGCGTGCGCCCGAGCGAGACGGCGGCGCCCTCGAGGAAGTTGACCGCGCGCGTCGTGTACTTGCCGACGTCCTTCCGGCGGATGTCCTCGACCAGCCTGTGCCCGGGCGTGCCGACGTCGATGGTGAGGCCGCGGTCGTCCAGCCACTGCTGCAGCCGGTCGACGTCGCGGTCGGCGGCGACCTGCCCACCGGGGCGGTCGACCTTGGTGAAGTAGTCGTCGACGCGCGTGCCGGCGGTACGGGTCTGGTCGACGATCACGGTGCCGATGCCGCCGAGCGCAGCGACGACGGCGATCAGGAAGGCGACGTATACGAGCGCGATGGCGATGCCGCGCGGGACGTGCGCGTGTCGCGCAAGGCGGCGCACGATCGGGTTGAGCAACAGCGCGATCAGCGACGCGATCAGGAACAGGAAGATCACGTGCCGGACATGGCCCGCGACGGTCCAGACGAACAGCAGCAGCAGCGGTAGCCCGACGAGCTGGATCCAGCGCGGGATCTGCAACTTCGGGCTGGCGCCGGTCACCCGCGCAATCGTAGCTCGCAGGGTGGCGCGTCTCTACGACCCGCACCACGAAGTGGGGTCTTGCCGGTGTCGGAGCGGTTGCGCTACGGTGACTGGCGATGCCGCCGCGCGCAGCAACGGTCGGCGCCCGCCACCCGACACGCGGCGAACGGCGTGCCGTGGCCCGTCGCCGCCGGGTAGCGCTGCTCGCGCTGCTCGCCGCCGCCGGGCTCGTGACGGCGCTCCTCGTCGTCCTGCTCTCACAGGGCTCAGCCACGAAGCAGCCGCTGCCGGCAGCCGTAGCCGCCGCCGTCGACGGGCCGCCCGCGCCGTTCGTCGTGGCCCTGCAGGGCCCGCTGCGCATCCAGATTCCGATCGTGCACCCACTGGTCACCGCGATCGCCTACCACGACGGGCGCCCGGACGCGCTGCCGCTGACGCCGCTCGGCCGGCGCGGCAACGAGGGGTTCCTTCTGAGCGTCTTCCACCGCGTGTTCGGCTCCGAGCACGGTGGCCTGCGGTACTTTCAGCTGGATGGCGGCGACGGTGCGCCGACCGGGCTGCTCAACGTGGGCGCGCCGGCGGGCACGGACGTCTACGCCCCGGTCGACGGGACGGTGGTGGCGTTCACGCCGCTGCTGCTCAACGGGCGCGAGTACGGGTCGCGCATCGACATCCAGCCGACCGGGTCGCCGTCGATCGTCGTGTCGGTCTCGCGGCTGCAGCCCGACCCGTTGCTGACGGTCGGCTCGGCGGTCGAGTCGGGCACGTCGAAGCTGGGCACGCTGATCGACTTCTCCGGGGCCGAGCGCCAGGCGCTCGCCCGTTACAGCCGCGACGCCGGCAACCACGCGGCGATCGAGGTCCGGCCGGCCGCGACCCTTCCACTCCGCTGAGG
Organism: Actinomycetota bacterium; assembly: GCA_947445525.1. GTDB lineage: Bacteria > Actinomycetota > Thermoleophilia > Gaiellales > Gaiellaceae > CANFDS01. The sequence goes on along the minus strand of CANFDS010000017.1, from coordinate 11,410 downwards.
CTGCTCTTTCTCGCAGACGTCGTCGGTCGTCCGGGGAGACAGGCCGTCGAGGAGCGCCTGCCCGGCCTGATCGAGGAGCTGGCGATCGACTGCTGCGTGATCAACGGCGAGAACGTCGCCGACGGCCGCGGCATCACGCCGCGCCTGGCCGACCGGCTGCTGGCCGCCGGCGCAGACGCCATCACCCTCGGCAATCACGCCTTCGCGCGCGACGAGATCGGGCCGTACCTGGAGCGCTCCGAGCGGCTGATCCGGCCGGCGAACCTGTCGGCGGCGGCGCCCGGCCGCGGGCTCTGCGTCATCGCTGCACGGGACGGCTCGACCGTGGCGGTGATCAACCTGATGGGCTCGCTGACGCTGACGGTGGCGGCGGCGCCGTTCGAGGTGGTCGACGCGCTGGTCGAGGAGGCGCGCGAGCAGGCGACGTTCGTCCTCGTCGACTTCCACGCCGAGGCGACGAGCGAGAAGGTCGGCATGGCGCGCTGGCTTGACGGTCGCGTGACTGCCGTCGTCGGCACCCACACGCACGTCCAGACCGCCGACGCCCGCATCCTGGCGGGCGGTACGGCCGCGATCACCGACGCGGGCATGACGGGGCCGCACGACTCGGTGATCGGCGTCGAGGCACGCCTTGCGATCCACCGGATGCGCACCGGGCTGCCGGTGCGCTTTCAGACGGCCGAGGGCGGCGTGCGGATCGAGGGTGTCGTCATCGACTGCGCGCCGTCAGGGCTCGCGACCGCCATCGAGCCGCTCGTGCGGCCGTATCCCTGAGCTCCGGCCCGGCCAGCGTCCACAGCAGTGTCAGCAGCACGAGGTCACGGGCCAGGACGAGCCACGAGGCGAGGGCGTCGGGCTCGGTGCCGGGAGTGATCAGCGGCGCGACGAGCTGCCAGTAGCGAAACGGGAACCAGAGCTGGGTGAGCACGCACGCGATCGCGAGCAGGACGACCGCGCGGATGCCTCGACGCCCCCCGACGAGCGGCACGAGCGGCAGCAGCCAGACGAGGTACTGCGGCGAGAGCACCTTGCCCAGCGCGACGAACGCCACGACAGCGGCGGCAGAGCCGCGCACGAGCCGCTCCCGGTCGATCGGGCCGCGGGCGAAGCCGACCCAGAGGGCGAGCAGCACGGCCACCTGCGCGAGGGTCTGGAGCGCGCCGAGCGCGTCGGGCAGCACGCCCGTCAGATTCTGCGAGCCGTGGCCCGAGCGGAAGGTGATGCCGACGTCGAACGCCTGGTGTGCGGCCAGCAGGATGCCGGCCCCGAGGCTCTCGACCTGCAGCGGCCGCGTCGACTGCCGCACCACCATCTCCCAGATCCCGGCCGGCGACAGCACGAGGAAGGGCACGAGCACGGCGAGCGCGACGGCGAGGAACGCGACGGCGACGGCGATGCCCTCGCGCCGGCCGCGGGCCCGCCACGCCGCCGCGACGGCCACCGGCAGCAGCACGAGCGGGTAGATCTTCGTGATGAAGGCGAGCCCCAGCACCGCGCCGCCGATGCGCCAGCGGCCGAGCAGCAGCGCGGCGAGCGCGACGGCGGTGATGGCTGCGGGCCATAGGTCGAAGCGCGACACGATCACGCTGCCGAGCGCCAGCGGCAGCACGGCGGGCGCCAGCAGGGCGAGCGCCAGCCGGCGCCGGGTCGCCCGCAGCGCGAGCGCGGCCGCGGCGACCCCGCCCAGCGCGAGCACTCCAGCGATCTGCATCAGCAGCCCGAAGCGGTCGGTGTAGCCGTCGTCGGCGGCGGTGCCGAGGGCGGGCAGGACGAAGACGGGCAGCGCGCCTGGCGGGTACTCGAGCCGGAAGTCGCGGAAGGGCACCTGCCCGTCGGCCATCGCCCAGCCGTAGCGCTCGTACACCGGGAAGTCGGTGATCGTGTCGCGGCCGTAGAAGCCGTGGTGCAGTACGGCCCAGACGCCGATGAGCGCGGCGGCGGCGGCGAGGGTCGCGCCCGCCGCCGTCAGGAGGTCACGCCGCTGCACGGCCACCGTTCCCACCCGCTGCGGCAGCCACACCCGGCGCAGGGGCGGCCGCCGGCGCCGGCCGGCTCGCCAGCGCCCGCTCCGGGGCCAGCAGTGCGATCGCCACGAACGGAAACGCCCAGGGCACGTAGAGCCACGACCAGTGGGTGAGCACGAGCTGGAAGCCGACGAGCAGCGCGCCCGTCAGCGCCGCGAGCTGCAGCGGCGACCGCCGACCGCGCGGGAACACGGCGAGCCCGAGCGCGGCCACGACGAGCGCGCCCTGCAACACCCACTGCACCAGCTTCAGGTCGGGGATGCCGGCGGCGTGGTAGGCGCCCCAGTCCCACAGCGAGAAGGGCGAGCCCCGACCGAGCTGCCAGGAGAACGTCCGCTCGGCGAACACGCGTGCGGCGTGCAGCACGTCGGGCTCCAGCAGCAGCAGCGAGAACACGGCCAGCGAGACGGCGGCGAAGCCCGCCGCGAAGCGGGCGGCGGTGCGCGCCCGCAGCCCGTCCGGGTACGCAGCCCAGAGCGGCGCCAACACGAGCGCCACCAGCTTCGTCCAGCCCGCGAGCGCCACCGCGGCACCGCGCGCCCACGGCGCCGTGACCAGCCAGAAGCCGAAGACGAGCAGGGCGGGCGCGACCGCGTCGTTGGTGTTGGACATGAACGCGTAGAGGGTAAGCGGGTACGCGGCCCACGCCAGGCAGAGCGTCGCGGCGAAGCGGTTGCCGCCGAAGCGCCTGCCGACGAGTGCCAGGCCCAGCACCGTCAGCAGATCCCAGAGGATCGACGTGATGTGCACCGCCGGCAGCGCCGACCAGCCGCGGCCGGTGTCCCACTTGCCGTTCCAGCCGGCCGCGCCGTAGCCGGGCAGATAGGCGAGGTAGGCAACCGGCCCGTAGGTGTCGCCGCGCGGGTTGCCGGACTCGCAGCGGCCGTCCGTCTGGACACGGTCGCGGATGTCACCGGCGGAGTCGGCTGGGCCGCAGGCTGGCCGCGTGTCCTCTAATGGGAAGTTGCCCCAGGGCGCCTGGCCGTACGCGATCCGCTCAGCGCCGATGACGCCCGCGTAGCCGACGTCGATCACGTTGGAGTCGGAGGCGTTAAGGCCGACGCGCAGGCCGCACACGAGCACGGCCGCGGCGACGAGCAGCCAGACCGGCCAGAGCGGGCGCGACCGTCGCCGCGGCGCCCGCCGGCGGCCCGACCCGATCCAGGCGAGCCGAGCGAGCAGGTACACGAGCGGCGGATACACGAGCGGCATGGCGTTGAAGATGTCGCCGCGATTGAAGAGCCAGAGCGACGCGAGCAGCGAGAGCAGCACGAGCAGGTCGAGGTTGCGCAGCGCGAACGGCCGACGCAGGTCGGCCAGGCCGAGCAGGAACGGCGCCGAGAAGCCGAGCCATACCCAGGGGTCGTTGACGAGGTCGCCGCCGAACGAGCCGCGCCCGCCGCGGGCCATCGTCCAGGCCACCTGCGGCCCCGTCCACGCCTCCGTCACGGTGCCGGTCTGGTCGGCGACGCGGCCCTTGGCGATCTGCCCCGCCTTGCCCGACCACGCGGCCACGTCCCAGTCACGCGTGACCTTGTCCCAGGTCGCCTGGGTCACGAGGGACGCCTGCGGATAGCGGTGGAGCCACGCGGCGATCTTGCCGTTGCGCAGGAAGATCGCGGTGGCACGCGCGCTCGTCAGCCGGGGGGCGGGGGCGGAGGCAGGCTTGGCGTGGGTCGCCGGCGCGGCCGAGGCTGCGGGTGGTGCTGCGGCTGCGGGCGCCGCTGCGGCTGCCGGCCCGACGGCGAGGAGGGCCACTGCGGCCGCCACGGCCACACCCAGCACCGGCCGTAGCGCCATCCGCCTCCCCGCCCGCCCTACGACCGGCGGAACGACCAGAGCTTGTTGCCGACGAAGTTCAGCGGTGTGACGAGGACGATCGCGATGGCCTGCGCCGTCACCTTGCCGAGGTCGGCGGCGACGAGCCCGCGGAGGATGAGGAGGTTGCAGCCGAGCGAGATGAGCGCGACGACGAGAAAGCGAGCGCCCTGGTGGGCGGCGTTGCCGCGCGAGCGCCGGAACGTCCAGAGGCGGTTGAGCAGGTAGTTGTTGGTGACGGCGACCGCGAACGAGAGCGCGGCAGCACCGATGTAGTGCAGGCCGACACCGTGCACGAGCCCCGTGTAGACGCCGAGGTTGACGAGATACCCGATGCCGCCGACGACGAGGAACTGCGCGAGCTGCACCCAGTTCTGGCGCCGCCGGAGCGCCTTGATCGCCCGCGCGGGCCCGACGGCGGTCGGCTGGGCGGCGACGTGCGGCTCCATCGCCCTCGAGCCTAGCAACGTCGCCCGCGGCTGGAAGCCCGGCCGGGTCAGCCGAGCCGGCGCTCCATCCAGATCCCGCACAGCGGGTTGTCGTTGTAGCGCGGGATCTCGCGAAAGCCGACGCTGCGGTAGAGGGCGACCGCTTCGACTAGGAGCGGGCTGATGTCGAGGCGGACGGTGGCGCAGCCCAGGGCACGCGCCTCGGCCTCGAGCGCGGCGAGCAGGCGACGGCCGACGCCGCGGCCGCGCAGGAGCAGCGAGACCCACATGTGCTTCAGCTCGGCGACGTCCGGCTCGAGCACACGGACAGCGCCGCAGCCGAGCGGCTCGCCGCCCTAGCGGACGACGAGGAAGGCGCCGTTCGGCGGGACGAGCTGCGACGCGACGGCCACCCAGCCGGGCGGCAGGGTGAAGCCGCCGGGGAAGCGCTCGGCGAGGTCGGCGCGATAGGAGGCGAGCAGGCTGGCGGCCGTCGCCGGGTCGGGCGGCTCGGGGGCGATGGCGATGGGCTCGTAGGGGCCGAGGCCCGGGCCGTGGCCGGTGCGCGCGCTCACGCTCAGGGGCCGGGGATGAGCACGGCGAGCGTGTCGCGGTCGACGTCGAAGACGGCCTGCTCCACGTCGCCGAGATCCTCGCCGTCGACCTGGAGCGCGAGCGGCCGGTCACACACGACCTCGATCCGCTCGAGGTTGGTGGCCCGGATCAGGTCGAGCTGCTCGGAGTCGCCGCGGCCGGTGAATGCGAACGAGACGAGGCCGGGGATGGCGAAGGGGCGGATGCTGCGCGGCGCCGTCAGGCCGAGCCCGCCCTCGAAGGTGACGCCAGGCACCAGTTGCACCGGCCACGGCCCGGCATAGGTGTACGGGGCGCCGTTCGCGACGAGCGCGCACACGGCGCGGCCCATGCCGACGATCTCGACCTGCGGCTGAAAGCGGACGCGGTGCTGAGCGGCGATCCGGGTCAGCTCGCGCACGAAGGTGAGGTCGCCGGCGCGGCGCTTGCCCTCGCGGCGGCCGCGCGAGTCGACGCGACGCACGACGTCGGCGTCGAGTCCGATCCCGGCGCTGAACGAGAAGCGGCGCCCGTTGACGCGGCCGAGCGCGATGCGCCGGCTGCGGCCGGCCTGGATCGCCTCGGCGAGCTGCTGGGCGGCCCGCACCGGCTCGCGGGCCAGGCCAAGAGCGCGCGGCAGGACGCTGGTGCCGCCCCCGGGGATGAAGCCCATCGGCACGGCGAAGTCGGTGCCGTTGAGCGCCTCGTTGTAGACGCCGTCACCCGAGAAGACGCAGATCGCCTCGGCGTCGTCGCCCGCCATCGCCGCCAGCTCGCGGCCATGGCCGGGCCACTCGGTGAGCAGCGTCTCGACGTCGCCGGCCATCCCCAGCGCCTCCTCGATCTCGCGCACGCGCGGCTCCGTGACCTTGGTCGCGTACGGGTTGACGATGAGGACGATCCGGCCCATGTGGGGTGGACCCTAGCGACCCTTGAACTCGGGCGGGCGCTTTTCGACGAACGCGGTGAAGCCCTCGCGCGCGTCCTCGGAGGCGAACGCAAGCCCGATCGCGCGCCGCTCGATCTCGATGCCGGCGGTGAGGCCGGTCTCGAGCGCCATGTTCACGGCGTCGCGCGCGAGGCGGATGGCGACGGAGCTGCGCTTCGCGATCTCACCCGCGATGCGGCGGGCCTCGTCGAGCAACGCGTCGGGGGCGACGACCCGTGAGACGAGCCCGTGGGCGGCCGCCTCCTGGGCGCTGAGCCGCCGGCCGGCGAGGATCATCTCCATCGCGAGCGACTTGCCAATGATCCCGATCGCCCGCTGCGTGCCGCCTGCGCCAGGGATGACGCCGATCGTCGTCTCGGGCAGGCCGAAGACCGCGCGGTCGCTGGCGATCGCGATGTCGCAGGCCATCACGAGCTCGCAGCCGCCCCCCATTGCGAAGCCGTCGACGGCCGCGATGATCGGCGTATTGACCCGGCGGAAGCGATCCCAGCGCGCCATCCGCTCGCCGAGCGCGACGTCGATCGGGGAGGCACTGAGGAACTGCGAGATGTCGGCGCCGGCCGAGAACGCCTTCTCGCCGCCGGTGAGGATGATGCAGCGGATCGCCGGGTCGGCGTCGAGCGCCTCCACGGTCTCCGCCACGGCGCTCAGCAGCTCGGTCGAAAGCGCGTTGAGCACCTCGGGCCGGTTGAGCCGGACGATCGCGACCGGCGCCTCGCGCTCGAGCAGGACGAGTGGGACGGCAGGGCCGGGCGCCGCACCGGCGTCGGTGCCAGCCGTGCTCATAGCCCGAAGGGGTTGATCGGACGGTTGCCCGTGTTGACGAGGATGCCCTTCGTCTCGAGGTACGCATCGATCGCGTCCACCGACAGCTCGCGGCCGAAGCCCGACTGCTTGTAGCCGCCAAACGGGATCCCCGGGAATGCCGTGTACGGCATGTTGATGCCAACCATGCCGGACTTGATGCGCGAGGCAACGCGCAGGGCGCGCGCGGGATCGCCGCTCCAGACGGTGGCGAAGAGGCCGTAGCGCACGTCGTTGGCGATGCGGATCGCGTCGGCCTCGTCGGCGAACGGGATGACCGTGACGACCGGCCCGAAGACCTCCTCCTGGGCGATCTCCATCGCGTTGTCCACCTGCGCCAGCACCGTCGGCGGGTAGAAGGCGCCGGGGCCGTCGGGGAGCTTGCCGCCCAGCACGACCTCGGCGCCGCCGGCACTGCCGCGATCGACGAAGCCGTGCACACGCTCGCGGTGGGCGAGCGAGATGAGCGAGCCGATCTGCGTGTCGGCCTCCAGCGGGTCGCCCTGCTTGATCTTCGCGGCCGCCTCGACGAAGCGCGCCACGAAGTCGTCGTATAGCGACTGCTCGACGAGTACGCGCGAGCGGGCTTCGCAGCTCTGGCCGCAGGCGTAGTAGATCGCCCACACCGACGACGGGATCGCGTCGGCCAGGTTCGCGTCGGCGAACACGAGGTTCGGACTCTTGCCGCCCAGCTCGAGCGTGACGCGCTTGATGCTCTCGGCGGCCAGCTTCATGATCTCGATGCCCGTACGCGTGGAGCCGGTGAAGGCGACCTTGTCGACGCCGGGGTGGCGGACGAGGTACGAGCCCGTGCCGGGGCCGTCGGCCGCGATGACGTTGATCGCGCCGGCGGGAAAGCCGACCTCGAGCGCGAGCTCGGCGATACGCAGGGCGGTGGCGGGCGTCTGCGGGTCGGTCTTGAGGACGACGGGGCAGCCCGCGGCGAGCGCCGGGGCGAGCTTCCAGACCGCCATCAGCAGCGGGTAGTTCCAGGGGACGATCTGGGCGGCGACGCCGACCGGCTCCTTCAGGGTGTACGTGAGCAGGGAGGCGCCCAGCGCGTTCGAGCGGCCCGAGATGGTGCCGATCGCCGAGGCGTAGAAGCGGAAGCACTCGGCCGCGCCGCCGACCTCGGCCTTGACCGAGGAGACGGCCTTGCCGACGTTGCGCGCCTCCAGCTCGACGAGCTCGGCGCGGTTGGCGAGGATCGCGTCGGCGAGAGCGTGCAGCAGGCGCGAGCGCTCGGTGCCGCCGGTGCGGCCCCAGGCGCCGTCGAGGGCGGCGCGGGCGGCGGCGACCGCGCGGTCGACGTCCTCAGGGCCGGCCAGGTGCACGGTGCCGAACGGCTGGCCGCTGGCCGGCTCGACCAGCTGCCTGGTGTCGCCGGAGGCGGCATCGACCGTCTCGCCGTTGATGAAGAGCCCGAAGGTGCGCGTCGTCGTCATGGGCGGGATCGTATCGCGGCGCCGGGGGCGGGTCGCGGCGCGCCGGTCAGCGGTGGCACCTCGCGGGGGCGCGGCTCACCAGGCGCGGCGCCGGCCGAGCAGGTGCATCCGCCCGGAGTCGAGCGTCATGCCGCCGTAGAGGACGCCTGCCAGCGGCAGCGTCAGCGCCCAGCCGGGCGAGAGGCCGAAGAAGCGCGTGGCGCGCCACGCCACCGCCGCCGTCGCCAGCCAGCCCGCGGCGCCCAGCCCCGCCAGCACCGCACCCCAGCCGGGCTGCCCGGTCGCCGCCGCGACAGCGCCGACCGGCACCAGCGCGGGCGGCAGCGCGAACAGCAGCGCCAGCCCCGCGACCGCCACGACCAGCAGCACGTACGAGTGGCGCAGCTCGGTGAACGCCGTTCGCCGCACCATCCGCCAGATCGGGCCGAGGCTGCAGTAGGGCCGCACGCTGACGACGTCGCTGCGGGAGAGCTGCAGCCGGATCGGCCGCCCGGGGGTGCCGCGCCGCACCGGCCCCTTCAGCGCGCGCCCGAGGTTGACGTCGTCGATGATCTCGCCCCGGATCGCGGCGAGCCCGCCCGCCGCCGCCAGCGCGTCGCAGCGCACGAGGACGCAGCCACCCGCCGCCGCGGCCACCCGGCTGGCCGGGTCGTTCACGCGCCGCATGGGGTACAGCAGGTTGAAGAAGAGGACGAACGGCGGCACCAGCAGCCGCTCGGCGGCCGACTCGCAACGGAGCCGCGCCATCCGGCTGTTGAGCGCCAGCCCGTCGGCCTCGCTCTCGGCGACGAGGCGTGCGAGCGACCCCGGCGCGTGCCGGATGTCGGCGTCGGTGAGCAGAAGGTAGTCGCAGGCGCCCGCCGCCTCGACCCCCTGCGCCAGCGCCCAGACCTTGCCCACCCAGCCGGCAGGAAGCGGTGCACCGGTGACGATCTCGAGCGGCAGAGGGCCGAGGCGGGCGGGAGCGGCAGCGTCCGACGTGGCGGCAGCGTCCGACGCAGCGACCCCGGCGGCCACCGCACGCGCCACCTCCGCCGTCCCATCCGCCGAGCGGTCGTCCACCAGCACGACGGCCCACTCTCCCGGGTAGTCCTGCGCGAGCAGGGCCGGCAGCGTTGCGGGCAGCATCGCCGACTCGTCGCGGGCCGGCACGACGATCCGCACCGACGGCCGGCGGGGGGGCGGCGGGGGCGGCGGCGCAGCCTCGGCGATGGGCCGGAAGCTCCAGGCGCGAGCGGGATCGGCGAGGCAGGCAAGCCAGGCAGCGAGGGCCGTGGCGCCGGACGCCACGAGCGCGCTGAGCAAGGTCGACGACACCGGGCGACGCTAGCAGCGCCCGCTCGCGCGCGCGAACAGGGTAAGATCGGCGACTATGAGTGCACTCAAGAGCTTTCTCCGGAATCCCCTGTCGCCTTTCAGCTTCCTGTTTGCGAAGCCGTCGGGCGAGGAGCGCGTCGCCGCCTACATCATCCGCGAGCACGGCCGCGGCAAGACGATCGACGACATCCTCGACGATCCGTACATCCGTAACCGGATGTCGGCGCAGGAGGTCGCACGGGTAGTCGAGCGGCCCGACGTGCTCCGCGCGATCGGCGACGACATGGTCGAAGAGGCCCGCGCCGTACTCGCCCAGCAGCGCCAGGCCTAGCCGCCCTCGGCGCGACGCCTACCGCTGGGCCCGGCCCGGCAGCTCGAGGCCGATGCCGCGCTCCCGCGCACGCTCGACCGCGAACGCCGCGAGTGCCACATCCCAGGCGGCGATGCCGTTCGACTTGAAGACGACGATGTCGTCGTCGGACTGGCGGCCCGTCACCGCACCACTCACCACCTCGTGCAGCTCGTGCACCTCGAGCCAGTCGAGGATGCCGGCGGCCACCGGCTCGACGAGGTCGCCGGACTCGCCCCTCGCCTGCTCGAGCGAGTCGCAGCAGACGAACGCCGCGCGCTGCAGGACGACGTTGTCGAGCTCGCGCGCCTGCACGCGGTTGGCGCCGGCGGCGCACACGAGCGCGCCCGGCTGCAGCCACTCGCCGCGCACCACGGGATCCTTCGACGTCGTCATGGTCACGACGATGTCCTGCTGCGACGCCTCGTGGTTGCTCTCGGCCGGCTCGGCGCCAACGAGCTTGCAGAAGGCGGCGAGCCGCTCGGGGTTGCGGCCGTAGGCGAGGACGCGCTCGATGGAGGGAACGGCGGCACGGATGCAGGAGACCTGGCTCTGCGCCTGCCAGCCGGTGCCGATGATGCCGAGCGTGCGCGCGCCGGTGCGGGCAAGGTGCCTGGCAGCGACCGCGCTGGCGGCGCCGGTGCGCAGCTGGCCGAGCCGGTCGGCCTCGATCACGGCGACCAGCCGGTGCTCGACCGCGTCGAACAGCGTGATCACGAACGCCGCGCCGTTGCGCCCGCCCACGTAGGTCTTCGCCCCGGCCAGCCCGAGCCCGAGATCGACGGCCGCCATCACGTGCAGCAGGCCGCCCTCGACCGGGATACGGTAGCGCGGGCGGTTCTCGACCTGCCCCGCGGCGAGCCGCTCGAACGAGCCCTCGACGGCGGTGACCGCGTCGGCGGGCGTGAGCAGGGCGTCGATGTTCTCCTCGGAGAGATAGAGCGGCATGGCGCCTAGTGTGCCCGTCGCGTGGTCGGGGTGCGCGGGGACGCCCGGCCACCGCTACACTTTCCCGTCCCCGCGCCCGTAGCTCAGGGGATAGAGCGCTGCCCTGCGGAGGCAGAGGTCGCACGTTCGAATCGTGCCGGGCGCATCACGCTGGGAAGGATCCGACGGCCGCCGCGAGGCGGTCGTCGCGCTTTCAGGGACGGGCGAGCTGCCGGGCCAGGGCTCCAGCGACCACGAGCGGCGCGTCCTCGGGAACTTCCGCGCGCACGTACGCGAGGGCAAGAACGGTGCCGGGCGGTACGCCTTCGCCGGCGCCCGCCACCGCGCTCGTGACACGGCCGACCTCCTTGCCGTCGAGCACCACCGGCGCGTCGTAGGCGGGGAGGGTGCCACCGGGAGCGGCGAGCTCGAGCGCCCGCAACCCCCGGTTCGCGTGCCCGCGGTAGTGCAGCCGTGCGATCGGCTCCTGGCCGGGGTAGCAGCCCTTGGTGAAGGAGACGGTGCTCTCGACGAGGCCGGCCTCGGCGGGCATCACGCGGTCGTCGAGCTCGAGGCCGAAGCGGGGCGTGCGTGCGACGATGCGCAGCCGCTCGAGCTCCTCCTCGCTCACCGGCGCGGCCCCGGCAGGCGCCTCCCCGTCGACGACTTCCCAGCCGGGCAGGCCGAAGTCGGCGCAGGCCGCGGCGACGGTGCCGGCCGGTGGCTCCCAGCCCTCGCCCAGCACGAGCGTCACGGTGTGCTGCTCCTCGACGACC
>CANFDS010000016.1 GCA_947445525.1 Actinomycetota bacterium | reverse complement strand
GGGTCGCCGGGAGGGCTCAGCTCATCCTCGATCAGGAGGAGCCTGCCGCCTGCCGCGGCAGCGGGCGCGAGCAGCGCCGCCAGCGCCTCGACGGCCCCCGCAAACGAGCCCTCCACCCCCTCCTCCAGCGCCTCACGCGACCCGAGCGTTGCGACGGTGACGGAAGGCAGCGCGCCCGCGAGCGCCCGCACCTCGCCTGCAGCCCCGGCCCCTGCCCCGCCCCCCGCTGCCGCCGCGGCAGCCGCAGCCACTCGCGCCGACAGCCCGAGCCCGTCCGCCAACGACTCCCTCACCCAGGCGCGAGCCGCGCCCTCGACCTGCGGCGCCGCCGGCGTCACGTCCGCACCGTCGGCGTCACGTCCGCCGCGCCCGCCCCACCCTGCCCGCCCGCCACTATGCGGGGTACGGCACGTCCGGGGACTCCTCGGCTGCATTCGGATCGTCGAGCCAGTTGCCGATGCCGTCGCGCCAGAAGAGGATGAGGCAGCCGGTCGCCGACTCCGGGCCTGGCTCGAGCCCGTGCAGCGAGCCCGGCTGGCGATGCATGTAGAAGCCCTCCTTGAAGATCACGAGGTCGCCGTGCTTCTGCTGGGCGCTCTCGTACTCCCAGTGCGGCAGCTCGCCCGACAGCACGAAGGCGAACTCCGAGGTCGTGCGGTGGAAGTGGCGGTGCGGCAGGTGCTCGACCGGGATCGGCGAGCCCGGCGGCATCCAGACGAGGAACACCTGCGCGTGCCCGTCAGGGAAGCGCGAGAGGGTCTTCACCTTGCAGCCCTTGAGGCCGGGGAACTCCTCCCACTCCAGCTCGCGCGTGTCGAGCAGCGTCAGGTCGGGCCGGTCGTAGATGACGCCGTTGCGCTGCGTCGTGGCCATCGTGGTGTCCTCCTCCGGGGCGGGGTCTCGCTCGGGGAGACGCTATCCCGTTTCGGGCCTGGCGCACAACTCGCCGCGTGGCACAGGCCGCTTACGCGACGGCAGCGTGGCCGTCGCGCGCGTCGAGCAGTGCCTCGAGCGCCGTGGCTTCGAGCGGCCAGCCCTGGCCGCCACGCTGGAGGCTTGATGTCTGCCGACAGACTCGACCCGAGAGCCCGACCCGCGCCCGGCCCCGGCTGCCGGGTGGCGCGCTCCGGCAGCACCCGCCTAGCGGCCCGAGGCCGAGAAGTGCTGGTAATCCTTCGCTCCGCCCCACGCTCCGCCCCAGCCGAAGCCCTCTGCCGCGAACGCCGCCACCACCGCGTCGCCGGCGCGCACGAGCCCGGGCCGCGCCTGCGAGCGGTCGAGGTACGGCCGGCTGGCGGCATGCGAGGTGGTGCCGTCACGCCCGACGTACGGGTTCTCGAGCGGGTTCAGGTCGAGGGCGCGGCCGTAGGCGTGCTCCGACCAGCGCCGCGTGCCGTCGACAGTGCGGCAGTTGAACGCCGAGGTGTTGTCGGCCTCGATCGAGCGAAAGTCGGAGCCGCCGTAGGCCTCGATCGGCTCGAGCCGGCGGATCGGGAAGCGCAGGGCGTAGAGGCGGCGGAGGATCGCGAGCACGCGCGGAGCGACATCGCGGTGGACGACGAGGCGCCCCTCGCGGACGCGGCCGTCGAAGCCCCAGTGTGTCACGCGGACGCTGCGCAGGCCGGCCAGGGCGACCGGGCAGCCGGGGCGCCAGGCGGACGGCGTCATCGCCGCGCGCTGGGCGGCGGTGAGCGGGGCGATGCCACCGCGGAACGGCGGCGCGGCCGAGGCAGGGCGGGCAGCGTCGGGGACGGCGGCGCGGGTAGCGGCGCGGGCCGGCACCGAGGTCGCGACGGCCACCGCGAGCGCCGCTGCGGCGACCGCGGCGAGCGCTCGCGCCACCCTAGGAGCGCTCAGCCTCACGCATCCGCTGGCGGGCGGCGTTGGCCATGTCCTTCTCGTCGCGCGACCAGCTGTTCTTGCCGGCCAGGGCCCCGGGGAAGAAGGTGCGATCGAGCAGGTCGAGCTGTGCGGCCGAAAGGGTAAGGTCGGCGGCGGCGGCGTTCTCCTCGAGGCGGTGGCGCTTGGCCGTGCCGGGGATCGGCACGATGTCGTCGCCGCGCGAGAGCACCCAGGCGAGCGCGACCTGCGCATTCGTCGCGCCCAGCTCGCGCGCTACTCCGGCGAGCACCTCGACGAGCGCCAGGTTGTGCTCCAGGTTCCCCTCCTGGAACGTCGAGAGCGAGCGCCGGAAGTCGCCCACGACCAGCTCCTCCTTCGAGTGGACGGTGCCGGTGAGCAGGCCGCGGCCGAGCGGGCTGAAGGGCACATAGCCGATGCCGAGCTCGCGCGCGGTCGGGATCACCTCGGCCTCGTCGGCGCGCACGGCGAGCGAGTAGTCGTTCTGGATGGCGCTGACCGGGAACTCGGCGTGGGCGCGGCGCACCTGCTCGGCTGTGACGTTGGAGATGCCGACGTAGCGCACCTTGCCGGCGCGCACGAGGTCGCCCATCGCGCCGATCGTCTCCTCGATCGGGATGGCGGGATCGGGCCAGTGGATGTACCAGAGGTCGATGACATCGATGCCGAAGCGCCGCAACGACGCGTCGCAGGCCTCGGGGGCACGCCCGCGCGTCGCGTCCATGCCGAGCCAGTCGCCGCGCTCGTTGCGCAGGAAGCCCCACTTCGTGGCGACGGTGACCTCGTCGCGACGGCCGGCGATCGCCTTGCCGATCAGCTCCTCGTTGACGTACGGCCCGTAGCAGTCGGAGGTGTCGAGGAAGTCGACGCCGATCTCGAGCGCCCGCTGGATCGTGGCGATCCCGCCGCTCTCATCGGCGTCGCCGTAGAAGTCGGACATCGAGAGGCAGCCGAGGCCCACGGCCGCCGTCTCCAGGCCCTGCGTGCCGAGCTTCCTGCGCTCCATCCGTGCCTCCTCGTTGACCTGCTCCATCGGGACGGCGAGATTCGAACTCGCGACCCCCCGCTCCCAAAGCGGGTGCGCTACCAGGCTGCGCTACGTCCCGTCGATCGTGCGCCGTCAGTGTATGCGCGGCCGTGGCGGGGGTGGCAACCGGCCCCCTGTTAGGGTCGGTGACGGCCCGTGTCCGCTAGCCGCCCACCTCACCCCCGCCCCTTCCTGCTGCTCGCCACGCTCGCGCTGGCCGGGGCGGCCTTCGCGCTGCTGCAGTCGCTGGTGGCGCCGGCGCTGCCGGTGATCCAGCGCGAACTCGGCGCCACGCCGACAGCCGCTGCCTGGATCTTCACGGCGTACCTGCTGGGCGCGTCGATCGCGACGCCGATCGCAGGGCGCGTGGGCGACATGTTCGGCAAGAAGCGGATGATGCTCGTCTCGATCGGCGCGCTCGGCGTCGGCTCGCTCATCGCTGCGCTCGCCACGGCGCTCCCGCTGATGATCGTCGGCCGTGCCGTCCAGGGCATCGGCGGCGCCGTCTTCCCGCTGGCCTACGGCGTCATCCGCGACGAGTTCCCGCGCGAGCGCCTCGCGGGCGGCATCGCCCTGCTCTCGGCAGTCCTCGGCGTCGGCGGCGGGCTCGGGATCGTCCTCGCCGGCCCGATCGTCGCGCAGCTCTCGTACCACTGGCTGTTCTGGATTCCGCTGATGGTGGTCGCCGTCGCCGGCATCGCCACCCTCCTCTTCGTGCCCGAGTCGACGGCGCGAGCCCCCGGCCGCATCAGCTGGCTGGGCGCCGTGCTGCTCTCGGCCTGGCTCGTGTGCCTGTTGCTCGGCGTCAGCGAGGGGTCACGCTGGGGCTGGCTGTCGGTGCCGACGATCGGCCTGTTCGCCGCCGCGGCCGCGCTCGTCGTCGCCTGGGTACGGGTGGAGGAGCGCGCGGAAGTCCCGCTGGTCGACATGCGGATGATGCGGCTGCGCGGCGTGTGGACGACGAACCTCGCGACGCTGCTGCTGGGCTACGGGATGTTCTCTGCCTTCGTCCTCGTGCCGCAGTTCGTCGAGATGCCGGTCAGCACCGGCTTCGGCTTCGGCGCCTCGGTGACGCAGGCCGGCTTCTTCCTGCTCCCGATGAGCGCCGCGATGCTCGCCGTGAGCCTGCTGAGCGGCCGCATCGCGAACGCGCTCGGCTCGAAGGTGCCCCTCGTCCTGGGCGCGCTCGTGTCGACGGTGGCGTTCCTGCTGCTCGCCCTCGCCCACGACCGGCCCTGGGAGGTCTACCTCGCGTCGACCATCATGGGGGCCGGCATCGGCTTCGCGTTCGCGTCGATGGCCACCCTCATCGTCGAGGCGGTACCGCGCGAGCAGACCGGCGTCGCGACGGGCATGAATGCGATCATGCGCAACATCGGCAGCTCGCTCGGCAGCCAGGTCTCGGCCGGCATCCTCGCCGCCAACCTGCTGGCGACCGGCCTTCCCCGCGAGCGCGGCTTCACCGTGGCGTTCGCGACGTGCGCCGGGATGATGATCGTGGGAGCGGCGGCCGCGCTCGCGGTGCCGTCCCGCGCCCGGCGCGCGCATGCAACCGCCGATTTCGGGTAGGACCAGGAGCAGCAACAGTCACCGCAGGTGACCGAAGGAGTGGCGATGGGCCGGATCGTGGTCGGGATCGACGGGTCGAAGAGCGGCGACGAGGCACTGCGCTTCGCGATCGAGGAGGCGCGCCTGCGCGGCGCGGCGCTGCGCATCGTCACCGTGTGGTCGACGCCGAGCGCCGCCTACGCGGGCATGGCCTACGTGCCGACGTTCGACCTGCGCGAGGCAGAGGAGCAGGCCGCGAACGAGCGGCTCGCCACCGCCCGGGCGCTGGTCGGCGATGCCGCCGGCATCGAGATCGAGACGGTGGCGGTCGAGGGGCAGGCCGCCGGTGCGCTCGTGGCGGAAGCCGAAGGCGCCGAGCTGCTGGTCGTCGGCTCGCGCGGGCACGGCGGCTTCACCAGCCTGCTGCTCGGCTCGGTGAGCCAGCAGGTGGCGCACCACGCGCAGGTGCCGCTGGCGATCGTGCGGGCACCCCGCGAGGAGCGCGGCAAGCGCTAGATCAGGTCGGCCACGGTCAGGTCGGCCACGGCGGCGCGCAGCCAGGTGACGGTTTCGGCGAGCACCGTCGTCAGCGCCGGCTCGACGTACACCGCGAAGTGGGTCGTGCCGGCCGGGAGCAGGAAGAGGCGCTTCGGCTCGCCTGCGTGGGCGAAAGCCGCTTCGGCCTGCGCGACCGGCGCGACGGTGTCGCTGGGCGAGGCGATCAGCAGCAGCGGCCTGGGCGCGATCCGGGCGGCCAGCCCGTCGGGCGCGAAGTCGAGCACGGCGTCGACACACGCCCACGACAGCTCGCGGGCCGAGACGTGCGCGGCATGGCGGGCGAAGAAGGCGTCGCGGTCGGGGTCGGGCAGCGGTGGCCGGAAGGCCGAGACCGGCACGACCGCGGAGACTCCCGTGAGGGCGCGGCGGGCCCGGTCGGCCTCGAGCGCTGCCTCGACGCCGGCCCAGCTCTCGTCGCTGTTGACCGAGCGGATCCAGGCCCGCCCGTTCGTGACGGGCACGTTGGCGACGACGGCGCACACGCGCTCGTCGAGTGCAGCCGCGTGGAGGACGACGGCACCGCCGAAGCTCGTCCCCCAGAGGGCGATCCGTGCGGGGTCGACCTCGGGCTGCGAGCGCAGGAACGACACCGCGGCCCGCACGTCGTCCGACTGCCGCAGCGGCAGCAGCTCGGCGCGCGGCTCGCCGTCGCTCTCTCCGAAGCCCCGGTAGTCGAAGCGCAGCACAGCGAAGCCCTCGTCGGCAAGGCGGCGGGCGTAGCCGGGAAGATCCATCGCCATCGTGCAGAGGAAGCCGTGGCAGAGCACGACTGCCGGCAGTCCGCGGGCACCCTCCGGGGCCGTCAGGTAGCCGCGCAGGCGGACGCCGTCGGCGAAGAACACGACCGGGCGCTCGGCGATCGCAGGCATCGCCGGGGATCATGCACGACGGCGGGCACCGGCGTATGCTCCCGGGCTCGGAGTCCGCGCAGTCACACAGACGGGGGAGCAGCACGATGAGCAACTGGGAGCCGGCAAGCGTGGTGAAGGCCGGGAGCTACCCGCTGACGGCGTCACTCGACCCGAACCTACCGAACATGCCGTACATCAAGGCGCCGTACAGCATCGGCACCGCGGTCAGGTTCGCCTCCGACTCGGAGATCGTCTCGCCCGAGCGTCCCGAGGGCGACCGGCGGGGCCTGTCGCGCACCGAGGGCGTCCACTTCGGCACCGTCCTGGTCGGCCCGGGCGGCGGCGAGGACTGGCACGAGCACCTCACCTACTACGACATCGCGCTCTACATCGAGTCGGGCTCGCTCGAGATCGGCATCCGCGACGGCACGGGCGACCGCATCGAGCAGGCGACCACGGGTGACTTCGTGAAGATCACGCCCCATGCATGGCACTACTGGCTGAACAAGAGCGACGCCGAGACCAAGCTCGTCTGGTTCGCCCACTACCACAACCGCGAGAGCTAGCGGCCCGCCCGCGGGTTCGGCGCGGAGGCGGAGGGCGCCTGGCCGCGCCCTCCGCTCCTGCCGCCCGCTCTCGTCACACCTTTGCGTTGAGCGCGCGCCACACACGAGGCGCCGTCATCGGCAGCTCGCGCAGGCGGGCGCCGATCGCGGCGGCGACCGCGTTGGCGACGGCGCCGGTGCCGGCCATGACAGCCGCCTCGGCGATGCCCTTGGCACCGAACGGCCCGACGGCCGACGGCACCTCGATGTAGTCGATCTGCACCTGCGGCACCAGATCGGCACGCGGCACGGCGTACTGCATGAACGAGCCGGACAGCAGCTGGCCGTTCTCGTCGTGCTGCAGCTCCTCGTACAGCGCCCAGCCGATCGACTGGACGGCGCCACCCTGGAGCTGGCCGCGGACGAGCGCCGGGTTGAGCGCCTTGCCCACATCCTGGATCACGGCGTAGTCGACCATCGTGACCTCGCCGGTGTCCGGGTCGACGCGGACGTGCGCGATGTGGCACGCGACCGACGGCGACGGGTTGCCAGGGGCGAAGCGGCCGCGGCCCTCCATCGGCGGCGCCACCGCGACGAACCCGGTGACCTGGGCGGCGAAGTGCTCAACCGAGAGGCCGCGGTCGGGCGAGCCGACTGGGCGCACCATGCCGTCGACGACCTCGAGGTCGGTGACCGCGACGTCCATCTGGCCCGAGGCGAACTCGAGCAGCTGATCCTTCGCGTCCTGGGCGGCGAGGCGGATCGACTGGCCCACCGAGTAGGTGACGCCGGAGCCGCCGCTCGGCGGCGCGTGCGGCGCCGTCGCCGTGTCGGCGTACGAGACCCGCACCTGGCTGAGCGGCACGCCGAACGTGTCGGCCGCGATAGCCGCGAACGACGTGTTTGTTCCAGACATGTCCACGGCGCCTGTGACGACGGTGATGCCGCCGTCCTGGTCGACACGGCACGTCGCCGAAGAGGGGAAGCGAGCCCCCATCCAGACGCCGGCCGCGACGCCGATGCCCTCGTTCGCCGGGAGCGAGCCGCGCTTCGCCCACAGCGGGTGGAGCTGCGTCCGCTCGATCACCTCGCGGGCCGCGACCGCCGGCCAGGGCGTCCCGTCGAACACGGTGTCGCCCTCCACTGCCGCGCTCTGCCGCCGGAGCTCGAGCGGGTCGACGCCCAGCTCCTGCGCCAGCTCGTCGACGAGCTGCTCGAGCGCGAACACCACCTGCGGGCCACCGGGGCCACGATAGGCGCCGGTGTTGAAGCGGTTGGTGACGACGCCGTAGCTCGTCGACTCCCAGGCCTGCCAGCCGTACGGGCCGCCGATCATCACGGCGACGCCGCCATCCACCGCCCAGTCGCCGAAGGCGCCCTGGTCGAGCAGGATGCGGGAGCGCAGGGCGACGAGGCCGTCGGCGCGCGACCCTCCGAGCTCCAGCTCGAGCACGCAGGCCGACGCGGGCATGCCCGCGGCGAAGTCCTCGCTGCGGGTGAGCTGCAGGCGGACGGGCCGCCCGACCGCGAGCGCGGCACCCGTGACGATCGGGTCGATCAGGTTGAACTTGCCGCCGAAGGCGCCGCCGAGGGGCTCGGCGACGACCCGGATCTTGTTGACGTCGAGGCCATAGAGCTTCGAGACCATGCCGCGGACGTAGAACGCGCCCTGCGTGGACGAGTGGATCGTGACGCCGCCGTTCACCTCGGGGATGGCGAGGGCACCCTGCGGCTCCATGTAGATCTGGGAGACCCAGGAGGTACGGAACGTGCCGCGGACGACGGCGTCGCAGCCGGCGAGCGCTACCGCGACATCGCCCTGGCCCTGCTGATGCGGGCCGACGGCGTTCGGCGAGACCGGGCCTGTCGCGGCGGGCGCGGCCTCGTCGCCGCTGTCGGAGCCGGCCTCGACGTGCATCGCGGCGCCACCCTCCATCACGCCGCCGACCTGGCGCACGTGCGCCGCCGGCGAGCCCGGCTCGAGCGCAGCCTCGAGATCGAGCACGACGGGCAGCGCCGTCGTCTCGACGATCACGGCCTCGACGCCGTCCTCGGCCGCGGCCTCGGTCTCGGCGAGCACGATCGCGACCGGCTGCCCGGCGAACACGATCTCGCCACGGGCAAGCGGCTCGAACTGCCGCATCGGCCCCTCGAACGCTGTCGGCAGGTCCTCTGCCGTCAGCACTGCGACAACGCCGGGCACGGCCAGCGCGTCGTCCTTGAGCACGCGGTCGATCGTGGCGTGCGCCTCCATCGCCAGCACGAGCCGTGCGTGCAGCAGGCCGTGGGGCTTGAGGTCACCCAGGTAGCGCGTCGCGCCACGCAGCTTGTCATCCGCGTCGATGCGCGGCAGGTCGGTTCCGACGTAGGTCACTTGGCACCTCCCTGCGCCCGGGCGACTGCTCGCTCGACGGCGCGTCCGATCACGATGGCGGCGATGTGCCGGCGGTACTCCTCGTCGAAGCGGGAGTCACCGAAGACGTCCTGCCCGGCAATGTCCTCGCGAGCCGCGTCACCAACAGACGCGCCCGAAACGGCCGCGGCCTCTGCGGCCATGGCCCGGAAAGGCGTGCCGGAGACGCCGGTCACGCCGATGCGCGCCGAGACGACCTGGCCGCCCGCGACGACGACGAGCGCAGCGGCCCCGGCGAGCGGGTAGCCCGACGCGGGATCCTCCACCGAGGCATACGCCGAGCCGGCCTGGCCGGCCGGCTTCGGGAAGACGACGGCCGCGACGAGCTCCTGCTCGCCGAGCGCCGTCCAGAACGGCCCCTTGAAGAACTCCGTGGCCGGCACGTCGCGCTGGCCGCCGGCCGAGAGCACCCTGACCCGCGCGTCGAGCGCGAGCAGTGCCGCCGGCGCGTCGGAGGCGGGATCGCCGTGGGCGACGCTGCCGCCGATGGTGCCGGCGTTGCGCACCTGGGCGTCACCGACCGCTGCCGCGCACTCCGCAGCCGCCGCGAGGGGACCGTCGGTGAGGGCTGCGGCCCGCGCGATGTCGGCGTGCGTCGTGAGGGCGCCGATCACGATCTCGGCGGCGCCGTCGCTGATGCCGCCGAGCGGCAGCCCGGCGATGTCCACCAGCAGGCCCGGGCGGGCGAGGCGCAGCTTCATCATCGGAACGAGCGAGTGCCCGCCCGCGATCACCTTCGCGTCGGGATCGGCGAGCGCGGCGAGGGCGTCCTCGACGGAGGTGGCACGACGGTAGGCGAACTCCGCGGGGATCACTGACCGGCTCCTGCGGCAGCGGCCGCCCGGACGGAGTCGACGATGCCCGTGTAGCCGGTGCAGCGGCAGACGTTGCCGGCGAGGCCGTGGCGGATCGCCGCCTCGTCGGGGTCGGGCGTGTGACCGAGCAGCTCGACGGTCGCGAGCACCATGCCGGGGGTGCAGTAGCCGCACTGGAGGCCGTGATGCTGCTTGAACGCCTCCTGCACCGCGCCGAGCGTGCTGCCCGGGGCCAGCCCCTCGATCGTCGTGATGCTCCTGCCCTCGACCTGGACGGCGAGGACGGTGCAGCTCTTCAGCGAGCGGCCGTCCACGAGGACAGTGCAGGCTCCGCACTGGCTCGTGTCGCAGCCGATCTTCGTCCCGGTCAGCGAGAGCTCGTTGCGCAGCGCGTGCACCAGCAGCGTGCGCGGCTCGACGTCGAGCGTCCGCTCGACCCCGTTGACTGCCACTGTGACCCGGTGCCGGGCCGTTCCGACTTCAGACATGCATGACTTCCTGTTCCGAGGGCCTCGTCGCCGGGAGTCTACGGACGAGCGCACCGTGCGCGGTAGCCTGCCCCGGTGCCCGCCCCTCGCCCCGCGCTCGGCTACCTGATGGTGATCCTCGCCTCGGCGCTGTTCGCGATCAACGGCACGGTGGCGAAGGTCATCCTCCAGTCGGGCATCTCGTCGTTGCGGCTGACCGAGGTGCGCTGCACCGGGGCGCTCGTGGGCTTCGTCGTGATCGCCATCCTCACCCGCAACAGCCTCCGCCTGAAGCTGCGCGAGCTGCCGTTCCTGCTGCTGTTCGGCATCGTCGGCGTCGCGCTCATCCAGCTCCTCTACTTCCTGGCGATCAAGCGACTGCCGATCGGCATCGCGCTGATCATCGAGTACATCGCGCCGGTGCTCGTGGCGGTGTGGTCGCGCTACGTCTGGAAGCGGCCGCTGCCCCGAGCGGTCTGGATCGCGCTCGGCGTTGCGCTCGGCGGCCTCGCACTCGTGGTCGAGCTCTGGCACGGAACGAGCCTGGACGGCGCCGGCGTCGCAGCCGCCCTCGCTGCCGCGGTCACCTACGCCGTCTACGTCCTCGCCGGCGAGCACGGCGTCCGCACGCGCAGCACCGTCTCGCTCACCTGCCTCGGCTTCGCGTTCGCATCGCTCTTCTACGCGTGCATTCAGCCCTGGTGGTCGTTCCCGTTCGCGCAGTCGGGCGCCGAGGTCTCGCTGCTGGGGCGCCTCGACGGTCTGCACGCCCCCGTCTGGGTCATGTACATCTTTGTGATCGTGCTCGGCGGCATCGTGCCGTTCCTGCTCTACATCGGCTCGCTGCGCCATCTCCCGGCGGCGCGCGCCTCGCTCACGGCGATGCTCGAGCCGGTGCTCGCCTCGCTCGTCGCCTACGCCTGGCTCGGCGAGACGTTCGGCCCCTGGCAGCTGGTCGGCGGGATCGTCGTGCTGGGTGCGCTGGCGCTGGCGCAGACCGTCGGTGCCGACCGCCGCCCGGCGACGGTCACCGCTGCGGTCGGGGACGCCGACTAGACAGCAGGGCTCTACGGCCCGTCGACGAGCGCGCGCAGCTCGGCAAGCCGGGCGCGGCGCCGGGCGCCCTCGCCGCCGCGAGGCCCCTCCCCGCCGCCGGGCCCCTCGCCGCCGCCAGGCCCCTGCCGCCCGACGAGCTCCCGCACGACCGTCGCCAGCTCCACCGGATCGAAGGGCTTCGTCACGTACTCCACCCCGCCGATGCCGATCCCCTGCGCCCGGTCGCGCAGCTCGGCGCGGGCCGTCAGGAAGACGATTGACAGCGCGCTCGTCGCCGGCTCGTCGAAGAGAGCGCCGGCGACCTGCCAGCCGTCGAGTCCCGGCATCATCACGTCGAGCAGGACGACATCGGGCAGCTCGGCCCGGGCGAGCGCCAGGCCGGCAGGCCCGGTGGCCGCTTCGAGCACCTCCATGCCCTCGGCCTCGAGGTTGATCCGGCAGAGCAGGCGGATCGGAGCCTCATCGTCGATGACGAGCACGCGCACGCCCCAACAAGTACACGACGCGGCAGCCGCCCTGCCGGGCCGCGAGCAAAGATAGGCCGTCCGGCCCATTCACACGGGCCCCTGCACCCGTTAGGTTGACGTCACTGGGCGATGCAAGCCGCGGCAGGCGTACATGGCCACTCACGCCGCGGTCAGTGAAGAGCGAAGGCCTGCTGCCACGTCCCCCCCGTGCAGCGGGCCTTCGCTCTTTCTTCACGCTTCCGCGACGGCAGTCCAGGGCCGGCCGGCGCCTACCCGTGCGGCGACTTCTCGACGGCGATCTCCGCGCCCTCGAAGAGGACGTGGAGCGCGAGCGTCTCGTCGGCGATGCGGGCGGCGTGCGGCCGCAGGTCGCCTTCCGCTGCCTCGGGCAGCCGCAGCGTGATCCGGTCGGTGATCTCCAGGCCCGAGTCCTTGCGCAGCGAGTTGACCTGGTGGATCACGTCGTAGACGGCGCCCTCCACCAGCAGCTCGGCGTCGAGCTCCGTCGAGAGCGCCACCGTCACGTCGAGGTCCTCGGCCAGCGCCCAGCCCTCCACCGAGGAGCGCTCGACCAGCACCTCCTCCGGCGCCAGCTCGAAGCCGGCGGCCCGGAAACGGCCCTCGCCGAGAGCCTCGAAATCGCCCGCCTCGAGCGCCAGCTTCACGTCGCGCAGTGCCTTGCCCAGCTTGGGCCCGAGCACCGGCAGGTTGGGCTTCACCCGCAGCTGCACGGCCTCGACGGCGCCGAACACGACCTCCTTGACGCGCAGCTCGTCCTGGATCTCCTCGACGTGCGCCTGCGCCAGCTCGGCGCCCTGCACGACGAGGCGGCGCAGCGGCTGGCGGTTCTTCGTGCCCGCCGACGACCGCGCCTGGCGGCCCAGCTCGACGACGCGCCGCACCTCGGCGATCTCGGCGACGAGCTGCTCGTCGGCAAGCGCCGGGTCGGGCGCGGGCCAGCCGGCCAGGAACACCGAGCGCGGCGCGTCCGCACACGGCCCCGCCACGAGGTTGCGCCACAGGTGGTCGGCGAGGAACGGCATGATCGGTCCGACGACGCGCAGCGACTGCGCGAGGGCGTACCAGAGTGTCGAGAACGCGGCCTCGTCGTTGCCGTAGAAGCGGCGGCGCGAACGGCGGATGTACCAGTTCGAGAGGTCGTCGACGAAGCTCTCGAACGCGCGCGACACGCCCACCGTAAGGTAGCCCTCATACGCCTCGGTGGCCTCGGCGACGAGATGCTGCGTGCGCGCCACGAGCCAGCGGTCGAGCGGTGTCAGCTCGCCGCGCGGCCCCTCGGCGAGGTCGGCATAGCGGGGCTGCCACTCCTCGATGTTGGCGTAGGTGACGAGGAACGACACGGAGTTCCACACCGTCAGCAGCCTGCGCTTGACGTCGTTGGCGGGGGCGTAGCCGAAGCGGATGTTCTGGCTGGGCGGCTGCGCGCAGTACAGCCAGCGCATCACGTCGGCGCCCATCGACTCAAACGCCTCGTCAGCGTCGATCGCGTTGCCCAGCGAGCCGTGCATCTCGCGCCCGTCGGCGTCGAGCAGCTTCTCGTACGAGAGCACCTTCCGGTACGGCGCCTTGCCCTCCAGGATCACCGACATGAAGAGCATCGAGTAGAACCACAGCCGGATCTGCTCGCGCATCTCCGAGACCCAGTCGGCGGGGAACCAGCCCTGCCAGTGCTCGTGGTCGGGCAGGTCGGCGCCGGAGAGACCCTGCGAGGCGCCGGTCGCGTAGCCACCGGGGATCGCCTGCTCGTTCTGCCAGCCCAGCGACGAGAACGGCACGATGCCGGCGTCGAGCCAGACGTCGCCGACCTCGGGGATGCGGCGGACGTCGTCGGCGCCGCAGCTCTCGCAGCGGATCGTGACGCCGTCGATCCAGGGGCGGTGCAGCTCCTCCAGCCCGTCGAGGCCGGCGGTCGCCCGCTCCTCCAGCTCGGCGCGCGAGCCGATCACGTTGAGGTGCCCGCAGAAGCACGGGTAGAACGGCAGTGGCAGCCCGAAGTAGCGCTTGCGCGAGATGTTCCAGTCGGCGAGGTTGCGCAGCCAGTCGTCCATGCGCTTGCCGAAGTACTCGGGGATCCACTCGACGGTGGCGTTCGCGTCGAGCAGCTGCTGCCGCACCGGGTCGGCGCCGATGAACCAGTCGTCGGTGAGCCGGAAGACGAGCGGCGTCTCGCAGCGCCAGCAGAACGGGTAGCGGTGGACGATCTCGCCGGCCTTGACCAGCAGGCCACGCTCGTGCAGGTCGCCGACGATCTGATCCTTGGCCTCGACCGTCGACATCCCGTGCAGCCAGCCGTACTGGGGCAGGAAGCGGCCGGCCTCGTCGATCGGCGCCAGGATCTGCAGCGCGTGCACCCTGGACAGCTCGAAGTCCTCGGTACCACAGCCCGGGGCGATGTGGACGATGCCGGTGCCGTCCGTCAGGGAGACCTCGTCCCAGGGGATGACGCGATGCTCGATGCCCTCGGCGGAGGGCAGGTGGTCGAACGGCCCTGTGTAGGCGAGGCCGACGAGCTCGCTGCCCGGCGCCCGCGCGACGAACGTCTCCTGCAGGTAGAGCGCGACCGCGACCCAGTCGCCGTTGGCGAGCCGGCCATACTCGGCAGTGGGGTTGACGGCGGCGGCGATGTTGGCCGGCAGCGTCCACGGGGTCGTCGTCCAGATCACGAGCGCCTCGCCGTGGCGGGCCGGGTCGCTGAGCGGGAAGCGCACATAGAGCGACGGGTCGGTCTTGTCGTGGAAGTAGCCGTGCAGCTCGTGCTGCGAGATCGACGTGCCGCAACGCGGGCACCACTCGGTCGCGCGGTGGCCGGTGAACAGCAGGCCCCGCTCGTGCACGACCTTGAGGAAGCGCCAGATGTACTCGATGTTCGTGTCGCTGAACGTGAAGTAGTCGTTGCCCCAGTCCATCCACATCCCGAGGCGCTGCGACTGCTTCGTGATCTCCCCGGCCGACCAGGCGACCTTGTCGCGGCAGCGGCGCGCGAACTCGGCGAGCCCGTACTCCTCGATCTCCTGCTTCGAGTTGAGCCCGAGCTCGCGCTCGACGCCGACTTCGACCCAGAGGCCCTGGCAGTCGTAGCCGTTCTGGTAGCGCTGGTGGTAGCCGTTCAGCGCCTTGTAGCGCTGGAAGACGTCCTTGAGCGTGCGTCCCCACATGTGGTGGACGCCCATCTTCTTGTTGGCCGTGATGGGGCCGTCGATGAAGCTCCAACGCGGGCCTTCGGCGTTGACGGCCCTGAGCTCCTCGAAGGTGCGCTCACCGCGCCAGGTCTCGAGGACGTCGCGCTCGAGAGCAGGATGATCCGGCACCGCCGGCAGCGGCGTGAAGGCGGGAGGCATCCCGCGATTCTAGAGTCAGCCGGTCGACGCCGACGCAGCGGCGGGCGAGAGCCCATCCAGAGGGGCCCCCACCCGGGCGCGCGATGGTCAAGGGCCTCAGCGTTACGGGCCCCAGCCGGCGGAGCCGCCGAAGACGACAGCCGAGAACGAGGCAATCGAGAGAGCGACGAGCAGAACGATGCGGCGCATTGCATTTCCTCCAGTCAGGGATGTCACGACGAGCAGCTCACATGCATTTCACACACTCTGCGGCCGTGGCCGAACGACGACGTGGCCACGAACCGGCGCCAACGCGGTTACGGGCCCCAGCCCGTGGAGCCGACGAGGACAGCGGCAAACGACAACGCCGCGACGGCGAAGAGGGGAACGAACTTCAGCACTGGAGCCTCCTGTGAGGGACGGGGGCGAGGCCAGATGGCCCCGCTCAAACACCGATCAGGCCACTGCCCTCGAATACAAAAGTCGATATGAGTGTTGACGTACGGCCTGCTTCACGCGAATATACGAGCGGAGATGTCAGTGATCAACGAGCAGCACGACAGCCAGACCGGCACGATCGGCGCGCGCATCCGCCAGCTGCGCCTCGCGCGCGGGCTCAGCCTGCGCGCGGCTGCCTGCTCCGGCGTCAGCGCCACCTACATCCACCGGCTCGAGCACGGCGACCGCCAGCCCTCGATCAAGGCGCTGCGCGTCCTGGCCGAGAAGCTGGGCACGTCGGTGGAGTTCCTGGAGACCGGCAGCAACCCTGACGACGCCCGCGAGCGCGAGCTGCGCATCGCCGGCCTCGAGCTGGAGCTGCGGCTCGGTGATGACACCGAGGCCGTCGAGGCGGCGCTCCGCCAGCTCCTGCTGGAGTCGCTCGACACCGGCGATACCGTCGCAGCGCGCCGCACACGCGCAGCGCTCGGCCTCACGGCGGCGCAGCGCGGCTCGCACAACGAGGCGGTCGGCCTGCTCGAGGGCGCCATCGCCGACCCCGAGGTGACCCCGCTCACCCACCCCGACGTCTTCGCGCAGCTCGGCCGCTCGTACAGCGAGTCCGGGCGCCCGGCCCGCGCCATCGAGCTCTTCCGCCGCTGCCTCGGCGAAGCGTCCGGGGTCGGCCCCGCCGGCGCGAGCGCCCAGGTGCGCTTCGCGACCTACCTCAGCTACGCGCTCTCGGACGCCGGCGACATCGTCGGTGCCGAGCATGCCGTCGCCGACGCGATCGAGCGGGCCGGCGACGCCATCGACCCCTACTCGCAGGTGCGCCTCTACTCGTCGCAGGCGCGGCTTGCCACGATCTCCGGGCGCACCTCGTTCGCGCTGCAGCAGATCAGCCGGGCGATCGGGCTGCTCGAGGCCACCGAGGACTCGCTGTCGCTGGGCCGCGCCCATCTGCTGCGCGGCGAGATCCTGCTCACCGATGGCCGCCTCGATGACGCTGACCAGCAGTTCGTGCGGGCGTTCAGGCTGCTCGAGTTCGGTGGTGACGCCCTGCACCGCGCCGCGCTCTGCTCGGAGCGGGCCAAGCTCGCCGCGCGCCGCCAGGACGGTGTCACCGCGATCCGCCTGGCCCGTGAGGCGCTCGTGATCCTCGACGGCGAGGCTCCTGCCGAGCAGGGTCGCGCCCACTGGGCGCTGGCCGAGGGCCTGGCAGCAGCGGGCGATGTCGCCGCCGCGCTCGCCGAGTTCAGGGTGGCCGAGCCGCTGCTCGCCCGCGAGGGGCGCTACCTCCGCCAGCTGTGGCGGGCCTGGGCGCACGTGCTGCGCGCCGCCGGCCGCCTCGAGGAGGCGCTCGACCTGCTCGATCGCGCCGCCAGCGACACCGAGCTGGCCGACGCCCGCACGACTGTCTGAGCCTGAATCCGGCGCTTGGCGCGATCGCGGGGCGCCCGGCCAGGCCGTCAGGACGGGTTCCGGCTGGTGTGGGCGGGCTGGTTGCCCGTCCGCGGCAGACGGAACCCGGAGCGCACCGCCAGGGTGTAAGCCCGTCCGCAGCCGCGGACAGGCCGGAACCCTGGCAGGAAGCGGCCTGGCGAGGTCGGACGGGATGCACCGCCCGCGCCAAGCGCCGGATTCAGGCTCAAAGCCCCCCTGACCTGCATCGTCGCTGACGATCATCCTGCGACGGCCAGGACAGTGTGCGACCTGCTCGAGGAGCACGGAGTTGCCGTGGTCGGACGCGCGCGCGAGGGCGAGGAGGCTGCCGCCCTGATCCGTCTGCACAAGCCGTCCGTGGCGCTGATCGATCTGCGGATGCTGCGGCTCAACGGGATCGAGGTGACGCGTCGCGCGCAGCGCACCAGCCCGGGCACGGGCATCTTGCTGTACACCGCGTTCGGCGAGGGGACGCTGTTGACGGAGGCGCTCGACGCCGGCGCACGCGGCTTCCTGCTAAAGGAGGCGCCGCTCGACGATCTCATGCGGGCCGTCGAGACCGTCTCGGGCGGCGGGCTGTACGTCGACCCCGTGCTGGCCGGCGCGATGGCGAGCGAGCAGTCGGGTGACCGTGAGCCGACGATCACGCAGCGCGAGCGCGAGGTGCTGCGCCTGCTCGCCGACGGCCACTCGAACGAGGAGATCGGCCGCAGGCTGTTCATCTCCCCGGAGACCGTGCGCACGCATGTCCGCAAGGCGATGGAGAAGCTCGGCGCCGACACGCGCACGCAGGCGGTTGCCAAGGCCCTCTGACAGTCGATCATCGCGTGAGCGTGGCCGGCCGGCTCGCGGCAACGCTCGCTCCCGCCAGGGTGCGCCCGCTGGTCGTGCTCGTCATCGATGACGAGCCGGTCGGCCGCCCCCGTCGGCGCGGCCGCTGCTCGAGGAGAGCGCCCGGCTCGGCGCGGGTACCGCCCGCCTGATCGAGTCGCAGCTGGAGGACGTGCGCGAGGAGCTGGTGGGGCTCCGGCGCGGCCGCACCGCGCTCGCGGGCTACGCCGGGCCGGCGGCCGAGGTCGCCGGGCTCGACTGGCAGGGCTGACCGGCACCGCGGCCCGGCCGCCCGGCCGCTCCCGCCCGACCGGCCACTGCCGCCCGGCGCGGCGGCGAGGGGCGATACTGCCGCCATGGCCGACTATGTGAAGCAGTCGCCGCTACCGTCGCCGGTGGCGAGCGAAGAGGTGCGCCGCACCGTCTCGGAGATGCTGCTCGAGATCGAGCGCCGCGGCACCGCCGCGATCCGCGACTACTCCCGCCAGCTCGACAACTGGGATCCGCCCAGCTTCCGCGTCGACGCCGCCTCCGTGGCGGCCGCCGCCGACGCGCTCGACGACGAGCTGAAGAGTCACATCGCGCTCGCGCAGGCGCAGGTGCGTGGCTTCGCCGAGCGCCAGCGCGCCACCCTCAGCGACCTCGAGGCGGAGACCCTGCCGGGAGTCGTGCTCGGCCACCGCCACATCCCGGTGAATGCCGTCGGCTCGTACGTGCCGGGCGGGCGCTACCCGATGCTCGCCTCGGCCTTCATGACGGTGCTCGTGCCCAAGGTGGCGGGCGTGCGCCGCGTGGTCGCGGTGGCGCCGCCGCGCGAGGGCAAGGGCATCCACCCGGCGATGCTGCACGCGATGGCGACCTCCGGCGCCGACGAGATCGTCTGCCTGGGCGGCGTGCAGGCGCTGGCCGCGCTCGCCTTCGGCCTCGACGACGATCTGGCCGGTGTGGACATGGTCTGCGGTGCAGGCAACGCCTACGTGGCCGAGGCGAAGCGCCAGCTGTACGGCCGCGTCGGCATCGACCTGCTGGCCGGACCCACCGAGATCCTCGTCCTTGCCGACGGCAGTGCCGACCCGGTGCTCGTCGCTGCCGACCTGCTCGGCCAGGCCGAGCACGGCCCCACCTCCGCGGCGATCCTCGTCACCACCTCGCGCGCGCTGGGCGAGGCCGTGCTCGCTGCCGTCGCCGAGCTGCTGAAGACGTGGCCGACCGCCGCCGTCGCCGGCGAGGCGTGGGCGAACCACGGCTCGATCATCGTCGCCGCCGACGACGCCGAGCTGCTCGCGGTCGCTAACGAGCTCGCCTCCGAGCACGTCGAGGTGCAGGCCGAGGACGCAACGCTCGAGCGCTGGTTCGCCGGGCTCACCAACTACGGCTCGCTGTTCCTGGGCGAGAATGCAACGGTCGCCTACGGCGACAAGGGCATCGGCACCAACCACGTGCTGCCGACGGGCCGCTCGGCCCGCTACACCGGCGGCCTGTGGGTCGGCAAGTTCCTACGCACCGTCACCTACCAGCGCGTCACCGACGAGGGCACCCGCCAGATCGCCCCGACGATCGCCGCGATCTGCGAGGCCGAGATGTTCGGCGGGCACGGGCTGACGGCGACGATGCGGCTGGAGCGACTGACCGGTCACTAGGCTGGTCATTGCTAGGCTGCGATGATGCCGATGCCAATCCCGAATACAAAGCACGAAGCTGATGGGTCGCCCCACCGGCGGCGCCTGCGGCGACGACCGCTCCTCCTCGCCCTGCTGGTCGCCCTCGCCGTCGCGCTCACGGCTGTGATCTCAGCGCAGGGGGCCACGGCGCCCGCTCGTTGGATCGTCTTTGCGGCGACTCCACCCGGCCCTCCGGTCAACCAGCTGTACCGGGTTCAGCCGTCGGGCGCGGGCCTCAGGCAGATCACCTCGGCCACGCTGCCTTCGACCGCCCCTGCGTTCTCGCCAGACGGAAAGCGGATCGCGTTCGTGCGCGGCAGCGTCGGCATCTTCACCATGAATCCGGACGGGACGGGCCTGCGTCGTCTCACCTCCAACATCCGTGACTCCTATCCCGCGTGGTCGCCGGACGGCAAGCAGCTCGCTTTCGTGAGGCCTGTCGACAAGCAGTGGCGCGTCCATGTCATGTCCGCTTCCGGTACGGGTCTGCGTCAGCTCCCGAAGGGCCCTCCGTCGGGTCGGCCGAACTGGACGACCGGCGGGCTGCTGATCCCCACCGGCGGTGACCTCGCACGGATCGACGCCAAGACCGGGCGTGTCGAGAAGTACTACGAAGCTGACATCGATCCGATCTGGGGCTTGAACTCCGTTGTGGTCTCGCCCGATCGCTCGACCATCACGTTCGTCGGCCAGCGCAGCGCAGATCCCGGCGACACGGACTGCGGAGAGGGTCCATGCCAGCGGTTCTCGCTCTACATCGAGAACGTGCTCACGACCAAGACGCCACGGGTGTTAGCCCCCGACGTCGGCCCGGCAACGTTCTCGCCGGATGGCAAGAGCCTGGCCTTCGCCGCGCGGGGGGGACTTGTGATCTGGTCGCTCGCCAGCGGCGGCTCGAAGCTCATCCAGACGGGGACTGCGTACATCTCCGTGGGGTCGCCCCCCGCCTGGCAGCCGCGCTGATCCGACCTCTCAGACGAACGGCCGGGCAGTGCCACCCGGCCGCTCGTCGTTCGGCGCGTGACGCGCGCTCTCAGGTGATCTTGAAGGTGCCCTTCATCCCGCGCTTGCTGAGGTCGGCAGGGTGGGAGCTGGAGTAGCCGAGCGTGCCACGGTAGTCGAGGAACATCACCACGGTCTGCTGCTCGTCCGGCCCGAGCGTGCGGGCGAAGCCGATCTTCTTGCCCGGGCCCCGCTCGACGTCACCTAGAAGCAGCGTGTGCGGCTTAGCTCCACGGTTGGAGACGACGAAGAGGACGGTGCTACCACGCTGCGCGAACGGTGGCTTCATGACAATGGTGGTGTCGGTGATCGTCACCTTGACGAACTGCATCTGCGGCGCATTCGTCGTCTGCGGCTGAGCGAAGCTGGGCGCGGCGACAACGAGCGACGTGGCGGCGACTGCAACAGCGGGAAGCCAGTGACTTTTCATGCCAGGTATCGTAGCAACCGGTTCTCCGACCGCCTGCCGCCACCCGTGGACAGCGCTCATTCTGAAATGCGTTCTAGCACCCGGAGTTCGTCTTGCGCCCGCCCGGGCAGGTCGTGCCCGACCAGAACACCTGGTCGAGTCGTGCGCCCGTCAGATCGGCTCTCGACAGGTCGGCGCCCGCCATCGCCGCGCCGAAGAGGTTCGCTCGCGAGAGATTCGTACCGAACAGGTACGCACCATTCAGGGTCGCGGCGGTCATGTTCGCGCCAACCAGTTTCGCGCGGCTGATGTTCGCCTGGATCAGAACCGCGCCGGTCAGGTTGGCGCCGGTCAGGTTGGCGCCGGTCAGGTTGGCGCCGGTCAGGTTCGCCCTCATCAGGTTTGCTCCGGCGAGATTCGCCCCGGTCAGGTTGGCGCCTGCCAGGTTCGCGTTCGTCAGGTCGGCCCTGGCCATGCCGGCGCCTGCGAGGTTTGCTCCCAGCAGTGTCGCGCCCGCGAGCTTCGAGCGGGCCAAACGCGCCCCCGAGAGGTTCGCGAAGCTCAGTTGCGCGTTGAACAGGCGTGCGCGGGAGAGGTCCGCGCGCATCAGGTTCGCTGCGGCCAGGTTCGCGCCGTCGAGAATCGCGCCTGCCAGGTCGGCTGCTGCCAGGTTGGCGTTCCGGAGATCCGCGCGGGTCAGATCCCGACCAACCAGGTCGGCGCGCGGGCAGACTGTCCACGCGTTTCTGGGAGCCAGCTTGCAGCCCGACCCCGCCGGGGTGAACCCTGCCGCAAACGCTGTTGTGGAGAAGCCGACGGTCCCGATGGTAAAGGCGAGTAGGACGCAGATCCGGCGCACGGCCAGGGAGCCTAGCGCATCACGGCGGAGCCCAGCGGGGCGCTGGCAGAGGAGGGCGACATCCGGCTCGAACCCGCGCACCGACGGGTGTCGAGCGGCTAGGCACTTGCACTTCTTACTAGATGGTGACATTATGGCGCGGAGTTCGTGGGTCGCACTGCTGCCGCAGATCAGTCAAACAGAATTTAGGCAGGAAAATCAAACAGGAGGGTGAGAATGCGTCGTTCTCGTTGGTCGGCTGCGAGCGCCTTGCTCGTGCTGGCCGTTGCCGCTGGAGTCCTCGCGGCGACGGCCTCTTCATCGCGCGAGGCCGTCAAGGTCATCACGCCTTCCCCTGTCTGGACGGCCGCTCAGCTGAATGCCCCGTCCGGTGACAACTGGTACAACTACTTCGGCGACCTGGGGGGCACCCGCTACTCGTCGCTCAAGCAGATCACCACAGCGAACGTGGGCACGCTCAAGCAGCTGTGGCAGATGAGCCTCGGAAGCTGCACGGCGAGCATCATTGCCGGCGATCCCGTGGTGCCTGGTGCGCCCCGTGGTGCGTCCGGCAACCCGACCAACTGCGGCTCGATGGAGTCGAACCCCGTCGCAATCGACGGTGTGCTTTACACGACGAACGCTCCACTCGGCGCGGTCTGGGCGATTGACGCCGCGACGGGCGCCGTGATCTGGAAGTGGACGCCGTCGTTCGCCAACCAGTTCCTGAACAGCGGTGCGGTCTACACGCCGGGCAACGGTGGCCGCAGGGCCGGCGTCGCGGTCGGCGAGGGCAAGGTCTTCACCGGCCTCGGCGACGGCCGCCTGATCGCGCTCGATCAGACGTCCGGCAAGCAGGTGTGGGAGACGTCTGTCGGCTCGTACAAGAACAACGCGAAGATCTCGACCGCCCCGATCTACGTCAACGGCATGGTCCTTGTCGGTGACGGCTCGGGCGACGGCGGTGGCAACACCCCCTCGATGCAGGCCTTCAGGGCTGGCAACGGCGGGCGTATCTGGTCGTGGAGCGCCGTCCCGCACCCGGGACAGCCCGGCTCCGAGACCTGGGACAACACTGGTAAGACCGGCAACGGCAACAGCCTCTACGGCGGCGGCTCGTTCTGGGAGTCTCCGATCGTCGACACGGCCCGCAAGATGCTCTACATTGGCACGGGCAACCCGGAGCCGTGGAACTCGCGCGGCGCCGGCTTGAACCTGTACACCGACTCGATCGTTGCGCTCGACCTCTACTCGGGTGCGCTCAAGTGGTACTTCCAGGTCGCCCACCACGACCTTTGGGACTCCGACCTGCCGAACAATGGCGTCATGTTCGACGGCATGTACAAGATCGACGGCAAGATGGTCAAGCGTCCCGCCGTGGCATACATCAACAAGGTCGGCATGACGTTCGTGCTCGACCGCGAGACGGGTAAGCCGCTCATCCCGGTCGATGAGGTCCCGGTTCCGCAGTCCACGTCGCCCAACGTCAACACGTGGCCGACGCAGCCTGTCCCGCGCACGTCCAACGTGCTGTTCAACCCGGGCGGGTACCGCAACAACAGCAAGTACAACACCGGCCTGAACTCCGGTGTCCCATGCACCACCCCGGATGCTGTCACGAGCCTCGGCGTTCCGTTCGCCACGGCGACAGCGCCCGATGGCAAGCCGTACAAGCTCGGTTGCTCGTACGATCCGTACGACACCACGCAGTACGTCGTCGTTCCGTTCGAGATGCTGGACTGGCCGGCGAGCTCGTACAGCCCGGAGAACAAGACGATGATCACGTGTGGCGTCAACGGTCGCGCGCGGGCAATGGCACAGATCCCGGCTGCCTCGCAGGTTAAAAGCCAATTCGGCGGTCTCGGTGTCAACCAGCTCGGTGTCTCTGACGGCTCCACGCCGATCAGCAACTCCGGCAACTTCACTGCCCTGAACGTCGAGACGGGCAAGCTCAAGTGGTGGCAGAAGTGGGACGCCATCTGCTACTCCGGCTCGGTGAACACGGCCGGCGGCGTGACCTTCGTCGGTCACTACGGCACCGGCAACGGCTCGAAGGGTGACGGCTACCTCGCAGCGGTCGACACCAAGACCGGCAAGGAGCTGTGGAAGTCCGCGACGATGCCGTACCCGGTCGCCTCTGCCCCGATCACCTACACGGTCGGAGGCAAGCAGTACGTGACGGTCGAGGTCGGTGGCGCTGCGCACAACGACGTCACCCGTCCGTTCGGCCTGACCGACTCGCGTCGCGTGCGTGGCGACTACGTCTACACGTTCGTGCTCCCGTAGCGAGCTGATGTGAAGTGGCGGCGGCCGCAGTGATGCGGCCGCCGCCTTTTTCTATTTGGGGCAACATATTTTGCCCCGGCTTTTGCGGAGTCGGCTACTCTCTCGGGCGCTCCACACCATCGAAATCAGGAGGACAGTGATGCGGGGTTGTTTCGTCAGCTCATCGGGTCTGGCTGCCCTGGCGGCAGTCGGCATCGTCGTCGGCGCCCTTGCGCCTGTGGGTGGCGCCAGTCCCGCGAAGTCCAGCGCGACGAGCACGCCCATCACTGTCACCGCGTCGGAGTTCAAGTTCGTGTTCTCCACGGCGAGCGTTGCGGCCGGCGGCACCGTGGTGTTCACGGTGGTCAACAAGGGCAAGATCGACCACGACTTCCAGATCGCCGGCAAGAAGACGCCGACGATCAAGCCCGGCAAGTCGGCAAAGCTCACCGTCACGTTTGCGAAGAAGGGCCAGTCCGCCTACATCTGTACGCTGCCCGGGCATGTCGCCGGCGGCATGAAGGGAAGCTTCGCCGTCGGTGTCGCTCCCGCGGCGGCACCTGCAGCCACGAAGACCGCGGCAGCCAAGCCCGCCTCCACGCCGACGCCCGCCCCGGCCCCGGCCGC
The DNA here is from genome assembly GCA_947445525.1 of Actinomycetota bacterium. Lineage (GTDB taxonomy): Bacteria > Actinomycetota > Thermoleophilia > Gaiellales > Gaiellaceae > CANFDS01. Next base: position 6,329 of record CANFDS010000016.1, on the reverse strand, counting down.
AGCCGCAGGCCCCGAGACGCTCCAGGGCGACCCCGTCGCCGGCGCAGCGGTCTACAAGGACGCCGGTTGCGGCGGCTGCCACACCCTGGCGACCGCCGGCACCCAAGGTAACGTCGGGCCGAACCTCGATTCGAGGAAGCCGACCCAGGGCCAGTTGCGCTCCGTGATCCAGAGCGGCGCGACCGCCGGCGGAGCCATCATGCCGTCGTTCAGCCTGAGCCCGACCGACCTGAACAACATCGTCGCGTACGTCTACAAGGCGACCCACCCCTAGGGACAGTCGCCCGTGCGCTCGCTCGAGCGAGCCCGGGGAGTGAAGCGGCGGCCGCAGCGATGCGGCCGCCGCCTCGTTCGGGTCGCCGCTCATCGTGCAGGCGACCAACTCGTACGGCATCGGTGACCCGTTGCCGCCGGGCGTCTTCGTACAGGCGCCGGGCGGCCCGCCTCGTTTCTCGGCACCGCGGCTCAAGCTCTCCGCTCCACAGCCGATGAAGGGTGTGTCCCAGGAAGGGACGTCGTCACCCATGGATGGGGAGACCGCACAGCGGAGGAACCAGCGTGGGACTGTTCGATACGACGCAGCTCGGGCTCGAGCAGGCGCTCTTCGGCGCCACGCTCCGCCAGCGCGCGATCGCCAACAACATCGCGAACGCCAACACGGCCAGCTTCAAGCGGTCGGACGTGGACTTCCATTCCGCCCAGGCGGACGCGCTCGGCGCACCCGACGCACAGAGCAGGCTCAGAGGCCTCTCCTTCACGACAGAGACGGACACGGCGTCGGCGACGCGCGTCGACGGCAACAACGTCGACATCGACCAGGAGATGGCGAACCTCTCGCAGACCTCGCTCGAGTACCAGTCACTCGTCACCGTTGCCCGGGCGCGCATGGCGATGCTCCAGGTCGCCATTGGCACGAGGCAGTCGTAATGAGCCTGTTCGGCAGGATGTCGATCTCGGGCTCGCTCATGACGGCCGAGCGCCTGCACATAGACGTGATTGCGGAGAACCTCGCGAACGCGGACTCGACGCGCGGCGCCGACGGTCAGCCGTACCGCCGTAAGCAGGTCGTGCTGGGGGCTACCGGCGGCGGGAGCTTCCAGGACGTGTTCGGGGCGTTCGTGTCAAGGCGGTCATCGATGACCCGAGCCCCGGCAAGAAGATCTACGACCCGAGCCACCCCGACGCCGACAGGCAGGGCTTCGTGACGATGCCGAACGTCAACACCGTCACCGAGATGGTCGACCTCACCAAGCTGCAGATCCTGCAGCAGGCCGGCACCGCGATGCTGGCGCAGGCGAACCAGTCCTCGCAGGGGGTGCTCAGCCTGCTGCGCTAGGCGCAACGACGGACAGCACACAGCTCGGCAGTAGCGGAGGCGGGGTCGTCGTGAGACGGCCCCGCCTCACCCGTTGCGCGGCGCGCTCAGAGCGGGTCGCCGAGCCAGAAGTGGACGCGCGTGAACCGGCCCCGGGCGTCGAGGTCGAAGACGTTGCAGTTGTCCATGTCGTAGCGGGTGCCGTCCTGCAGCGTGTCCGCGTAGCGGAGCTCGCAGGCGGCCCGGCCCGCCTCACAGTCCACGACGACCCGTTGCACCTCGTGGAGCATGCCGGTGCTGAGGCCGGCGATGCGCGCGTAGAACTCCCGGATCGCGGCGTGGCCGCTGAACTCCTGGTCGATGCTCTCGCAGCGCAGCCAGGCGTCCGGCGCGAAGCACGCGACCGTGGCCTCGACGTCGCCGGCGTCGACCGTGGCGAAGTAGTGGTGGACGGCCTCGACGACCTGTGCGCGCGTGAGGGTCATCCGACCGGGTGCCCCATCCAGAACTGCACCTTCGTGAACAGGCCGTCGGCGTCCAGGTGGATGTGCGTCGAGTCGTGCAGCACGGTCGTCACGCCCGCCTTCGTCGTGTTGCCGAAGTTCAGCTCGACGGCGACCCGGCGCTCGTCGCGGTCGATGGTCAGGTGCAGGATCTCGTGCCGCATGCCCACCGAGTCGCTCATCAGGTGCGCCAGCGCGCCGCGCACCTCGCCGCGGCCGCGCATCACGAGGCCTGCCGGCTCGACCACGAGGATCGGGTCCTCCCCGAAGTACTCCATCACCGCATCCGGGTCGAGGCTATCCACCGCAGCCATGTACGCCGTGACCGTCTGCTCGTAGAACGACCTGTCCCGCACGCGGGCCTCCCTGTCGAGGAACTCGTGCGGCGATAGTAGTGCGTGCCCGCGCCCGGCGGCGGGGCCTCGGAGACGGAGGCGGCCGGGGGGTTCATCCGCCCGGCCGCATCACGCCTCCCTGGTGCTCGAAATGAGCTCCTACCCTCTGAGCAGGGTCAGCACGCCCTGCGACGACTGGTTGGCCTGCGCCAGCATCGTCGTGCCGGCCTCGGCGCCGATCTGGAACGTGATGCTCGCCGAGCCTGTCAGCAGGGAGATGCCGTTGAACTTGGTGTCGGCGCCGATGCGATTGACCTCGGCGCAGAGCTGGCTGACCTCGTCGGTGATGGCGCTCTTGTCGGAGCTCGACAGCGTGCCGTTGTTGTACTGCACGGCGAGGTCGCGGAGGCGCCGGAGCATGGTGTGCACCTCGGACATCGCGCCTTCCGCCGTCTGCACGAGCGAGATGGCGTCCTACGAGTTGCGGGCGGCCAGATCGAGGCCGGAGACCTGGGCGCGCAGCTTCTCGCTGATCGCGAGTCCGGCCGCGTCGTCGGCGGCGCGGTTGATGCGAAAGCCGGACGACAGCTTCTCCATCGCCTTCGCCTGCATCTCGGAGGTATGGGTGAGCTGGCGGTGGGCGTTGAACGCCTCGACGTTGTTCTGAATGCGAAGTGACAAGGGGACGGTTTGCACCTGCGGGCGGCCCGCACTCTGGTCACTGCTGCGCCATCGGCCCCGGGTGCGCGAAGATCCCGGGAGTGCAGGGTGTGCTCGCTACCTTCCGCCGCTCCCGCAAGGGCCGTCCGACCACAGAGGTCCTCTGCGAGTGGCTGTTCCGGCCGCTCGCGCACCTCGTGGTGCTCGCTCTGCTGCCGCTGCGCGTGGCGCCGACCACGGTGGTGCTGTCGCACTTCGGCGTGGGTGTCGGCGCGGCCGTGTTGCTCGCCGAGGGGCGGTACTGGGAGGCTGCGGTCGCCTTGCAGGTGAAGACCGTGCTCGACAACGCTGACGGTCAGTTGGCACGGGCCTCGGGGCGGATCTCCGAGCTGGGCCGCTACCTCGACACCGAGTGCGACCTGCTGGTCAACGCGGCGCTGTTCGCTGCGATCGCGCTGCGCGTCGACGCGAGGTGGGAGGCCGCGCTGGCCGTGGCGTGCTTCCCGGTGCTGATGGCGGTGCTCAGCGTGGACTTCGGCCTGGAGGGGCTGTACCGGCGCGAGCGCGGCGAGACGCCGCCGGCACCGGCCGAGGAGGGCGCCCTCACGCGGGCGCTCGCACGCGCCTACGACCGCGTGCTGGGCCCGCAGGACCGGCTCGTCGCGCGCGTCGCCGAGGCGCGCCTGGCGCGGCTGCTGCGGGAGGTCGGGGAGCCGGGCCGGCGGGCGGCGGCCCGCGCGGCCTACCACGACGCCAGTACCCTTGCGGTCCTCGTGAACTTCGGCCTCTCCACGCAGCTCGCGGTGCTCGGCCTGTGCCTCGCACTCGGCTCGCCGGTCGCGTGGCTGTGGTGTGTCGTTGGCTGCGCTGCTGCGGTGCCGCTGCTGTACGCGCGTCGCGAGCTGCGGGTACGGCGGGTGCTGCGGGTGCGCGAGGCCGGGCGGTGAGGCGGGCGGCGCTCGTCACCGGCGGGGCGCGCGGCATCGGGCGCGGCATCGCGCTGGCACTGGCGGCGGCCGGCCACGACGTCGCAGTCCACTACCTCAGCTCGCGTGCGGAGGCCGAGGCCGTCTGCGTCGAGGCGGCTGCACTGGGCGTCACGGCGGTCGCGTTGCAGGCCGATCTCTCCGACCGCATAGCCGCGCGCCGGCTCGTGACCGCTGCGCACGCCCGCCTCGGGCGGCTCGACGTTCTCGTCAACAACGTCGGCAACTACGTCTTCACGCCTTTCGCTGAGCTCACCGACGCGCAGTGGGACGACATGCTCGAGTCGAACCTGTCGGCGACGTTCGCCACCTGCCAGGCGGCGCTGCCGCTGATGCGGGCGCAGGGCTACGGCCGGATCGTCAACCTCGGCTACGCCGGCGCGCAGCAGCTCGTGGCCCGCCCGAACCTCGTCGCCTACGCGATCGCGAAGTCGGGCGTCATCATCCTGACCCGGTCGATCGCCCGTGCCGAGGCCGCGCACGGCATCACGGCGAACGTCGTCGCGCCTGGCGTGATCGAGAACTCGCTGACGCAGCCGACGCGCGAGATCCCGGCCGGGCGGGTAGGACTTGTCGAGGAAGTGTCCAGATCTGTAGTCTTCCTGGCAGCAGAGGATTCTGCCTACGTGACCGGTCAGGTCGTCGAGGTTGCCGGCGGCTGGAACCTCTAGCGGTAGCGCTAAAACGAGCGAAGAGGATTGTGAGCGAGATGGAGATCGACGAGACGGTGAAAAACGAGGATGAGCTCGCCGGGGTCGGCGTGGCCGCGCTGCAACGGCAGGCCCGCATCGCCGAGCTGACGCGCGAGCTGCTCGAGGCGCTCGGCGAGGACGCCGAGCGCGAGGGTCTGCTGAAGACCCCGCTGCGCTCCGCCAAGGCCTGGGAGAAGCTGACCGAGGGCTACCGGCTCGACCTGGCGCAGGTCACCAACGGCGCGCTGTTCGAGTCCGAGAGCTCGCAGATGGTGATCGTGCGCGACATCGAGTTCTCTTCGCTCTGCGAGCACCACCTGCTGCCGTTCTTCGGCCGCGCCCACATCGGCTACATCCCCGACCGCAAGATCATCGGCATCTCCAAGTTCGCGCGCATCACCGACATGTTCGCGCGGCGGCTGCAGGTGCAGGAGCGGCTGACCGGCCAGATCGCTACGGCCGTGATGGGCCTGCTCGCGCCGAAGGGCGTCGGCGTCGTGATCGAGGCGCAGCACATGTGCATGGTCATGCGCGGGGTCGAGAAGCAGGGCGCGATGACCACGACGATGTCGATGCTCGCCGACTTCCGCGACGACCAGCGCACGCGCCAGGAGTTCATGGACGCGCTGATGATGCGCTCGCTCGGTCGCTAGCCGGACGCAGGGCGCTCCCTGCTGCGAGAATCCCTCGCATGAAAGCGATCGTGGTTCCCCGCTACGGCGGCCCCGAGGTGCTCTCCTACGAGGATGTGGCCGACCCGGTGCCCGGCGAGGGCGAGGTGCTCGTCCGCGTCGAGGCGGCGTCGCTGAACTTCGCCGACGTGCTGCTGCGCGTCGGGCGCTACCACCAGGGCGCGGACCCGCCGACGATTCCCGGCCTCGACGTCGGTGGCACGATCGGCGCGCTCGGCCCCGGCGTCAGCGGGTTGCAAGTAGGGCAGCGGGTCGCGGCCGGCCTCGGCGGCGGTGGCTATGCCGAGCTCGCTGTTGCGCGGGCGAGCCTCGTCTGGCCGCTGCCCGACACGGTGAGCACCGAGACGGGCGCCGCGTTCCCGATTGCCGGCATCACCGCCTACAACATCCTTGCCCTGGCCGGCCGCCTGGCGCCCGGCGAGACGGTGGTCGTGCACAGCGCCGCCGGCGGCGTCGGCACCACGGCCTCCCAGCTCGCCCGGCTGCTTGGCGCCGGCCTCGTCATCGGCACCGTCGGCACTGCCGCCAAGGCACAGGCCGCGCGCGAGGCCGGCTGCCACGAGGTGATCGTCCGCGGCGAGGAGGACGTCGCCGTCCGCGTCAACGAACTGACCGCCGGGGCCGGTGCGGACGTCATTCTCGACTCGATCGCGGGCCCGACGCTCACCGGCGGCTTCGACTACCTGGCCCCCTTCGGCCGGCTCGTCGCCTTCGGCATCTCGTCGGGCGAGCCCGGCCAGGCGCTCTCCAGCCAGCTGCACCCGCTCAACCGCGCCGTCGTCGGCTACTCCAGCGGCCACTACCGACGCTATCGCCCCGACGCGCTGCGGCCGGCCGCCGAGGCGGTGCTCGGACTGCTCGCCGACGGGCGGCTGAGGCTCGTCGTCGGCGCGCGTTTCCCGCTCGCCGAGGCTGCCCACGCCCACGCGCTGATCGAGAGCCGCGCCTCGATCGGGAAGATCCTCCTTGCTCCCTGACCGGGACGGTGGGTGCCTCCGTTGAGGCTCTCCCGGGGCCTGCTGGTCGCCGTCGCCCTCGCCGCCGCGGCGGTCGGAGGGATGGTCGCCGTCGAGGCGCGCAGCCCCGCGGCCGACCCCGCTGCGACGTCGGCCACCGACCCCGCTGTGACGTCGGCCACCGACCCCG
>CANFDS010000015.1 GCA_947445525.1 Actinomycetota bacterium | reverse complement strand
GCTGAGGGGCGTCGTCTACGCGAGGAACCCATCGGGCGCGACGACCTCGGCCACCAGTGCCCCGTCAGGAGTCGTGGCAGCGGTCTCCGGCCCGGTCGGCGCCATCACGTTGGCCAACGGCCGGATCTCCGTTCCCGCCGCCAGCGTCTCGCTGCCCGTGCGGCTGATCATCTCGAACGTCAAGTTCACGCCGGTGCGGCTGGCCGGCCGTGCGGCATTCACGCTCAAGGTCTGGGTGACCGACAGCCAGGGGCGCGCCGTGCGTGACGCGCTGGTGCTCGCCACCACGATCCGCTACGGCTGGGCCGGCCAGCCGGCCGAGACCCGCACAGGCGCCGACGGCACGGTTGTCTTCAACCTGACGCCGACGACCAACATGCGGCTGCGCAACGCGGCGCTCCTGACGTTCCTGCGCGCCCGCAAGGACGGGGACGACATGCTCGGAGGTATCTCGACTCGCCGCCTCGTGCAGGTGAGCATCGGCTAACCCCACCTCGGGAGTCCCGCGCACCTCGGGCCTGGCACCTCCGCAGGAGAGGCCGGGCCCGAGCCCTGCGCAGAGATGCTTACGAAAGGCTTACCGGGAGCGTGCAGGACCTCCAGCACGCTGGCAGAACCCCACTTCAGGAGGTCACACATGCGCCGAAACCGGCCCACGCTCGCTGCCGCACCCACGCTCGCTCTCACGCTGGCTCTCGCCCTGGCCCTCGCGGTCGCCCTTGCCGCCACCGGCACTGCCGGCGCCGCCCCGCAGCGCGCCACCGCCACAGCGCCCAGCGTCACCACGGAGCCCGCGATCGCCGGCGCAGCCCAGGTCGGCTCGACCCTCACCGCCACCACCGGCTCCTGGACGGGCGACACCCCGCTCACCTACGCCTTCACCTGGCTTCGCTGCAACGGCTCCGGGAACGCCTGCACGGCGATCGCCGGCGCCACCAGCCAGAGCTACCTGCTCGTCGTCGGCGATCTCGCAGCGACCCTGCGCGTGAGCGTCGTCGCCGTCAACGGCGCAGGTGCCGGCGGCGGCGTCTCGGCCCCCAGCGCGGCCGTCGCCAGCGCCCCCAGCGCCCCCACCAGCAGCGTCGCCCCGACCATCTCCGGCACCGTCCGCCAGGGCCAGGTGCTGACGGCCTCGCCCGGGACGTGGACGGGCACCGGCACGATCACGTACACGTACCAGTGGAAGCGCTGCGACACCGCCGGCCAGGCCTGCGCCGACGCCTCCTCGGTGATCGCGCAGAACACGATCACGTTGGCCGCAGCCGACGTCGGCAAGACGATCCGGGCGGTCGTGATCGCCACGACCGGCGCCGGGTCGGCCTCGGCGACGAGCGCGCCCTCTCCCGTCGTCCTGTCGACGAACGCCCCCGCCCTGACCACGCTGCCCACCGTCTCGGGCGTCGCGCGCGAGGGCGAGACGCTCACGGCGACCGCGGGCACCTGGGCCGGCAGCGGACTCACCTACACCTACAAGTGGCGCCGCTGCGACGCCGCCGGCGAGAACTGCGTCGATGCATCGGCGCCGACCGCACAGAGCACCGTCACGCTGGTGCTCGCCGACACTGCCAAGACGCTGCGCGTCGTCGTGACCGCGACGAGTTCGGGCGGCGTCGCCACCGCGACGAGCGAGCCGACCCAGGTCATCGTGAAGAAGGACACCCCCGCCAATACCGGCGTCCCGACCCTGACCGGCACCGCCCGCGAGGGGCAGGTGCTCACCATCGCCAACGGCGTCTGGAGCGCGACCGGCACTGTGGCCTACACGTACCAGTGGAAGCGCTGCGACACCGCCGGCCAGGCCTGCACCGACGCCTCCTCGGTGATCGGCCAGAACACGATCACCCTCGCCGTGGCCGACATCGGCAAGACGATCCGGGCGGTCGTGATCGCCACGAACGCCGTCGGGTCGGCCACCGCGACAACGGCCGCCACCCTGGTGGTCGCGGCGAAGGACGCGCCCGCCCCGCCGACCGGCGGCACGCTGCCACCGGGCACCGGCCCGCTCACGATCGCGCAGGTCGCCTCGCCCAACCGGCTCGTGATGACGACGGTGACGCCGGTGCCTGCTCGCATCATGTCGCGCTCGGTCTTCGTCCTCCGGGTGAAGGTCACCGATGCGCAGGGGCGGCCGGTCGAGGGCGCCGTCGTGGCCGCGCTGCCGCTCCCCACCGCGTGGGCGAGGGGTGGCAAGGCGACCACAGGGGTCGACGGCCACGCGGCGATCGAGATCCGCCCCACCGCGAAGCTGCCGCTGGCGAAGGGCGTCCTGTCGGTCTTCCTGCAGTCGACCAAGCCAGGCGATGACGCCGTGCTCAAGGTGAGCGGCGCGCGCATCGCCCAGATCCGGATCGGCTGAGAGCTCGGCTCTGAGTTACCCTCCTCCCGTGCACGCACGGGCGCTCATGTGCTGGCGACGGCTCCGCGAGGCCGGCCTCGACATCGAGGTGCAGGAGCTCGCGGAGTCGACGCGCACCGCCGCCGAGGCGGCTGCCGCCGTCGGCTGCGCGACCGGGCAGATCGTCAAGTCGCTGCTGTTCGTGGTCAAGGCGAAGCCGCTGCTGGTGCTGTGCGCCGGCGACCGCCGCGTCGACCTGGCGAAGCTCGGCGAGGGCGCCGCGCAGGCCCGCCCCGACCAGGTGAAGTCGGCGACCGGCTACGCCATCGGCGGCGTGCCGCCGCTCGGCCACACGCACCGACTACCCACCGTCGTCGACGACTCGCTGCTGCGGTTCGAGACCGTCTGGTGCGCTGCCGGCACCCCCAATGCGGTGTTCGCGGTGGGGCTGGCGGCTCTGATCACCGCGATTCCGACGGTAGAGGTGCGCGATGTCGCCCAGGCCTGAGTCGGCAGCCGTCGTGATCATCGGCGGCGGCGCCGTCGGCACGGCGGCCGCCTACCACCTGGCCCGGCTCGGCATCACGGATGTCGTCGTCTGCGAGCGGGAGACGCTGGGCTCGGGCTCGACGGGCAAGTCGGCGGGCGGCATCCGGCTGCAGTTCGGCGACGAGCTCAACGTACGGCTCTCGCTGCGCTCGCTTGCCGAGCTGGAGCAGTTCGAGGAGCTGACCGGCCAGCCGATCGATCTCGTTCAGCCCGGCTACCTCTTCCTGCTCGACGACGAGGCCGACGTCGCGGTGTTCCGGCAGGCGCTCGCGGTGCAGCAGGCGCTGGGCGTGCCGTCCCGCGAGATCGCGCCGGCGGAGGCGCGCGAGCTCGTCCCGCAGCTCACCCTCGACGGCGTCATCACCGCGACCTACTGCCCGCGCGACGGCCACATGACGGCCGACGCCGTCGTGCGTGGCTACGCCGCCGCCGCGGCCGCGCGGGGCGTCCGGATCCGCCAGAGCTGCCCGGTCACGGGGATCCGCACCGGCGCGGGCGGCCGTATCGTCGGCGTCGACACCGCCGGGGGCCCGATCGCCACCGACACCGTGGTCTGCGCCGCCGGCGCCTGGTCGGCGGACGTGGGCCGCCTGGCGGGCGTCGAGATCCCCGTCGTGGGCATGCCGCGCTGGATGCACTTCACGCCCGCGGACGGCGGCCTACCGCAGCGGCTGCCGTTGACGATCGACTTCTCCTCCGGCCTCTACTTCCACCGGGAGGGCGCCGGCCTGGTGTTCGGCGGGCGCGAGCAGCAGGTCGAGGGGCTGGCCGAGCACGCAGCCCGGCGCCTGCCCGTGCTGCTCGAGCTGCCGGTCACCTCCTCCTGGTGGGGCTACTACGAGGTCAGCCCGGACGAGAACGCGATCGTCGGCGAGGCTGAAGCTCCCGGCCGCTTCCTCTACGCCACCGGCTTCTCCGGCCATGGCTTCCAGCAGGCGCCTGCCGTCGGCGAGCACCTCGCCGAGCTCGTCGCGGGCCTCCCGCCCACGCTCGACCTCTCACCGTTCGACGTGGCCCGCTTCGCTGCCGGCCACGAGCGCCGCGAAGCCTTCGTCGTCTGACGCGGCAGCAACCGGCGGCCGCCCTTGGCCCCGCACCTTCGGCCACTTACGTTCGCTCTTGAGGGAGAGCTGCCCGTTCCCCCCTAAAGGGTGATAGCGCCAGTCGGCAGGCGGTCTCCACCAAGGACGAAGGAGGACTTGTTGTTACGTGCACTCCGCGCGGCCCTGGCCTGCGCACTCATCACCCTGGCCGTCGCGGGCACCGCCTGTCCTGCCCGGGCCGCCGGCGGGAACTACGTGATCGACGGCGGCACTCCGATCCAGCAGGAGGAGGTGCGGTCGGCACTCTCGGCGAGCGCGTTCCCGTGGAGCATCGTGCCCCGCCAGGTTCAGATCCACATCGGGGCCGGCTTCACCACCGAGTCGACTACCGGTCAGATCTGGATCGACGCCAACCTGCTCGACATGGGCTCGTTCTCGTGGGGCCTTGTCCAGCACGAGTACGCCCACCAGGTCGACTTCCAGCTCTTGAATGACGCGACCCGCAGCGCGCTCACACGGGTGCTCGGCGGCGGTGCGTGGTGCTGGGGTGCCGGCCCCGATCTCGACCACGCCGAGTACGGGTGCGAGCGGCTCGCCTCGACGCTCGCCTGGTCGTACTGGCAGTCGCCCGACAACGCGCTCCGGCCGCGGGGACAGGGCGACGAGTCCGCAGCGCTCACACCCGCCCGCTTCAAAGCGCTGCTCGGCGCGCTGCTCAAGGCCGAATCGGCAACCGACCAGCTCGCGACAATCGGTTCCTTCGTGGGCCGCGCACCGGCAGTGACCACGAGTCCTGCAGTGACGTCGGCACCGGCGACGGCCCGCCGCACGGCCGCAGCGACCGGGACTAGGACACCGGCTCGACGAGCCTGATCGTCCGCTCGCGGAACAGCCAGCGACCGTCGATCTTCACCAGGCTCGCCTCCGACCGGGAGAGGGAGGCGAGCCGGGGGCCGGCAGGGGTGGCCTGCACGAGCAGGTTGTCGAGCACCACCGTCGCGTGGTCGCCGGCTCCCTCGATGACGATGTTGTTGGGCCAGTGCCGGATGCCTGCGAACGCCTCGTTGGCGTCGAGCTCGGCGATCAGCCGGCGCAGCGCGGCGTGGCCCTCGTAGCGGCCGAAGGGCCCGTTCCAGCAGCCGTCGGGCAGCCACAGCGCGACGTACGCATCGGCGTCGCGCTCGTCGTTGGCGACGTTGTAGCGGTAGCAGAGCGCCTCCAGGGCGACGCGATCCTCGAGCGGCAGGCTCATCCGCGCACCATGCGCGTCCGGCGCGAGGCGAAGAGCCAGCGGCCGTCCGCTCGGCGCAGCCGGTCGTCGTAGTCGGCGCCGGCGAGGGCCTCGACGCCGCCGGCGCGCGGCCGCAGCATCAGGTTGTCGCAGCGCAGCCGCGCCTCGTCGCCGTCGCCGTCGATCAGGAAGTTCGTGACGAAATGGCGCGCGCCGCGGAAGACGGCGAAGTCCGGGTCGGTGGGCAGGCGGCGCGCGAAGGCGAGCAGCGCCGCCCGGCCCTCGACGCGGGGCCCGCCGTCCCACACGCCGTCCTCGGTGAAGCACTCGATCCAGCCCTCGGCATCGCCGCTGTCGATGGCGTGGTCGTAGCGCGCGACGAGCTCGCGGATCTCGAGGCGGTCTTCCCAGGTGAGGCTCATACGGCCGTCCCGCCCTGCACCTCGACGACCCGCTCGCTGAAGCGCCAGCCGCGGTCGCCGTCGCGGTCGCCGCGGCGCAGCCGGTCGCGGTAGACGGCGAGCAGGAGCAGCTCGACGCCGGCGCGCGTCGGGCGCACGAGCAGGTGATCGGCGCGCATCCGGGCGTGGTCGCCACCACCGGAGTTACCGCCGTGGTTGCCTCCGTCGCCGCCGCCATCTTCGCGGTCGAGGTCGATGACGAAGTTCGTCGTCCAGTGACGCATCGGCCGGAACCGCTCGCCCTCGGCGCCGGTCGCCAGCCCGGTCGCGAACGCGTGCAGCGCCGCGCACCCCTCGATCCGCCCGAAGATCCCTTCGAACGCGCCGTCCGGCGTGAAGCACTCCACCCAGGCGTCGACGTCGCCGCGGTCGATGGCGTGGTTGTAGCGCGTCACCAGCTCCTGGATCTCGAGCTGGTCGAGGGCGGAGACGGGGACGGGGGCCGGGGTCGTCACAGGGCGGCGGGGTCGGTGACGGGAGCCTGGCAGGCGAAGCGCTCGCACACGTACACCGCCGGCTGCCCGGTCACCAGGCCCTTGCCAGCGAGCAGCGCCACCTGCTGGGCGGGAGCGTCGTCGAGCCCGCCCGACACGGCGACGACCGCGGTTGGGTCGAACCGGCCGAGCGCCGCCCGCGCGACGACGCTGTCGACGGGGCCGACGATCGCGATCTCGCGGGGCGGCGCGAAGTGGATGGAGAGCGCGCACAGCGCCCAGCCGAACGCCGACGGCACCCGCTCGAGCGCCGGCCGGATCAGCCGGAACACCGAGACCGCCTGCCGCTCGAGCTCGTCGTCGCCCGAGATCCGGGCGAGCCGCACGAGCACGTGGGCGAGCATCGAGTTGCCGGACGGGGTCGGATGGTCGTCGAGATCCTTGGTGCGGGCGACGAGGCGCTCGCCGTCGGATGGCGTGAGGAAGAAGCCGCCGTACTCCGGGTCGCCGAACAGCTCGATCGCCAGGGAGGCGAGGCGACCCGCCTCGGCGAGCCAGCGCAGCTCCCCGGTGGCGACGTGCAGCTCGATCAGGCCATGGGCGACGTCGGCGTAGTCCTCGAGGTAGCCGATGCCTCTGGCCTGGCCCGCGTTGTGGCTGCGGTGCAGCCGGCCGTCGGCCGTCGAGAGCGGCCCGAGCAGGAACTCGCCGAGGCTGCGAGCAGCGGTGAGGTAGTCGGCACGGTCGAGCCGGCGGCCAGCCTCGGCGAGCGCGGCCAGGGCGAGGCCATTCCAGCCGGCGATCACCTTGTCGTCGCGGGGTGGCTTCGGGCGCTGCTCGCGCACCGCCAGCAGGCGCGCGCGGGTGGCGGCGTCGACGTCGCCGCGGATCACGTAGCGGCCGTGCTCGAACGGCAGCAGCAGGTGATCGAGCTCGGCACCGATCTCCTCGGGCGTCCAGGTGAAGGTGAGGCCCTCCACCCCGTCCGTGTCGGCGTCCTGCGACGAGGCAAGGCCGCCCTCGGGCAGCGCCAGCTCGCGCAGCACGTAGTCGAGCGTCTGCTCGCACACCGTGCGATAGCGCGCGTCGCCGGTGACCAGCCACGCGTGCAGGTAAGTCGCGGCGAGCTGCGCGTTGTCGTAGAGCATCTTCTCGAAGTGCGGCACGAGCCACTGCTCGTCCACCGAGTAGCGGTGGAAGCCGCCGCCCAGCACGTCCCACATGCCGCCGAGCGCCATGCCGTCGAGCGTGCCCACCAGCAGCTCGCGCGCCCGCTCGTCGCCAATGCCCGCCACCCGGTGCAGAAGGAACTCGAGCGCTGCCGCGGGCGGGAACTTGGGCGCGCCGGCGAAGCCGCCCCACTGCCGGTCGAACGAGCCGTACAGCGAGCCGACGGCCGCGGCCAGCAGCGACTCGACAAGCGGCTCGGCGGACGGGCGCACCTGCGCCGAGCGCTGCAGGGCTTCCACCAGCCGCGCCCCCTCCTGCACCACCTCGGCGTGCTGCTCGCGGTACGCGTTGGCGACCCCGGCGAGCACCTGCCGGAACGACGGCAGCCCGTGCCGCGGCTCCGGCGGGTAGTAGGTGCCGCCGTAGAAGGGCTGCTGGTCGGGGGTGAGGAACACCGTCATCGGCCAGCCGCCGCGGCCGGTCAGCGCCACCACCGCGTCCATGTAGATCGCGTCGATGTCGGGGCGCTCCTCGCGGTCGACCTTGATGTTGACGAAGAGGTCGTTCATCAGGGTGGCCGTCTCGGTGTCCTCGAACGACTCGTGCTCCATCACGTGGCACCAGTGGCACGCCGCGTAGCCGACCGAGAGCAGGATCGGCCGGTCCTCGGCCCGGGCGCGGGCGAGCGCCTCCTCGCCCCAGGGGTACCAGTCGACCGGGTTCGCCCGGTGCTGCAAGAGGTACGGGCTGGTCTCGTGCGCGAGGCGGTTCACGGGTGCAGTCTCGCATGCGAGCGGCGGGCTGTTGCAGCCCGCCGCCGCCATGCGCGACCGGGACTGCGGCTCAGGCGTCGAAGCCGAACGCGTCGATCTTGTCGATTGCGAGCGTCACGCCGATGCGCACGTCGCCCTCGGCCGACCACGGGTACTTCTCCTCGCCCAGGTACTTCTTGGCGAGCCGGTCGATCTGGTCGTTGGCGCCGTCGGTCGAGAGCGCGCCACGGCCGCTCACCGAGATCCACTTGTACGGCTCCTTGACGATCGTCACCGTGACGCGCGGGTCGCGCTCGAGGTGGCGATGCTTGGCGCGGCCGATGACCGTGTTGAAGCTGACGTTGCTGCCGTCCCATTCGACCCAGACGACGGTGTTGTGCGGCGAGCCGTCGGCGCGCAGCGTGGTGAGGACCGCGTAGTTCGCCTCCTGGAACAGCTCCGCCTGCGCGGGGGTGAGCGCTGCCACGTGTGGCACTCCTTCTTCCGGTTCGCTAGTGCCCGGGATGTTACCGGCGGGGGCCGCCGCAAACCGCTGCGCGAATGCGCCGCGAGCCTCTACCCGATCGCGACCATGCGGTCGATCGCACCGCGTGCCCGTGCCGCGATCTCCGGGTCGACCGTCACGACGTGCTTCCCGTCGCGCAGCGCGTCCCGCAGCTTCGGCAGGGTAATCATCTTCATGTAGCGGCAGATCGCCCGCTCGGAGACGGCCTGGAACTCCTTCCCCGGCACCTCCTTGTACAGGCGGTGGAGGATCCCGGTCTCGGTGGCCACGAGGAAGCGCTGCTTCTCGGAGGCGCGCGCGAACGTGACCATCTTCTCGGTCGAGAGGATCTGCGTGCGGCCGTTGCCGAACGCCATGCACTGGCTCGCGCAGCCACACTCGGGGTGGACGAGCAGCTCGGTGCCGGGGTCGGCGGTGAGTGCCTCGATGTCGGCCGGACGGATGCCGGCGTGGACGTGGCACTCGCCCATCCAGATGCGGAGCTTGCGGCCGGTGACGCGCTCCAGCCAGAGGCCGAGGTACATGTCGGGGAGGAACAGAATCTCGCGGTCGGCGGGGATCGACTCGATGATCTGCTGCGCGTTGCCGGAGGTGCAGCAGTAGTCGGTCTCGGCCTTCACCGCGGCGGTCGTGTTGACGTAGGCGACGACGACGGCGCCGGGATAGTCGGCCTTCCAGGCGCGCAGCTGGTCTGCGGTGATCGAGGCGGCGAGCGAGCAGCCGGCGTCGAGATCCGGCAGCAGCACGGTCTTCTCGGGCGAGAGGATGGCGGCGGTCTCGGCCATGAAGTGGACGCCGCAGAAGACGATCGTCGAGGCGCTGGTCGCCGCCGCCTCGCGTGCCAGCCCGAGCGAGTCGCCGACGTAGTGCGCGACGTCCTGCACCTCGGGCACCTGGTAGTTGTGGGCGAGGATGACGGCGTCGTGCTGCTCTGCGAGCGCGCGCACCTCGTCCTGGAGGCGGGAGATCTCACGGGCCTCGAGCGGGGCGGCGGGGGCGATGGTCATAGAACCTCCAGCGAGACGTCGAGCGACTGTGCCGAGTGCGTCAGCGCGCCGATCGAGATGAAGTCGACGCCGGTCTCGGCGACCTGGCGGATGCTTGCGAGGGTGATCCCGCCCGATGCCTCGGTCGTTGCACGGCCGCGCGCGAGCCCGACCGCCTCGGCCATCAGCGCGGGCGGCATGTTGTCGAGCAGGACGCCGTCGGCGCCGGCGGCGAGCGCGTCGCGCAGCTCGGCGAGCGTTTCGACCTCGACCTCGACCGGCAGGTCGGAGATCTGGCGTAGCCCGCGCACGGCCGCGTGGATGCCGCCGGCGACGAGCAGGTGGTTGTCCTTGACGAGGATGCCGTCGTCGAGGCCGAAGCGGTGGTTGGAGCCGCCGCCGCAGCGCACCGCGTACTTCTCGAGGGCGCGCAGGCCGGGGGTCGTCTTGCGCGTGTCGAGGATCGTGGCGCCGGTGCCGGCGACCACGTCGACGTAGGAGCGCGTGAGCGTGGCGATGCCGCTCAGTCGGCCGAGGATGTTCAGCGCCACGCGCTCGCCCGTGAGGATGGAGCGCGCGGGCCCGGACACGCGCAGCACCTCGAAGGGCAGCGACCCGGCGTGGTCGCCATCCGCGGCGAGCTCGTCGATTACGAGGGCGTCGTCGAGCGTTGCGAACACCGCGCGCACGACGGGGATACCGGCGACGATGCCGGGCTCCTTGATGACGATGCGGGCGGTGCACAGGGCGTCCTCGGGAACCGTGCCCAGGCTGGTGACGTCGCCGCTGCCAATGTCCTCGGCCAGCGCCTGCTCGACGACGCGGGTGATCGCGTCGAGCTCGATCGACTCGAGCTGCCTCACTGCCACAGCTCCAGCACGGCTTCGCGGCCGGGCCGCAGCACGACATGGCGGCCGGCCAGCTCCACAGCCTCGACCGGGAAGTCGGCGCGGAAGTGGGCGCCCCGGCTCTCCTCGCGGCGCAGCGCGCACGCGGCGACGAGCATCGCGAGCGGGTGCTCGACGGCGAGCAGGCGGCGGAGCCCTGCGCGGTCGCGTACGAGGCCGGCATCGGCCCACAGCCGCTCGCGCACCGCCGCGCTGGCAGGCAGCGGCGGCACGGCCTCGGGCACCGGCGGCAGCTCGGCCGGGAGCGTCGGCTCGTCGTGGGCGGCCAGCGCGGCGCGGCGGCCGAAGACGAGGCACTCCAGCAGCGAGTTGGACGCGAGGCGGTTGGCGCCGTGAACGCCGGTGCAGGCACACTCGCCGGCCGCGTAGAGGCCCGGCACCTCGGTGTGCCCGTCGAGATCGGTGACGATACCGCCCATCGTGTAGTGCGCGGCCGGCGCGACCGGCACCGGCTCCACGCCGGGATCGAAGCCGTGGCTCTCGATCGCCGCGACCAGCAACGGGAAGCGTCCGCGGTCGATCGCGCGCAGGTCGAGCAGCGCGGTTCCGCGGGCGTCGATGGCGCGGGCGACGACGTCGCGCGGCGCAAGCTCGTCGGTGAAGCGCTCGCCGTCGGCGTCGAGCAGGGTCGCTCCCTCGCCGCGCAGCGCCTCCGAGAGCAGCAGGCTGGAGCCGGCCAACGCCGTCGGGTGGAACTGCACGAACTCGAGGTCGGCGACCGCGGCGCCCGCGCGCCACGCGAGCGCGACGCCGTCGCCGGCCGAGCCGACAGGGTTGGTCGTGCGCTGCCAGAGGGCGGCCATGCCGCCCGTGGCGAGCAGCGTGGCCCGGGCCGCGACGGGGCCGGCAGCCGTGAGCGCGCCGAGGCAGCGGCCGCCCTCGTCCGTCCACAGGTCGAGCGCGCCCACGCCCTCGCGGACGCTGATGCGCGGGTGGGCGAGCACGCGCCGGGCGAGCGTCCCGGAGACCGCTGCGCCGGTGGCTGCGCCATCGGCGTGAAGGACACGGCGGCGCGAGTGGCCGCCTTCCAGGCCGAAGCCCTGGTCGAACTCGACGCCCAGCTCGACGAGGTCGGCGATGCGGGCCGGCCCCTCGACGGTGAGTGCCTCGACGGCGCTCGGCCGGCAGAGGTCGCGCCCGGCGCGATAGGTGTCTGCCGCGTGCAGCGCTGGCGAGTCGTCCGGCCCGACGGCGGCGGCGATGCCGCCCTGCGCCCAGGCGCTCGCCGAGTCGAGCAGCGGCCCCCGCGTCAGCAGCACGACGTCGGAGTCGGCAGCTGCGACGAGCGCCGCCGTCATCCCGGCGATGCCGCCGCCGATGACGAGGAGATCGGTGCGCTCGGAGGTGGCGGGTGGCATGTACGGCTCATTTCCGGTAGTTTGTGTCTGCTAGTCGA
Source organism: Actinomycetota bacterium (assembly GCA_947445525.1). Lineage (GTDB taxonomy): Bacteria > Actinomycetota > Thermoleophilia > Gaiellales > Gaiellaceae > CANFDS01. The sequence continues at coordinate 19,965 of CANFDS010000015.1, read as the reverse complement.
AAACCTTGTCGGAAGCGTAGCAGAGTTTCCGACCGTCAGTCGAAAACGACCCCGTGACAGCCCAGCCCGCCCAGTCCACCATCGCCGTCGTCCTGCAGGTGCGGGACGGACGGTTGCAGGCGCTCGTCTGGCAGCGCGCCAGGGAGCCGCAGAGCGGCCGCTGGGCGCTCCCCGGCGGCACACTGGCCGCGGGTGAGAGCCTCGAGCAGTCGATCCGTCGCCACCTGGCCGCCAAGGTGGACGTCCAGGAGCTCTCCCACCTCGAGCAGCTCGAGACCGCGGTCGACGGCGCCGCCTCGGCGGGCTGGCAGGTGACCACCGCGTACCTCGGGCTCGTCCCCACCCACCTCGACCCGGCGATCCCGGCCGACACGCGCTGGCATCCGCTGGAGGCGCTGCCGCCGCTCGCGTTCGACAACGGCGCCACCATCGAGCGTGGCCGCGACCGCCTGCAGGCGAAGCTCTCGTACACGAATCTCGGCTTCGCGCTGGCGCCGCCGGAGTTCACGATCTCCGAGCTGCGAGCGATCTACGTGGCGGCGCTCGGCCACGCGGTCTCGGCGACGAACCTCCAGCGGGTGCTGCTGCGCCGCGGCGTGCTCGAGACCACCGGCGAGCGCCGGGAGCCCGGGCCGAGCGGCGGCAGGCCGGCAGCCCTCTTCCGCTTCCGCACGCGCACCCTGGCGATCACCGATCAGTTCGCGGTGCTGCGCCCGCAGCGCGCTGGCGAGTAGCCCGGGCTGGTGATCAGGCCGGCGGGCCCGACGGCTTCGGCGTGAGCCGGGCGTCGAGCGCGAGCAGCCAGGCCCCTGCGAAGCGGCCGCCGAAGGCGTTTCCGAGCGGCCAGGCCAGCTTGAGCCGCCGGGTCGCGCCCGCGTCGGTGCCCCAGATGCGCACGGCGAACGTGACGTTCGTGCCGGCGCGGCCGTCGCGCTCCTCCGGGGCGAGCTGAAATGCGAGCAACACCTTGACGTGCCCCGGCTCGGCGAACGCGTTCAGCTCGCGCTTGTCCTTGATGCGCGGCTCCGGGGCGAACACCTTGGTCAGCTTGCCGACGCGGCCGAGCAGCACCTCGCGCAGCGGCATCACGCCCATCACGGCAAAGCCGGCGTCGAGCATCTGCGCGTAGAGCGGCTTGCCGTCGACGAACGGCATCAGGGGCTTCGCCACCTTCAGGCCGATGCGGACGAGCGGGATCTCGGCCGGCATGATCTTCTGCAGTTCGGCGAAGACGCTGCCGGGCGGCACGGGCAGCCAGCGCGAGTCGGCGCGGCCGAGGGCGGTGTCGGGGGCGACCTGTTCCAGGAGCATCGCAGCGGACCCTACAGCCCGAGCGAGCCGGGGTTGACGAGACGGCGCGGGTCGAGCGCGCCCTTGATGGCGCCGAGCGTCTCGAACGTCGCCGACTCCACCGACTCCCGGAACGGGTACCACTTGCCGACCTGGAGATGGGTGCCGCCCATTGCCGAGAACATCGTCGCGAACTCGCGGCGCAAGGCGGTGCCGGCCGCGCGGGCCTCCAGGTTCGGGGGCGCCGAGCCGAACTGCTCGACCATGTCGGCGGGGGCGTGGCGGGCGCGGTACGGCCCGATCGAGTCCGGCCACCAGACGACCGGCTCGAACACGACGAACCCGGCGGAGACGGCGGTGAGGTACGTGACGCGCAGGTCGTGGAGCTCGATCACGGCGCGGCGGCTCTCGACGAGCGCGGCGGCAGCGGCCTGCGCCGCCTCCACCTTCGAGAACGGGAAGACGCCGTGCACGGGCAGCCGCACGTGGCCCTCGGTGCCGACGAAGCCGCGCAGGCCACCGCCGAACGGGTCGGCGCGCATCGCGAGCGGCAGGCTCGGGTCGATCTCCCGGCCGGTACGGCCGGCGATGCCGCGCAGCAGCGCGACCTGTGCGTCGACGAGCGTCTCGTCGCTGCCCTCGACGCTCGCGTGCAGCGACCACTCGACGCCCTCCAGAAACGAGAAGCCGAGCTTGCGGTAGATCGCGTGGTTCGCCGGGTCGAAGATGAAGAGCTCGGCGGCAACCTGCAGCCGGGCCATCTCGGCCATGGCGGCGTTGGCGCCGGCGAAGGTGTCGAACGCGAACGAGATCGCCTCGTTCACCAGGGGCAGCTCGATCAGCCGGATCGCGGCGCGCGACTTGACGCCCAGGGCGCCGGTGTCGGCGAGGAACAGGCCGGTGAGGTCGGGGCCGTAGTAGCGGGTGAAGGGGCTGCCGTTGCGGTGCGCCCACGAGCCGGTGCGCACCACCGTGCCGCCCGCGCCGACGACCTCGAGGCCGATCGTGCAGTCGGCGGCGGTGCCGTAGACGCCGGAGCCGTAGAACAGGCTGTTCTGCGAGAGCGTCCCGCCGACCGTCGCGAAGCGTCCGGAGAGCGGCCCGAAGTACGGCGTGCGCACGCCCTCGGCGCTCGTCGCCAGGTACAGCTCCTCCCAGGTGACGCCGACGTCGGCGACGACGTAGAGATCCTCCACGTTGACGTCGACGCGGGTCATGCGGGTGGTGTCGATGAGCACGACCGCGCCGCTCGCCGGCTCGAAGCCCTGCGTGTAAGAGATGCCGCCGCCGCGCGGGACGACCGGGATGCCGGCCTCGTGCGCGACGCGCACGACCGCCGCGATCTCCTCGGCGGAGCCCGGCCGGGCCACGACCTCGGCGACGGCGAGGGGCTCCTGGCTGAGGTCCCACGAGTAGTACTCGCGCTCCTCCGCCGACTCCAGGACGTTCGCCGCCCCGACGACCGCGCGCAGCGCGTCGCCGATCTGCGCTCCCGTGCTCACTGCCATGTGGTACCTCCTACTCGATGCCGAGCGAGCCCGGGTTGATCAGGCCGTTGGGGTCGAGCGCCCGCTTGAGCGCAAGCAGCGCGTCGGCATAGGCGGGCTCGACCTGCGACTGGAACTCGTACCACTTGCCGATCTGCAGGTGGACCGCGCCGAGCGAGTCGAAGATCGCGGCGAGCTCCCTGCGCATCCGCAGCGCCACCTCGCGCGTCTCGAGGTCGGCCGGGATCTTGGCCCACTCGTCGGCGTACTCCTTCTCGATCTTCTCGAGCCGGAACTCGCCGAGCTCGTCGCTCCAGTAGAAGCTCGGCTCGAAGATGAAGTCGGTGCCCGAGGCGAGCGTCAGCAGCGACAGCTTGATGCCGTGCTTCCTGATCAGGTCGTCGTTCTTGGCGAAGTAGGCGACGCAGGCGTCGGCGGCGGTCTTGGCCTTCGACCGCGGGAAGATGCCGTGGATCGGCATCCAGACCTCGCCCTTCGGCCCCATCAGCACCGAGCGCACGGCGCCAAACGGGTCGGCGCGGACGGCCATCGGCACGCTCGGGTCGATCTCGACGCCGTAACGCAGGCCGATCGCCCGCACGACGTCGGCGGCCGCCTCGGCGGTGGCGTCGTCGGCCCCGTCCACCACGGCGAAGATCGACCACTCGACCCCGCGCAGGAACGCGAAGCCGAGATCGGCGAAGACGCCGTTGTAGAGCGGGTCGAAGCCGTAGGCCTCGGTGGCGAGGCCGGTGCGGGCGATGTCGAACAGCAGCTCGTTCGAGACGTCGAAGCTCGGCACCGAGAACGCGAGACCGACCGACGCGGCGGGCATCGGCACAACCTTCAGCGAGGCCCTCGTCTTGATGCCCAGCGCGCCGGTGTCGGCGATGAACAGGCCCGACAGGTCGGGGCCGTAGTAGCGCGTGAACGGCGTGCCGTTGCGGTGCGCCCAGGAGCCGGTGCGGATCGCCTTGCCGCCGGCCAGCACGACCTCGAGGCCCAGCACCGAGTCGGCGGTGGAGCCGTACTTGGTGGAGCCGAAGAACACGCTGTTGTTGGAGATCGTGCCGCCGACCGTCGCATAGCGGCCCGACAGCGGCCCCCAGTAGGGCGTGCGCACGCCGACGCCGCTCGTCTCGAGGTAGAGCTGCTCCCAGGTGACGCCGGCCTCGGCAATCACGTACATGTCGTCGGTGTTGACCTCGACGACCTTGTTCATACGGCGCATGTCGAGCAGCACCGCGTTCGGCTTGCCCGGGACGAAGGTGCGCGTGTACGACATGCCGCCGCCGCGGGCGACGACCGAGTGGCCAGCCTCGTTGGCGACGCGGACGATCTCGGCGACCTCCTCGGTCGATCCGGGCGCCACCACGGCGGCCGCGACGTCGACGGCGGTGTAGCTGAGGTCGTTGGAGTAGAAGGCGCGGCCGGCGTCGTCGGTGACGACGTTGGCGGCACCGACGATCCCTGCGAGCTTGTCGGCGATCATCTCTTGGCTCTCCTCGTGACGGGAATCTGCCCTGCGAGCTTATCCCGTCCGCTGTGGCCCGGCGGCCGGATCTGCGCTAGACCAACCCGCTGTCGCCGCACGGGCTCGCCCAGGCCGTCGAGCCGGCGCCGCACCACATCTCGACCGACTGCATCAAGGTCGTGTTCCGTGCCGACGAGGAGACGGCGCGCGCCTGGCTGCCCGAGGGCCTCGAGCCCGTGGCGGGCGGCCTCGGCTTTGCCTGGGTGGCGAACGGCCGGAGCAGACGCAGTACGAGGAGGGCGCGGTCGGCCCGGGGACGCGGCTCGGCTGCCGGCCTGCCTCAACGGCGCACCCTCCGCGGCACGATCAACGAACTCTCCCTCCAAGCGCCTCTGGAGGGTGAGTTCACCGATGGCCCTGCAAAGTGACGTACCGCCGCTGACCGGACAGTGGCATCAGCGGCCCCGGCCGACGGGGGCAGGCTAGATCATCGGGATCTGGCGCAGCACGAGCGGCTCGATCCGGTCGAGGATCGTCAGCAGGTTCGGGCCGGTGACCGTGATGCCGTGGTTGCGCAGGCCGATCGCGGCGTTGGCCGGGTCGGGCTCCTTCGCGATCAGCTCGGCGACGCTGACGGCGAGCTCCTCGCTGCCGCAGGGGAAGTTGATCTGCGTCGCCTGGATCCCCGCCATCCACGCGTGGACGTGGAGGATCGCGCCGACGTCGGGATGCGCCTGGTAGATCATCCAGTGCTCGATCGCGTCGACCGAGACGCGGCGCGGCTCGACCAGCGGCGGCACGCTCAGGATCATCCGCTTGTTGGCGCTGTCGTAGCCGGTGACGAGCAGGATGTCGCGGCCGGGGATCTCGAGCTTCGACTTGTCGACGCCGCTCGCGCTCATCCAGAAGCGCGTCTCGTCCAGGCGCTGCGAGAGGTTGCCGTACGAGAGGCCACCGATGCCGTACAGCAGCTTGACGTGGCGCAGGTCGCGCGCGTCGAGCAGCTCCTCGATCGGGAACGGTGCCGGCAGCAGGTCGAGATCGCCCATGCGGGCGCCCGCGGCGATGATCTCCTCGGTCACCGCGTCGCCGTCCCACAGCTCGGGCTCGAGGTCGCTGAGGAACTCGTTGTCGATCACGAGGCGGGCCTCGGCCAGCGGCATCAGGCGCTCGACCACGCGGCGGGCGAGGTCGGCCTCGTCGCCGTTCGCTAGCTCGGAGTAGTCGCCGCGCTCCATCGTCGTGAACCAGACGGCCTCGCCGGGCGTGTACGACAGCGCGATGTTCGAGAGCGACCGCACCAGGATCGGGTAGTTGGCCTTGAGCCGGTCGGCCGGGACGACGGCGCGCTCGACGATGCCGGCCGAGAACGTGCCCTTGGAGGCGCGACGGAAGGGCTTGGGGTTGTCCTCGTCGACGAGGTTGACGACGAAGTCGGCGGCACCGGGCTCGGCGACACGGGTGAAGCCGCGGCGATCGAGGGTCTCTGCGAGCAGCTCGCCGAAGCGCTCGTGGGTCGCGGACGTCGGGGTGCCGTGGATCGCATAGTTCATCGTGCCGCCATTATCGCCACACGGGGCCGACGGTGCGCGGAGGCCGGAGCCGGCGGGCGGCGCGGAGATCAGAAGTGCGAGAGCACGACGCCGAGCGTCGGCACCGTGAACCCCAGCGCGAAGCTGCCCCAGCCGACCCATACCAGGGGCGAGCGCAGCGTCTGCGGCTGCCCGGCGCGCACCTGCCGCGCCAGCCGCGGCCCGAGCACGAAGTCGTGGAGGAAGGCCGTCACGACGAGCAGGCCGCCGAGCACGACCTTGACGATGAAGACGGCGCCGAACGCGCTGTGGATACGGTCGTGGCTGAACGCGCCGATCTCGTTCGCGTAGGCGAGCCCGGTGACGCCGAGGACGAGCAGCGAGCCCCAGCCGATCGGCCGCCAGCGCTCTCCCAGCTCGCGCAGCGCGCGAGCCCGCTCGGCGCCCTCGAAGGTGCGGATGACCGGCACGCCGGCGAACACGAGCGCGACCGTCCCGCCCAGCCAGAGGGCAGCGGCAAGCAGGTGGAGGACGTGGAGAACCTCGAGCACAGGGCTTAGGCTAGCGCCATCGCGGCAGTGATCTGCTCGGCAAGCTCCGTGAGCACGCCGAAGCCGCCGATCGCGGCGATCAGAAAGTGCTCGAGCGTCTGCAGCTCGACGAGCAGGCTCGGGCGACCGGTGAGACGCTCGTCCGGCTGGTGGCCGAGCCGCACGACGGCGAGCGAGCGGTAGGGCAGCACATGCTCCACCGCGCAGCCGGCGAGGGAGCCGAACAGCAGGATGCCCACGTCGTCGAGGCGCAGCTGACCCGGGACGACGGGACCGTCACCCTTCTGCCACACCACCGCATAGGTCGGAACTCGTCTATCCGCCACCCGGGCATCTTCGCGGCAACAGGGTCGCTGCATCATCCGCAGACCCCACCAGCGCCGCTACGGGAAACTACGCAAGCGGCAGGGGGCCGACGGCCAGGCCGCGACCGTCTAGGCTTGGCGGCACGATGAAACAGGAGCTGGAGTTCTTCGACGTCTCGTCCCTGCCCTGGGAGCCGATCCCCGGCCTCAGCGGGATCGAGCAGAAGGTCCTCGCCGGTGACAAGAACTCGGCGGACTTCAGTCGGCTGGCCCGGATCGCGGCCGGCGCGGAGTTCGACGTGCCGCTCGTGCACGACTTCTGGGAGGAGATCTGGATCCTCGAGGGGTCGGTTCACGACAGGCGTACCGGACTGACGTACACGGCGGGGATGTACTCGTGCCGTCCCCCGGGCATGGTGCACGGGCCGTTCGCGAGCACCGAGGGCTGCCTCGTGTTCGAGGTGAGGTACACCGATCCACACCGGCGCTAGCGCACGGCTGGGCCGCCTGATAGCCGCAGCCGCTCGCTAACGCTCGAGCCGCAGCACGAGCGCGCCGCCCGGCGGCAGCTTCAGATCGCACGCGCCGCCGTGCCACTCCAGCCGGCGCTCGCCGTCCGCGAGCAGGTCGATGCCGGTGACGTCGCCGGTCTCGCCGGCGTCGGCGGCGCCCGTGGGGCTGTCCTGCGGCGGCAGCGTGAGCGACATCTCGAGCGGCCGGTGCGGGCGCCGGTTGATGACGACGAGCAGCTCGTCCCGCGGCGTGCTGCGCAGGAACGCGAGCACGCCGTCGTCGGCGGTCGCGACAAAGCGGATCTCGGAGCCGGGACGGAGCGACGCCCGCGCCCGCCGCAGGTCGGCGAGGCGCCGGGCGAGCACCAGCGCGCCACCGTCCGGCCCGACGACCCCGAACGCTGGCGACAGAGTCGCGGCGGCGACGAGGGCGCCACCGCCGGAGGCACTCAGCCGCAGCCGCGGTAGCGGCGACGTGAGCGACGGTGTGGGCTGCTGCACGAGCAGCTCCGCCGCCGCCTGGGTCGGCACCTCGTCGAGGCGAGTCGAGAGCTGGGCGAAGCCGGCGAGCCCGAGCGCGCGGGCGAGTGCAGGCCGTAGCGGCCCCGCAGCCGAGAAGATCGCTTCCGGGGCGTGCCCCAGCACCGTGCCAAGCACCGCCTCCCAGGCGGGCAGCGGCAGCCGGGCCGCACCCTCGACCTCGAACGACGAGACACCGGCAGCGATCCAGGCCAGGAGCTCGGCGCCGAGGCCGTCGACCGCGGCGGCACTCCCCGCTCCCGCCATTGCGGTGGCCAGCGCGTCGCCCACCGACACGCCCAGCGCCAGCCGGAGACCATCGGCATCGGCGGCGGCGACGAGCGCCTCGACGCGGGCGCGGGCAGCGTCTGCGCTGCCCGCACCGCCCTCCCCGCCGAGCCACACGCCACTCGCCACGAGCGCCGTGTCGAAGCCGACGGCCGCCACGCGGCCGAGCAGCGCCGGCGAGGCCTCCTCGGGCAGATCGAACCAGGCGCCGCTGGCTGCCGCCTCGGGATCGACGGCGACGACGAGCGCGCGCGGCAGCGAGACGAGCTCGTGCTGGTCGGGCAGCGCGTCGACCGTGAGCAGCGTGACGAGCTGGAGCGTCTGGCTGTCGGCGGCGTCGGCGAGCTCGAGCGTCTCGACCACGAACGGGAAGTGACAATAGCCCTCGAGCAGCGTGCGCCCGGCGGCGATCTCGGCGGCGTAGTCGGCCTGGCCGACACCCTGCACGCGCGCGGAGACGTCCGTGCGCCACGAGTCCCAGCGGTTGACCCACGCGTCGAGCTGCACCTGCCAGAGGCCGGGCGCGTCGGGCAGGAACGAGCCGCTGAAGCGGTCGCCGGGGAGCGCGTAGAGCGGGGCGTAGCGCCAGCGGCGGCTGCCTGCAGACCGGTAGCGGAGCATGCCCATCACCCGCTCGTCGCCGTGCCGCACGAAGGTTGCGCTCACCTGCACCCACTCGTCGACGCTGCCGCGCGGCAGGTCGCGGCCGGGCAGCGACGGCGGGTCGACAGCGAGGATGCGGATCCCGGACGCGGCGGCGGGCGGGCGAGCAGGTGGACGGGGCGGCACGAGGGGGAACGCTACCGCCTCGACGGCTCGCGCCCGCAGAAAGACGGAGGGGCGGCCTTGCGGCCGCCCCTCCATCACCTCGTGTGGCTCAGGTCGCCGTTAGGCCGACTTGAACTGCAGGTAGCTGAGGATGTCGTAGTTCGTTGCCACCCAGCCCGTGATGCCCTTGCGGACGGCGAGCTGCGTCTGCACCTCGGCCACCGGGATGCCCGGCAGGTCGGTCATGAGGATGTCCTGCATCTTCCCGAGCGTCGCTGCGCGCGCCGGGCCGACACTCGTCGCGCTCTTCTTGTAGAGCGCGTCGAAGGCCTCATTGCTGTACGCGAACGGGGTGTTCAGGCCGCCGTTCTTCTTCGAGACGTAGAACAGGAGCGAGCAGTACCCGATGTCCGGGCCCAGCGGGCGATCCTGGTCGGCGAGGAACATCGGCAGGTCGTACTTCGTGAGCGACCGGTCGGCGTACTCCGTCCCCGAGATCGGGTTGAGGTTGATGGTGATCCCGATCTGCGTGAGTGCCGTCTTGATCCGATTGGCGATCGGCTCGAGCAGCGTCCGCCGCTCGGCGACGTAGAACATCGAGAGGCCCTCGGCCGAGATCCCCTTGCCGTCCGGGAAGCCGGCCTGAGTCATGAGCGCCTTCGCCTTGGCGAGGTTCGTGACGTACTGCGGACGCGAGACGAAGCCGTAGTACGACGAGGCGCAGAGGCCGTTCCACTTCTTGGCCGTGCCCAGGTAGTCCGACTTGTAGATGTCGTCGTACGGCAGGGCGTAGGCGACGGCCTGGCGGATGAGCCGGTTCGTCGCCTCGTTCCACGGCTTGAAGTTGAAGCTGAGCCCGAGCGTGAGGATCTTCGGGCCGGCGTACGAGAGGATGCTGACGTTCGCGTTCTTGGAGACGTTGGCGATCTCCTGCGGCGTCAGGTTGGTGACGATGTCGGCAGCGCCGCTCTGGATCGCGGCGACGCGGTTGGAGCTCGCCGGAACCTTGCGGATGATGATCTTCGTGAACTGGGGCTTGCCGCCGTACCAGCCGTTCGGGTTGGCGGTGAGGTCGGTCTGCGAGCCCTTGTTCCACTTGGTGAGGCAGTAGGGGCCGTAGCCGGGCGAGTTGACCGTGTTGACGTAGACGTGCGCCCACGGGTCCTTCGCCGTCGCGTGCTTCTTCGTCTCCTTCGAGTCGAACATGAAGAGCGCGAAGATCTCGAGCACGCGCGGGAACAGCTCGTTCGGGTTCATCTGCTTGATCTTGACGGTGTAGTCGTCGACCTTGACGACCTCATCCTTCAGATTCTTGGCAGCCGGATCCTTCGACGTGAGCGGCGAGAGGTCCATGACCGCGCCGACGTTCGAGAGGAACCAGGCGACCGGCGCCGCGCCCGAGACGGACTTGGCCCGCTGGAACGTCCACACCACGTCGTCGGCAGTGAACTCGTTGCCGGCGCACGACTTGACGCCCTGGCGCAGCTTGAACGTCCAGGTCAGGCCGCTCTTCGACCACGAGGTGGCGAGCTGCGGCGCGAACTGCGCCGTGGTCACCTTGAACTGCGGAGCAAGGACAGCGCCCTGCGCCTTGTTCGGGTAGTTGAGCAGCGGGGACATCGTGTTGAGCAAGATCTCCTGGAGACCAGGATGGGCGGCGTTGGCGCCGTCCAGGTCGAGCGCCGGAGCGATGTCGTCCTCGAGCACGATGAGCGTGTCCTTGGCAGCGCTCTTCGAGCCGGAGGCGAAACCGGTGCCTGCAAGTGCACCCACGGCGACCATGGCGGCAATCGCCATGAGCAGAGCCGCTAGCGACCGCTTCCTGAGGGGAAGCCTCATCGAAGTACCTCTCTTTCGGGCGGATCGGGGGGAGTACAGCGCAGCTTTTATACCGGAACTCCCGCCCCCCCGCTGCAGCAACGGCCAGGCGTGGAGCCGGTACGGCTGCGCAGCACCGGTACTGCTCTGTCCAGACCCGCTTGCACGCGGGTACCTCGTCGCTGTATACACGCGCCATCCCGTTCGGTACGGCACCGGCGATCCGCGCCGTCACGCGATCGAACAGCAATTGAAAGCGAGGAACACCTGTGTTATCGCTCGCCCGCCGCACGAAACTGACCGCACTCGGCCTGGCGCTCGTCTGTGCCCTCGCGCTCGCCGGGATCGCCACCGCGGCAAGTGGCACCAGCACGGCCAAGGACACGCTCGTCGTCCTGAGCGACGAGGTCGCTCCGGCGCTCGACCAGGACGGCGCGTCCGCAGCAAATCCCGCCCTCGAGGAGATGCTCCTCAACATCCAGACGCCGCTCATCGAGTTCCCGCGCACGAAGAGGGGCGACATCCTCGTCCCCAACTACGCCGTCGGCCAGATGGACTTCGAGCCGCGGCTCGCCACCTCATACACCAAGAAGGGGCTCGTCTGGACGTTCAACCTGCGCAAGGGCGTCAAGTCCTGCGCGGGCAACGAGTTCACCGCCGACGACGTCGTCTACTCGTTCGCACGCGGCAAGTCCGTGTCGGGCGCCGCTCCCATCGGCTGGTTCCTGGCCAACGTGGCGAGCATCTTCTCGCTCGAGCCGCTGACGAGTAAGGACCCGAAGGCGAAGGAGCTGACCGAGGTCGTCAAGGTCGACGACTACACGGTTCAGATCACGCAGCGCAACGCCAACGAGCTCTTCCCACGCGTCGCCGAGATCTTCGGCCTGGCGCCCTTCGACTCGAAGGTAATGAAGGCCAACGCGACGGCGAAGGATCCCTGGTCGCACAACTTCACGGCAACGAAGGATGCCCCCGGCTACGGTCCGTACTGCCTCACCAAGTGGATCAAGGGCTCGGAAGTGCGGCTGACGGCAAACCCCGGCTACTACATGCCGAAGCCGCAGTTCACGAACATCATCATCCGCAAGGTGCCGTCGTCGTCGAACCGCGTCGCCTCGATCAAGAGCGGCTCGGCCGACATCGCCACCAACCTGACGCCGCTCGAGTACGCGGACGTCGCCAAGAGCCCGAAGGCCAAGGCTCTCTCGTGGTCGAACAACAGCGGTATCGCACTCGGCGTCAACTTCGCCTTCGACCCGTGGAAGCTGCCGACCGGCAAGCTGATCCGGCAGGCCGTCGCCTACGCGGTGCCGTATGCCGACATCATCAAGAACGACTACCTCGGCGAAGCGAAGCCGTGGACCGGCATGTGCCCGTCCAACTACTTCGGCTACAAGCCGATCACGACGTACAAGTACGACCTCGCCAAGGCGAAGGCGCTGCTTGCCAAGGCCGGCTTCCCCGGCGGCAAGGGCCTGGAGAAGTACGCCGACGGCTTCGCGGTCTACTACACGGCTGAGCGGCGCTCGCTGCTCGAGCCGATCGTCAACCGGATCGCCACCTCGCTGGCGCAGATCGGGATCACGCTTACGCAGAAGCCGATCTCGCTGGCCGAGTTCGCCGACCGCACCCTGACGAAGTACGACACGCCGATGTTCGTCCGCGACCAGGACCGGCCGCTCGGCTCCGACGTCGGCTACTGCTCGCTGCTGTTCTACGTGTCGAAGGCGAAGGGCGGGCTCAACAGCCAGAGCCAGTTCAACAACGCCGCGTTCGACGCGATGTACGCCAAGACGACGACCACTGCCGGCCCGGCCCGTCTGGCCCTGCTGCGCAAGATGCAGGACCTGATGATGGACGAGCTGCCGGTGATCCCGATCGCCGAGGTCAACTCGCGGCTGGCCGTCCGCAAGGGCATCACCGGCTGGTCGGGTGAGACGTACGACATCCTGAACTACCGCTACTTCACCAGCACCGACTAGCACCACCAGCACCGTCGCCCGCGCCGCTGCGCGCGTGCGACACCCGGTGTTCGGGCCTGCCGCCGGATCTCTCCGGCGGCAGGCCCCGAGCCCCGGACCGGCAGCGCCGGCGCCGCGGCTTCCCCTACCTGCGGGCCAGCGCGAGCACCGCGTCGGCGGGCAGCGCGCGCAGCGACGCGTCGAGCAGCTCGACCGGGTGCAGCGCCGGCAGCGGCCGGCCGGCGCGGCGCAGTGCGGTGGAGACCTGCAGCAGGCAGCCGGGGTTGGCGCTGGCGTAGACGTCCGGCTCGGCGGCGAGCACGTGCTGCGCCTTGCGGTCGCCGAGCGCACGCGCCGCGTCGGCCTGCACGAGGTTGTAGAGGCCGGCCGACCCGCAGCAGATCGGCTGCTCCGCCGGCTCGGCGAGGACGAGCCCGGGTATCGCCGAGAGCATGGCGCGCGGCGCGTCACGGATGCCCTGCGCGTGGGCGAGGTGGCAGGAGTCCTGGAAGGCGACGCGCAGGGCGAGCGGGTGGCGGCGCGCCCGCTGCCCGACGGGGTCGGCGAGCAGTTCCGAGACGTCGCGCACCTTCGCAGCGAGAGCGGCGGCGCGCTCGTGCCACACGGGGTCGTGCCGGAAGAGCCGGTCGACGTCACGCAGGTGGGAGCCGCAGCCGGCCGCGTTCACGGCGACGAGGTCGACGCCTGCCTGCTCGAACGCCTCGATCGCGCGACGCGCGCGGACGCGCGCCTGCTCGAGGCGGCCCGAGTGCGCGTGCAGGGCGCCGCAGCAGGGCAGCTCCGGCGTGACCACCTCGAAGCCGTCGGCGGCGAGGACGCGCGCCGTCGCAGCATTGACGTCGCCGAAGACGACCGACTGGACGCAGCCCGGAAGCAGGCCGACGCGGGCGCGTACGGGGCCCGCCGCGGCAAGGCTTCCCGACGTGCGGCGGCGCACCCGCCACGGCGGCGCCAGCTCGCCCAGCGGCCGCAGCGGCCCGGGCAGCGGCAGCCTGCGTCCGAGCGGGGCGAGCGCGAGCCCGGCCCGCAACACCCACGGCCGCGTGAGCGCCGCCAGCAGCAGCGAGCGGCGCGCCTCGTCGAACGGGCCGCGCTCGTGCGTCTCCTCGATCAGGCCGCGCGTCTGCTCGATCAGCGAGCCGTACTGCACGCCGGAGGGGCACGACGTGACGCAGGCGTCGCAGCCGAGGCAGCGGTCGAAGTGCTCCACCACCGTTTTGCTGAGCGGGACGGTGCCATCGATCAGGCCGGCCATCAGGCGGATGCGCCCACGCGGCGAGTCCATCTCCTCGCCCCACAGGTTCCAGGTGGGACAGGTGGGCAGGCAGAAGCCGCAGTGGACGCAGTCGCGGACGAGGCCCGGGTCGATCGCGGTGGGCGGCTCCGGGGCGGGGCCGGTGGAGCCCGCGTGCGGGACGGCGCTCACGCGAGCACGCCCTGCGGGTCGAGCTGCGACCTGATTCGCGTCTCCAGCGCGAGCACGCCCGGCGGCCGGGCGTCGGCGACCGGGTCGGGCACCCAGGCGGCGCCGGCGGCGGCGCGTACCACGGCGCGCGGCCACGCCTCGAGCAGCGCGGCCAGCTGGCCCGGGGCGAACGACACGCGGCCGCGGGCGGCCAGCTGGCGACCGCCTGCCTCGCTCCACACCTCGTCGCCGGCGGGCGCGGCGCCGAGCAGCCCGCGGGAGGTGGCAACCTGCGCCGCGACGGCACGCTCGGAGCCCTCGAAGAGCAGGGCGAGCCTGTCGGGCCAGTGCACGTCGACGGCGCTGGGCGCGAGCGTCGAGCCCAGGACGGCGGCGGCGAGCTGTACGGCGTGTGCGGCGTCGCGGAGCGCCACGACGACGGTGCGGGCGGCGGCGGGGCGTGGGTGGAGGCGCAGGCAGACGCGCCCGATCAGGGCGAGCCGCCCCTCGGAGCCGCAGACGAGCTTGGCCAGGTCGAAGCCGGCGACGTTCTTGACCACCTTGCCGCCCGAGGAGGCGATGGTGCCGTCGGCGAGGACGAGCGTGGCGCCGAGCACCAGGTCACGCGGAGCGCCGTAGCGGTGGCGGCGCGGCCCGCTGAGGTTCGCAGCGAGGCAGGCGCCGACGGTGGGGTCGCCGGGCGGGTCGAGCGCGAGCAGCTGCCCGTGCGGGGCGAGGTGGGCGTCGAGGGCCGACAGGCGGATGCCCGCCTCGACGACAACGATCAGGTCGCCGGGCTCGTGCTCGAGCACGCGGTCGAGCGCGCTGGTGACGAGCACGGTGTCGCCGCCCTCGCGGCCGATCGAGACGGTGCGCCCGGCGGCACCGGCGTCGGCGAGGACGGCGGCGGCCTCCTCGAGCGACGACGGCGCGACGTCGTTCACAGCCGCTCTCCCAGCCCGGCCAGCTCGATCGGGTGGGCGCGGTACGGGCCCGGCACCTCGCCGCAGAGGCGCGGGGTCGGCAGCACCTTGCCCGGGTTGGCGAGGCCGGCGGGATCGAAGGCACGGCGCACGCGGTTCATTGCGTCGAGGTCGCGCTCGCCGAAGAGCAGCGGCATCGAGCATGCCTTGTCCACGCCGACGCCGTGCTCGCCGGTGATCGAGCCGCCCGCCTCGACGCAGGCGAGCAGGATCTTCTCGGCGACCTCGCGGGCGCGCTCCAGCTCGCCGGGCACGCGGTGGTCGTAGCAGACCAGCGGATGCAGGTTGCCGTCGCCGGCGTGGAAGACGTTGCCGACGCGCAGGCCGTACTCGGCCTCGAGGTCGGCGATGCGGCGCAGGATCAGCGGCAGCTTCGTGCGCGGCACGACGCCGTCCTGGACGTAGTAGCTGGGGCTGACGCGGCCCATCGCCGCGAACGCCGCCTTGCGGCCGCGCCAGAGGCGGGCCCGGTCGGCCTCGTCGGCGGCGGCCCTGATCTCCCCCGCCCCGCAGCCACGGCAGATCTCCTCGATCCGGGCGCGGTCCTCCTCCACCTGGGACGCGACGCCGTCGAGCTCGACGATCAGCACGGCGCCCACGCCCGCCGGGTAGTTCGCCTGCACCGCCGCCTCGGCCGCCTCGATCGTCAGCGAGTCCATCATCTCGATCGCGCTCGGCAGGATCCCCGCCGCGATCACCTCCGACACCGCCCGCCCCGCGGCGTCCGTCGTGGCGAAGCCGGCGAGCAGCGTGAGCACGGCCTCGGGCCGCTTCAGGATGCGCAGCGTCACGCGCGTCGCAATCCCCAGCGTGCCCTCGGAGCCGACGATCACGCCGAGCAGGTCGAGGCCCTCGGGGTCGAGCCCCTTGCCGCCCAGCTCGACGAGCTCGCCGTCGGGCAGCACGAACTCCAGGCCGGTGACGTGGTTGACGGTGAAGCCGTGCTTGAGGCAGTGGGCGCCGCCCGAGTTCTCGGCGACGTTGCCGCCGATCGAGCACACCTGCTGGCTCGACGGGTCGGGCGCGTAGTAGAAGCCCTCGCCCGCGACCGCTTCGGTGACCGCGAGGTTGGTGATGCCCGGCTCGACGACGATGCGGCCGCTGGCATAGTCGACCTCCAGCACCCGGCCCATCCGCGCCAGCGAGATGACGATGCCGCCCGCCACCGGCAGTGCGCCGCCCGAGAGGCCGGTGCCCGCGCCGCGTGCCACGAACGGGATGCCGTGCCTCGCGCAGGCACGCACCACGGCCTGCACCTGCGCCGTGCCCTGCGGCAGCACGACGAGCGCCGGCAGCGCCCGGTGGCCGGTGAGGCCGTCGCACTCGTAGGTGAGCAGCTGCTCGGGCTCGGAGATGATCGCGTCGCGCGGCAGGGCCGCCTCGATCGCGCGCACGAAGTCCCGGGGGAGCGTCACGCCCTGACTTTACGCCAGCGGGCCGGGCGGGGCAGCGGCTGCCCCCGCCACGCGGTGGGCGATGCCGAGAAACGCGGCGACGACACCGGTCGCGGTGGCGGCGTCGCGGCGGCGGATCGCCACCACTCGCCGCACGAGCGGCGGGATCCCGGCGATGCGGGCCGTTCCCAGCAGCCCCGCAGCGAGCTCGGCGGCGACGGCGATCCGCGGCAGCAGCGCGACACCCAGCCCCTGCTGCACCATCTTCTTCGCGGCGTCGATGTTGTCGAGCTCCATCTGCGCCCGCGGCACGACGCCGAAGCTGCGGAAGAGCGCCGCCGTCAGCTCGTGGTAGCTCGAGGTGCGGTCGAACATCACGAGGTCGGCGTCGACCAGCTCCTCGACACGCACCTCGCCGCGCGCCGCGAACGGGTGCCCCGGCGGGGTGACCAGAACGAGCTCGTCGTCGTAGAGCGGGGTGGCGGTGACGGCGGGGTGCTCCAGCTCGCGCACGAGACCGATCTGCACCTGCTCGCGCAGCACCATCTCGAGGATCTCCTCGGAGTGGCCGGTGCGCACGATCAGCTGGATACCGGGGTGACGCGCGCGGAAGCGCTCGAGGATCGCCGGCAGGACGTACGTGGAGACGACGGGCGCCCCGCCGATCGAGAGCTGCCCGGTGGCGCCGCGCCCGACCTCGGCCACGAGCAGGCGCCCGTCGTCGACAGCGTCGAGCGCGCGCTGCGCGAAGGGCAGAAAGGCGCTGCCGGCCTCGGTGAGGCGGGAACCCTGGCGGCCGCGCACGAGCAGCTGCTCGCCGAGATCGCGTTCGAGCTTCTGGATCCGAGCGGTCAGCGCGGGCTGGGTGACGAACAGGTCGGCCGCGGCCTGGCTGATGCTGCCGCTCCTGGCGGCTGCGACGAGCGCTTCGAGCTGGGCGAGCT
This sequence comes from Actinomycetota bacterium, assembly GCA_947445525.1. Classification (GTDB taxonomy): domain Bacteria; phylum Actinomycetota; class Thermoleophilia; order Gaiellales; family Gaiellaceae; genus CANFDS01. The sequence continues at coordinate 2,713 of CANFDS010000015.1, read as the reverse complement.
GCACCCCCTAAGCATAGATGATCTCTATGGCAATAACCGAAAAAGCGATTGGACATGATGGATGATTGGGCCGAGACTGTCACCACGCAGTCACCACAACCCCGCCGGAGGAACAACCGCATGACCGAGGCACAGCAGATCGCGAACGAGTGGGCCACCGCCGAGCGCTGGCAGGGCATCGAGCGCCCCTACAGCGGCGACGACGTGACCCGGCTCCGTGGCTCCGTCCACGTCGAGCACTCGGTAGCGCGCCTCGGCGCCGAGCGCCTCTGGGAGCTCCTCCGCTCGGAGCCCTACGTGCATGCCCTCGGCGCCCTCACCGGCGGCCAGGCAACGCAGATGGTGAAGGCCGGCCTCAAGGCGATCTACCTCTCCGGCTGGCAGGTCGCGGCCGACGCGAACCTCGCCGGTGCCACCTACCCCGACCAGAGCCTCTACCCGGCCAACTCGGCGCCGGCGCTGGTCAAGCGCATCAACAACGCGCTGCTGCGCGCCGACCAGATCGACCACGCCGAGGGCACCGACAACGGCACCTACTGGCTGGCGCCGATCGTCGCCGATGCCGAGGCCGGCTTCGGCGGGGTGCTCAACGCCTACGAGATCATGCGTGCGTTCATCGAGGCGGGCGCAGCGGGCGTCCACTTCGAGGATCAGCTGGCCGCCGAGAAGAAGTGCGGCCACCTGGGCGGCAAGGTGCTCGTGCCGACCAGCCAGGCCATCCGCAACCTCGTCGCCGCGCGCCTCGCCGCCGACGTCGCGGGCATCCCGACCGTGCTCGTCGCCCGCACCGACGCCCACAGCGCCAACCTGCTCACCAGCGACATCGACGAGAACGACCAGCCCTTCGTCACGGGCGAGCGCACCGTCGAGGGCTTCTTCCGCGTCCGCGACGGCCTCGAGGCCGGCATCTCCCGCGGCCTGGCGTACGCGCCGTACTGCGACCTGATCTGGCTCGAGACCTCCACCCCGGACCTCGGCGAGGCCCGCGAGTTCGCCGCCGCGATCCACGAGCAGTTCCCCGGCAAGCTGCTCTCGTACAACTGCTCGCCGTCGTTCAACTGGAAGCGCCACCTCGACGACGCCACGATCGCCACGTTCCAGCAGACCCTCGGCGAGCTCGGCTACAAATTCCAGTTCATCACACTCGCCGGCTTCCACTCGCTCAACGCCGGCATGTTCGAACTGGCGCAGGGGTACGCCGCCGAGGGCATGACCGCCTACGTCAAGCTCCAGGAGCACGAGTTCGCCATGGAGCAGCGCGGCTACACCGCCACGCGCCACCAGCGCGAGGTCGGCGCCGGCTACTTCGACAACGTCCTCGAGACGATCACCTCCGGCCAGAGCTCGACGCTCGCGCTGAAGGGCTCGACCGAGGAGGCGCAGTTCGAGGGCGCGGGAGTCGGACAGTGAGCCCGCTCGGCACCCTCCCCCGAGGAGTCGAGCTGGCGGGGCCCTGGACGGCCTCCGCCGACCGCGTCCTGACCACCGAGGCGCTCGCGTTCCTCGCCGACCTCCAGCGTGCGTTCGGCGGGGAGCGCGAGGCGCTGCTCGCCCGCCGCGTCGAGCGGCAGGCCCGCATCGACGCCGGCGAGCTACCCGACTTCCTGCCCGAGACGAAGGCGATCCGCGAGGGCGACTGGCAGGTCTCGCCGCCGCCGCCCGCCCTGCTCGACCGGCGCTGCGAGATCACCGGCCCGGTGGAGCGCAAGATGATGATCAACGCGCTCAACTCCGGGGCGCGCATGTTCATGGCCGACTTCGAGGACTCGAACTCGCCCACCTGGGCGAACGCCCTCGACGGCCAGGTCAACGTGATGGACGCGGCGCGTCGCCGCATCACGCTCGACACCGGCGAGAAGACCTACCGCCTGAACGACGAGATCGCCACCCTGCTGATCCGGCCGCGCGGCTGGCACATGGTGGAGCGGCACCTGCTGGTCGACGGCACGCCGATCTCGGGCGGGCTCTTCGACTTCGGGCTGGCCGTCTTCCACAACGCGCAGGAGCAGCTGCTGCGCGGCGAGGGGCCGTTCTTCTACCTGCCGAAGCTGGAGAGCCACCTCGAGGCGCGCCTGTGGAACTCGGTGTTCACCTTCGCCGAGGATCGCCTCGGCCTGGAGCGCGGGGCGATCCGCGCGACCGTGCTGATCGAGAACCTGCTCGCGGCCTTCGAGATGGAGGAGATCCTCTACGAGCTGCGCGAGCACTCGGCGGGGCTCAACGCGGGCCGCTGGGACTACATCTTCAGCGTCATCAAGAAGCTGCGCAACCAGGAGGGCTACGTCATGCCCGACCGCGTGCGCGTGACGATGACGGTGCCGTTCATGCGGGCGTACAGCCTGCTGCTGGTGAAGACCTGCCACCGCCGCGGCGCCCACGCGATCGGCGGCATGGCGGCCTTCATCCCGTCGCGCAAGGACCCCGAGGTCAACGCGCTCGCCCTGTCGCGCGTGGCCGAGGACAAGCAGCGCGAGGCCGGCGACGGCTTCGACGGCACCTGGGTCGCGCACCCCGACCTCGTCCCTGTGGCTCTGGCCGAGTTCGACGCTGTGCTGGGCGGGCGGCCGAACCAGGTCGACCGGCTGCGTGAGGACGTCCAGGTCACCGCCGCCGACCTGCTCAACGTCGCCGGCACCCCGGGCGAGGTCACCGCGGACGGCCTGCGCCTCAACGCGAGCGTCGGCATCCGCTACCTGCAGTCGTGGCTGAACGG
>CANFDS010000014.1 GCA_947445525.1 Actinomycetota bacterium | reverse complement strand
GGTGTTCCAGCATTTCGCGCTGTTCCCGCACCGCTCGGTCGTCGAGAACGTCGAGTTCGGCCTCCAGATGACCGGCGTCGCCAAGGAGACACGGCGCAAGGTGGCTATGGAGACGCTGCAGATGGTCGGCCTCGAGACCCTTGCCGAACGCAAGCCGCGGCAGCTCTCGGGCGGTCAGCAGCAGCGCGTCGCGCTCGCGCGCGTCCTCGTCACCAAGCCGAAGGCGCTGCTCCTCGACGAGCCGCTCGGCGACCTCGACCGGCTGCTCCAGATGCGCATGCGCGTCGAGCTGCGCAACCTCCAGCGCCAGCTCGGCCTGATGTTCATCCACGTGACGCACAATCAGGAAGAGGCGCTTTCGATGGCCGACCGGATCGTCGTCATGAACGACGCGCGCATCCAGCAGGTCGCCGATCCGGAGACCATCGCCACCCGGCCGCGCAACGAGCTCGTCGCGCGCTTCATGGGCGACAACAACATCATCCGCGGCGCGATCACCGAGAAGCAGGGCGACCGGGTCATCGTCACGGACAACAACGGCGTGCGCGTCAGCGCCCAGGCCCGTGACGACAGCCGTGGCGTCGGTGAGGCAGCGAACATCGCCGTGCGCGCAGCCGCTGTCACCATCGTGACGGGCGGCACCACGGGCGACCTCAACTCGATCGAGACGGAGATCGTGTTCGTCGAGTTCCTCGGCGATCTCGTCAAGCTGCACCTCGTCGCCGGCGGTGATCGCTTCCTGGCGAAGGTGCCCGGTGATCGGTATCCGCAGCTGCGCGGCAAGGAGGGCGAGAAGGTCCGGATCTCCTGGAAGGAGGAGGATGTCCAACTCCTCGCCGACTGACGACCATCTGAAGAAAGAGATGCAGGAGGTCGCCCTCGGCGAGCTCGCGGAGGCCGACGAGGTCTCGGTACAGCACCCGCGGGACGTCGAGAAGGCCCTCGGGGCCGACCTCAGCGTCGCCCGGGAGCGCAACCGCAAGGCGGCCATGGTCACGTTCCTCTGGGGCCTCCCGGGGTTCGTCTGGCTGGGCTTCTTCCTCGTCGCCCCGGTGGTGTTCATCGTCCTCGTCAGCTTCTGGACGCGCACCGACTCGGGCTTCGTCAAGGAGTGGACGCTCGGCAACTACGGCGACATCCTGCACAGCACGACGTACTGGACTTCGATGTGGAAGAGCTTCCTGACGTCGGTCATCTCGGTGGCGGCCTGTCTCGTGTTCGGCTTCCCGGTCGCCTATTTCCTGGCGATGAAGGTTGTCACGTTGCGCAACCAGATCGCGCTGTTCATCTTTGCGCTGGCACCGTTCTGGACGAGCTTCCTGATTCGCGCTGTCGCCTGGACGTACCCGGTGGCGGGCCGTGAGGGCGCGCTCAACCAGGCGCTCAAGGGCGTTGGCATCATCACCGACCCGATCTCGGCGCTCGGCTTCTCCGAGCTCTCGGTGCGCGTCGCCCTGATCCAGTTGTACATCCTGTTCATGGTCACGCCGCTCTTCTTCATGCTCTCGCAGGTCGATCGCAGCTCGCTCGAGGCCGCTCGCGACCTCGGCGGCAACGGCTTCCGCGTGTTCAAGGAGGTGATCCTGCCGCAGACGATGCCCGGCGTCGTCATCGGCTCGATCTTCATCTTCGTGCTCACGATGGGCGAGTACGGCAGCGTGCGCGTGATCGGCGGCGGCAACGTGCAGTCGGTCGGCACGATCGTCCAGACCCGCATCTCGAACATCCAGTACCCGCAGGGCGCCGCCTCGGCGGTGCTGTTGATCGCAGCGCTGATCATCGGCGTGTTCGCCATCACCCGCTTCGCGAACCTCCGCGAGGAGCTCTGATGTCGGGCCTGCGCGCCAGCATCGGCAAGTGGTCGCTCGCGACCTACTTCGTGGTGTTCCTGCTGTTCATCTACGGCCCGATGATCATCATGGCCGTGCTCTCGTTCCAGGGCCGCTACGGCGGGATCACGTTCCCGTTCAGGGGCCCGTTCAGCGGGGAGTGGTGGCAGTCGATCGTCGACTCGAACGTGCCCGGCTCCAAGGCGAACGAGATCGGCACGGCGGCGACGCAGTCGCTCAAGCTGAGCCTTGCGGCGGGCGCGGTCACCACGCTCCTGGCGTTCGGCCTGTCGATGGCGTTCCGGCGGCGCTTCCGCGGTGACGGCGTCGCCTTCTACCTGATCATGCTGGCCCTGATGACCCCGGGCTTCCTGGTGGCGCTCGGCACGCAGCTGTTCTGGAAGTCGATGGAGATCCCGACATCGGTCTGGAAGTCGGCGCTCGGCACGAACACGATCTGGGGCATCCCGTTCGGGTTCCTCGTCATGCTCGCCGTCTGGAACCGCTATGACGACCACATCGAGGAGGCGGCGCGCGACCTCGGTGCCGACCAGAAGACGACCTTCCGTGAGGTGACGCTGCCACTCGTCTGGACGGGCCTCTTCGGCTGCTTCCTGTTCGGCTTCACGCTCACCTGGAACGACTACGACCGCACGGCGCTGCTGCTCAACGGCTCCGAGGCGGTGACGCTGCCGATCCAGATCTTCGCGCAGACGCAGTTCTCGGCGATCCGGCCGGACCTCTACGCGCTCGGCAGCGCCACGACGGGGCTGTCGCTGCTCGTGATCTTCGCGGCGCTCGTGATCGCCCTCGTGCGCATGAAGATGAGCACCAGGACCGGTGGGCCCGAGAAGTCGGCGATCAAGGCCGAGGAGACCGGCCAGGCCGCAGCGTTCAAGGTCGGCGACGCGCCGGCCACACCCGCCTCGGGCGACTAGGCAGCAAGGGTGCCAGGGCGCATGGGGATCGTCGTCGTCACCACCGGCGGCACGATCTCCATGCGGCCCGACCCTGCCACAGGCGGGCTCGTGCCCGCGCTCAGCGGCACCGACCTGGTCGACCTGATCCGCTGGCCGGAGGCGCCGCCGCTCGAGCTCGACGACTTCGCCCACGTGCCCAGCTGGGACCTGCACGGTGAGCTGGCGTTCCGGCTGGCGCTGCGCGTGTGCGAGCAGGCCCGCCGGCCCGACGTCACCGGCGTCGTCGTGACGCACGGCACGGACACGATGGAGGAGTCGGCGTACATGATCGACCGGCTGCTCGACTCGGAGACGCCGGTGGTGCTGGTCGGCGCGCAGCGCCCGAACTCGGTGCCCGACTCGGACGGGCCGCGCAACCTGCGTAGCGGCATCCTCGTGGCGGCGTCGGCTGCGGCGCGTGGCCGCGGCGCGCTCGTCTGCTTCGACGGCGAGTTGCATGCCGCGCGTGAGGTGCGCAAGGTGCACACGAGCGCCTTGCGGGCCTTCGGCTCGCCGGGCTATGGGCCGGTCGGCGTCGTCGACGAGCTGACGGTGCGCTTCCAGCGCACGCCCGACCGGCGGCCGCCGCTGCCGGTGCCGCCGGCCATCGTCGCCGAGGTCGATCTGATTCGCGGCTACGCCGGCTGGGACGGCCGCCTCATCCGGGCGTCCGTCGCGTCGGGCGCGCGCGCCGTGGTGCTCGAGGCGACCGGTCGCGGCAACGGCAACGCAGCGGTGCTGGCCGCGGTCAGCGAGGTGGTGGCGGCAGGCGTGCCCGTGGTGCTGTGCTCGCGCAGCGCCGAGGGCCGGGTCGAGGGCGTGTACGCGAGGGGCGGCGGCTTCGATCTCGTCGCCGCGGGCGCGATCCCCGCCGGCGACCTGGCCGGGCCGAAGGCGCGGGTACTGCTGCAGCTGGCGCTCGGCGCCGGCATCGACGCGCGCGCTGCGATCGCCGCAGAGGCGTAGAACTCAGTCTGCAATGAGTTCTCAGGGCAGCGCGGGCGAGGCGGCACGGATGGGGTGGCCGGCGCGGCGGCCGGCCGACCGCGGCGCTACGTGTTGCGCGCGTCCCCCTCGACCGCGGCGATCAGCTCGGCCAGCTCGAGGTCGAGCTCGTCGTGGCGCGGCAGGAACGGCTGGAGCCGCCGGCGCGCGTGGGCGAGCTGGCGGCCCTTGCCCGCGCTGTCGCCGCTCAGGCCCTTGAAGCCGGCGACGGCCAGGTGGAACAGCCCGCGGGCAAGCTCCACCTGCTGCGCGTCGTCGGACTTCTCGGCAGCCTCCAGGAACGACCGCGAGGCGTGCCAGTACGACCCGCGCTCGAGCTCGCCCGCGCCCAGCCAGAAGCAGGCACGGGCGCGGTCGGCGCGCGGCGGCCACTCGTCGTCCTCGGCCGCCGGGCCGGCCGCCGCGTCACCGTTCTCCGGCTCGGGGCCTACTTCTGCCGTGGGCTCCTCCTGGCGAAGTCGTCCGCGATCTGGTCGAACGTCGCCCAGCGGATGCCCTCGTGCTTGTTGATGTGCTCGATGATCCGCTCGTGCATCGCCAGCACCTGCGGCCGCCCCGAGACGTCCGGGTGGATGGTCATCGCGAACACCGCGTACTCGTACTCGCGGTAGACCCAGTCGAACTGATCCATCCACAGCTGCTCGATGTCGCGCGGGTTGACGAACCCGTGGCTGTTCGGCGCCGCCTTGATGAACATCATCGGCGGCAGGTCGTCGAGGTACCAGCTGGCCGGGATCTCGATCAGGTCGGTCTCGTGGCCGCGCACGAGCGGCTTCATCCACTCCTCGGCCTTCTTCGTGTAGTCGATCTTCGTCCACGTGTCGCCGACGCGCACGTAGTACGGGTGGTGGTCGTTGTGCATCAGCGAGTGGTCGTACTTGATGCCGTGCTTCAGCAGCAGCTCATTGGTGACGGTCGAGAACTCCCACCAGGGCGCGACGTAGCCGGTCGGGCGGCGCCCCGAGACCTGCTCGATCAGCTCGATGCACTTGAGCAGGACGGTCTCCTCCTGCTCGCGCGTCATCGCAATCGGGTTCTCGTGCGAGTACCCGTGCATGCCGATCTCGTGGCCGCCCGCGACGACCATCGCCGTCTCCTCGGGGAAGGTCTCGATCGAGTGGCCGGGGATGAACCACGTCGTCTTGATGCCGTAACGCTCGAACAGCCTGAGCAGGCGCGGCATGCCGACCTCGCCGGCAAAGAGGCCGCGCGAGATGTCGTCGGGCGAGTTCTCGCCGCCGTACGAGCCGAGCCAGCCGGCAACCGCGTCGACGTCGATGCCGTATGCGCAGAGAATCTCCTTGGCCATGCGTCCTCCTCTTCGGGTGGTCGTGCACGGCTAATGGTAGAAACGTCCGCAGGTATGTGCGTCCTCTGCGGTCAACTGCTGTCGAGCCACTGGGCGGAGGTGGGGGGAGGGACGCGCGACCGGATCGAGCGCGTGAAGTTCCTGAACACCGTGCTCGGGCACTGGGGGCTGCGCCTGGACGACTGGGGGAACCGCGTCTACGTGCTGCGCAACGCCAAGGGCGTGGGCAAGCCGGTGCCCGATCTGGGGCGGCTCTGGGTCATCGCCGAGCAGCTCAACGAGGGGCCGCTCGACCCGCTCGACCCCGCGCTCGCGCTGCGGCTGCGGGCGGGAGCGGCATGACGGACGATCCCCGCGGCGCGGACGAGCGGATCCCCGTCACCCTGCTGACCGGCTTCCTCGGCAGCGGCAAGACGACGTTGCTGGCCCGGCTGCTCGGGCATCCGGGGATGGGCGAGACGGCAGTCATCGTCAACGAGCTGGGCGAGGTCGGCATCGACCACCACCTGCTGACCCGCGTCGACGAGCGCACCGTGCTGCTCGACTCCGGCTGCCTCTGCTGCACGCTGCGCGGCGACCTCGCCGATGAGTTGCGCGACCTGATCGACCGGCGCGATGCCGGTGAGATCCCGCCGTTCCGCCGCGTCGTCGTCGAGACCACCGGGCTCGCGGAGCCGGCGCCGATCCTCTTCACGCTGCTCACCGATCGTCTCGTCCAGGCCAACTACCGGCTCGACGGCACTGTCACCACGGTGGACGCCGTCAACGGCGCCGACCAGCTCGACCGCCAGCCCGAGGCCGCGAAGCAGGCCGCGGTCGCCGACCGGCTCGTCGTCACCAAGACCGACATCGCCGGCCCGGGCGCCGCTGCGGCGCTCGCGGCGCGGCTGCGGCGCATCAACCCGCACGCGCCGCTGCTCGAGGTCGTGCTGGGCGAGATCGAGCCCGACGCGCTGCTCGCTGCGCCGGAGCGCGACCTGCGCACCGTTGCGGACGAGCTGGCTGCCGAGGGGACGGCCAGCGGAGCCAGGCACCGCCACGACCACGGTGGCGGCGTGGGCCACGGCGACGGCGCGGGCCATCACCACGGCCCCGGCGAGGCGCACGCGTTCTCGATCGTGCTCGAGCAGCCGCTCGACTGGACGGCGTTCGGCGTGTGGCTCTCGATGCTGCTGCAGGCGCACGGCGAGAGCGTGCTGCGGGTAAAGGGGCTGCTGGATGTGGGCGGTGAGGGGCCCTTGCTGCTGAACGGCGTGCAGCACGTCGTCCACCCGCCCGAGCACCTTGCCGCCTGGCCCGACAGCGATCACCGCTCGCGGCTCGTCGTGATCGCGCGCGGCGTCGATGAGGGTGCGGTGCGCGACTCGCTCGTCGCGTTCGACGCCGCCGCCCGCGCCGGCTAGATGGAGCGTCCGGGGGGAAGAGAGCTGGGGGCGGTGCTCGGCCTGGCGACGGTGCTCATGTGGGGCTCTCAGTACACCGTGTCGAAGGTGCTGTTCCGCCACATCGACGCGTTCGCGATTACGGCGATTCGCTATGGCTTCGGCGGGGCGGTGCTCGGGGGAATCCTCCTGGCGGTGGAGGGGCCGCGCGCGTTCCGGATGGGTGAGCACACGCGTCGCGCCTGGGCGATGGGGCCGGCCGGGGTCGTCGGCAGCGTCCTGCTGGCGTACATCGGCCTTCAGTACACGCGCCCCCAGAACGCGGCGCTGATGGTGGCGCTCCAGCCCCTGCTGATGGCGATCTGGCTGCGCGCGACCGGGCGCGCCACCCTCCCCCGCTCGACCGCGATCGCGATCGGGGTGGCCTTCGTCGGTGCCGTCGTCGTGATCGCGCGGGGCGACCCCCGGACGTTCGTCGAAGGCGGCATCGGCTGGGGCGTGATCCTCTGCTTCTTCGGCCAGTTCAGCTGGATCGTCTACACGTCGGAGCTGCCGTCGTTCACCGGCTGGTCGACCCTGCGCACGACGGCGCTGACGTCGATCACCGGCGGTGTCGCTGTCGTGTCGATCTTCGCCGTCGTCTGGGCGACGGGCGTGTCGAGCCCCGACTTCGGCGGTCTGGGCGCCGGCGCCTGGCTTGCCGTGTGGATGGTGATCGGCCCGACGGTGGCAGCTATCTTCTTCTGGAACAAGGGGCGGATGCTGCTCGGTGCCCAGGACATCGCCGTCTTCATGTACCTGACACCGGTGGTCGCGTTCGTGACCGAGTCGATTCGCGGCTATCACCCGGGCATCGTCGAGGGCGTTGCGGCTGTGGTCGTCGTGGCCGCGCTGGTCGCAGACAACGTGGTGCAGCGGCGCGCCCGGGCGGCGGTGGCGGAGGCCGGCCCGCCGGCGTGACCGAGCTGCTCGAGACCGCGCAGCTAGCCTGGCGACGTTGCGCCGGGCTCGGCCGTCGCCCCGGGCGGTGCTCCCACCAGCTCCGCTAGCGTGGCGCCACTGACGCGGACGAGGTCGGCGGCCGACAGCTCGATCGTCCGGTCGGTACGGCCGGAGCCGGTGAACACCATCCCGAGCGCAAGCACCGCCTCGTCGACGAGGCGGGCCGACGGGAAGTCGGTGAGCAGCGACACGCCACCCACCTCGAAGCCGAGCTCGACGTCGAGCGCCGCCGCGCTCACCGCGTTCAGCGTCGAGCGTCCCACCCCGAGCGCCCGCGCCAGTTTGCCGAAGTGCAAGCTGGCGCCGCCCCGCAGCGAGACCAGCACGAGTTCGCCGCCGGTCTCCAGCGCCAGCGTCTTGACCAGCGCTCCGGGCGGGAAGGGCAGACGGGCAACGCCCTCGGCGTACGTCCGCACGGAGTCGTGCTCGTGCACGGTGAACGCCACGCCGGCGGCGAGCAGGATCTCCTCCGGGGTACGGCGGGCGGAGGTGTCGGTCGGCGCCGTGCTCAGGTCGGGGGGCATCGAGCGAGCCTACACGGGTGGTAGTAGCACGGCGGCGTCCCCGGCGGCAGCTGCCAGCCGCCGGTCGGCCGTGATGAGGCGGGCGCCGAAGCCGAGCGCCAGGGCGAGGTAGAGGCCGTCGTATGCGCTCACGCCATGCGCCTGCGTGAGGCCGAGCGCCTGGCGTGCGAGCAGCCGCGACGGGAAGGTCGTCAGCGGGAGATCGAGCACGGCGGAGATGCGCTCGGCGGCCGCTTCCGCTTCGATCCAGCGGCTGCGCAGGTACCCGCGCAACGAGTTGGCAACCTCGGCGTACACGTGGTCGGGCGCGATGGCTTGCACGTCCCGCAGCGCGATCCGCTCAACCCACTCGACTGCTTGTAGCTCGCCGACGACGACCCCGCGCACGAGGGCGCTCGCGTCGATGACGACCTTAGAGCTCGAATCAGAATTAGCGTCGTCCGCGAATCGCTCGGATCGTCCTTCGGCCCAGAGCCCGGCCGCGGTGCGTCCGTGCTCTGGGCCTGCGGCGACCTGGAGACCGCTCTGCGAGCGGTCTCCAGGGCTTCGCGGCTGGGCCGCCCGGCTCTTGTCCAGGCGGCCAGCCTGTCCTGCGCGCCGGTCGACCCAGCCGCTCGCTCCGAGCGCCCCGAGGTTCAACGCTTCTTCTGAAACGAGCTCTTAGAGCCAGTCGGGGACACGGTCGCGATCCTCCCTGATCAGATCTTCGGGCCGGGGTGCGTCAGGCGGGAGCGTCCACTCGGCACGGAGCCGCCTCAGCCGCTGGAGCAGCTCCTCGCCCGACGGCCTGCCGAGCTCCCTGTCGACGATCCACAGCACCTCGGCGTTGATCGAGCGACCGTTGCGCGCGGCGCGCTCGCGTAGCTGCGCATAGGTGTCGTCGGGGATGTCGCGGAGGTGGAACGCGGCCATGGGGCAGATGATATCAGAGTGATACCACCCGTCCCATGGCCGCACGCTGCTCAGTACGAGCGCGGCATCCCGAGCACGTTCTGGCCGAGGAAGGCGAGGACGAGGTTGTTCGACACCGGCGCCACCGAGTACAGCCGTGTCTCGCGGAACTTCCGCTCGATGTCGTACTCCTCGGCGAAGCCGAAGCCGCCGTGCGTGTCGAGGCAGGCGTTGGCCGCCGCCCACGACGCCTCGCTGGCGAGGAACTTCGCCATGTTCGCCTCGGCGCCGTGCGGCTGGTTCTGCTCGTACAGCCACGCCGCCTTGTAGCGCATCAGGTTGGCGGCTTCGGTGGCCGCGTACGCGCGCGCGATCGGGAACTGCACGCCCTGGTTGGCGCCGATCTGGCGGCCGAACACGACGCGCTCGTTCGAGTACGCGGCCGCCTTCTCGATGAACCAGCGGGAGTCGCCGATGCACTCCGCCGCGATCAGGATGCGCTCGGCGTTCATGCCGCCGAGGATCGCCTTGAAGCCCTGCCCCTCGACGCCGACGAGGGCGTCGGCCGGCAGCTCCACGCCGTCGAGGAAGATCTCCGTCGTCGCGTGGTTCATCAGGGTCTTGATCGGGCGGATGGTCATCGTGCCCGCGGCGAGGGCGGCCTTCATGTCGACGAGGAACGTCGAGATGCCGTCGGATTTCTTCGCCACCTGGTCGGCGGGGGTGGTGCGGGCGAGCAGGAGCATCAGGTCGGAGTGCTCCGCCCGTGACGTCCAGATCTTCTGGCCTCGCACGATCCAGCCGTCGGCGGTGCGCTCGGCCGTGGTCGTGATCGACGTCGTGTCGGAGCCGGCGGTCGGCTCGGTCACGCCGAAGGCCTGCAGGCGCAGCTCACCCGAGGCGATCTTCGGCAGGTAGTGCGCCTTCTGCTCGTCGGAGCCGTGGCGGAGGATCGTGCCCATCGTGTACATCTGGGCGTGGCAGGCTCCGGAGTTACAGCCGGTGGCGTTGATCTCTTCCATGATCACGCTCGCCGCCGTCATCGTGAGGCCCGCGCCGCCGTACTCCTCGGGGATCAGCGCGGCCAGCCAGCCGTCCTTCGTCAGCGTGTCGACGAACTCCGAGGGGTACGTGGACGGCTCGAGCGCGCGCCAGTACTCGCCGGGGAAATTGGAGCAGAGTTCGCGCACACCGGTGCGGATCTCCTCGAGCTCGGGGTCGGTTCCGAAGTCCATGTCTCTCTCCCTACTGTTCGTCGCCGCGACCGGCGCGCAACGCTGCAGTTGCGCCCGCGTCGATCGCGAGTGTGTCGTTTCCGATCTCTCCGGTGCTGGCCGCGCCGCAGGCGGCGCGGGCCGCGGCCACTGGCACGAGGCCGCCGCGCTGGCGGCCCGCCCTCGCCGAGCCGGTGACGAGGGGCAGCGACCGCACCAGGAACGGCGTCCGCTGCATGTCGATCTGGACGCTGTCGCGGTGGAGCAGGCCGAGCCCGGGCGTCGTCAGGCGCTTGCCGGCGGTCAGCGTCCCCGCCGCGTCGGTCACCACGACGTCCGTGAACATGCCACCGACGTCCGCCGAGATCCGATCGCTCACCCTGTTGCCTCCGTCTTCGCGCCTGGCCCGCTGCGGCAACGTACCGCTCAGGCCTTGCCCTCCCGCTGCTGCTCGAGCAGGCGCCGGGCGATGATCAGCTGCTGGATCTCGTTCGAGCCCTCGCCGATCATCAGCAGCGGCGCGTCGCGGTACAGCCGCTCGACGTTGAACTCCAGCGAGTAGCCGTAGCCGCCGAAGATGCGCATGCAGTCGGTGGCATTGGCCTGGGCGGCCTCGGTGGCGAAGTACTTCGCCATCCCGGCCTCGAGATCGGAGCGCTCGCCGGTCGCCTTCTTGCGCGCCGCCTGTGCGGTGAGCAGCCGGGCAGCCTCGGTGCGGGTCGCCATCTGCGCGATCATCAGCTGGATCGCCTGGTGGTTGCCGATCTTCTTGCCGAAGGCCTCGCGCTCGTTCGCGTACTTGAGCGCCTCCTCGAGCGCAGCCTGGGCGATGCCGACGCCGCGAGCGGCGACGTTGACGCGGCCGACCTCGATGCCGCTCATGAAGTACTTGAAGCCCAGGCCGATGCCCTCCTCGCCGCCGAGCACCCAGGATGCCGGTGCGCGGAAGTCGTCGAAGATCAGCTCGGTCGACTCGACGCCCTTGTAGCCGAGCTTCTTCATCGCCGGCATCGGGATGGTCAGGCCGGGCGGGTTCGTCTCCGGCTCCTTCTCGATGATGAAGCCGGTCATCCCGGTGTGGGCCGGGACGGCCGTCGGGTCGGTCTTGACGAGCAGCATGCAGATCGCCGAGCGCCAGCCGTTCGTCACCCACATCTTCTGGCCGTTGATGACGAAGTCGTCGCCGTCGCGCACCGCCGTCGTGCGGATCGCCTGGACATCGGAGCCGGCGTGCGGCTCGGTCATCGAGAACGACGAGCGGATCTCGGCGGTCGCCAGCTTCGGCAGGAAGCGGTCGCGCTGCTCCTGCGTACCGTGCATGCGGATCATGTAGCCGGCGATGAACGAGCCGTTGAGGATCCCCGACAGCGTCACCCAGCCGCGCGAGATCTCGGCGCAGATCAGCGCGTAGGTGTCGAGGCCGAGCCCGAGGCCGCCGTACTCCTCGGGGATGGTGGTGCCGAACAGGCCCATGCCCTTCATCGTCTCGACCATCGAGGTCGGGAACTCGTCGGCATGCTCGAGGCGGGATGCGTGCGGGATGACGTCCTTGTCCACGAACGCGCGGACGGCGAGGACGATGTCGCGCTGCTCCTCGGTGAGGTCGCTGACGTCGAGGCCCATCAGGCGGCCACTCCGGCCCTGGCGGTCGCGAGGGGCGCGAACGCCGCCCGCAGGTCGGCGTGCTCCTCGATTGCGAGGATCGTCTGCTCGAGCCTCGTGACCTCGGCATCGGTGAGCGCGAGCGAGGCGTTGCCGCGCCACTTCTCGAGCACCTCGTCGGCCGACAGCGGGTTCTCCGGGCCGCCCTTCTGGTAGTCGAGCTCGGCGAGCAGCTTGCGCCCGTTCTTGAGCGTGATCACGACGCCGCCCGGGAACGAGCCGGGATAGGTCGAGTAGTCCTTGATCTCGTAGCGCACCTTGGCGGCGACGGCGAGCACCTGCGGATCGGCGATCGCGGCTGCGGTGTAGGTCTGTACGCCGACGTGGCCGTGCACGAGCATCGCCGCCGTCGAATACTGCAGGCTGAACTTCGCCTCGTAGTCGGTGCGCGGGGCCCGCTTCTCGACCTCGGGCTCGGTGACGAGCGCGACGCCGGCCTCGGGCAGGGTCACCAGGATGTCCTCGATGTCGGCGACGTCGACCTGGCCGAGCAGGCTGCGCGTCGCACCGAGCGAGCCGTGGATGTAGTGGCACGCCGGGTACGGCTTGTATGCGATCCGCGGCGTCTCCCAGCGGCTGCCGAGGTCGGCGAGCTGCGGCTCCATGTCGATGTACTCGCCGAGGAAGGCGTGGTAGATGCCGAAGCGGCCTTCGAGCACGGTGGGGGGCCCCTCGGCGCCGAGCTGGCCGAGCCGGTTCGCGTAGAACGAGCCCTGCGCCGCCCAGGCCGGGTGCATCGGCTTGGTGGCCGTCCCGACGTCGAGGTAGGCGAAGATGCCGGACGCGAACGAGCCGGCGATGCCGAGCGCGCTGGTCATGGCCTGCTGATCGGTGCCGGAGAGGTAGCCGGTGGCCATCGTGCCGCCGAAGATGCCGCAGATCGACGTCGGGTGGAAGCCGCGCGCATGGAACTTGCTCGGGGCGGCCATCCCGACGCGGATGACGGTCTCGTTGCCCAGCACGACGGCGGTGACCAGGTCGCGGCCGGCCTTGCCGGCGACCTCGGCCGCGGCGAGCGCGACGGGCGAGACGACGGCCGAGACGTGGGCGACAGAGGCGGGGTGCGTGTCGTCGAAGTCGAGCCCGTGGCAGAGCATCGCGTTGGCGAAGCCCGCGCTGGCGCCGGGCAGCGCCCGGTCGAGCCCGATCACGGTGGCGTCCGGGGTGCCGGCCTGCTCGGCGACCATGATGCGACCCTCGGTCGCGATGCCCATGGCGTGCGCGGCGAGGCCGCAGCCGATGGTGTCGAGGAAGTGGAGCTTCGCGGCCTCCACGACCTGCTGGGGGATCTCCTCGTAGCGGAGGCCGAGGCCCCATGCGGCGAGGCGCTCTGCGGCAGTTGCCATCTCTAGACCGTCCAGTCCGTGTCGGTGCCGGGATACATGTTCGAGACCTCGGTGGCGTCGCGCTTGTAGACCATGAAGGTTCGCTTGAACTCGATGACCACCTCGCGCCGCTGGTTGATGCCGCGACAGCGCATCGAGACGATGCCGACGTTGGGGCTCGACTTCGACTCGCGCAGGTCGGTGATCTCGGACTCCGCCCACAGCGTGTCGCCCTCGAAGACGGGCTTCGGCAGCTTGATGTCGGTCCACGAGAGGTTGGCCGTGGCGTTCTCGGACGTGTCCGGGACAGTCATGCCGGTGATCAGCGCCAGCGTGAACGCCGAGTTGACGAGCGGCTTGCCGAAGCGCGTGCCCTCGGTGTACGGCGTGTTGAAGTGCATCTGGTTCGTGTTCAACGTCAGCAGCGTGAAGTTGATGTTGTCGCTCTGGGTGACGGTACGGCCGAGGCGGCTCTTGAAGATGTCGCCGATGTCGAAGTCCTCGAAGAAGCGTCCACGCCACTCCTTCGGCGCCCGGTACTCGCTCGCGCTCATCTGGTCTGGCTCCTTTTAGGCTTTGACAGGAGTGCCTGCGTGTGGAGCTGACCGCGAACAGCTCGCTCCCGTGACAGTACGGCTGTCATGTTTATATGTCAGACATTAGACTCCGTCAACCACACAGGCCGGAGAGCTATACCCTCTGCCTGACAGCGGTCGGTGATGTCAGACCCAAAGCATGCTCGGCAGCGGCGAGAGCGCATTCCACAGGAGGTCCGGAACGGTGAAGGCAGTCAGGTACCACGAGCACGGCGGCCCCGAGGTGTTCAGGGTCGAGGAAGTCGCGAAGCCCGTCGCTGCCGCCGGTGAGGTGATCGTCCGCGTCAGAGCCGCTGCGATCAACCACGTCGAGGTCGACCACCGCGCGGGCATCTCCCGCTTCCCGATCACCCTGCCGCACATCCCGGGCATCGAGTTCGTCGGCGAGGTCGACGAGGTCGGCCCTGGCGTCGAGGGCTGGGCGAAGGGCGACCGCGTGACGCCGTTCCTGCTCGGCAGCGTCGGCAAGTTCCTCGGCATCGACTCGCCGGGCGGCATGGCCGAGTACGTCGCCGTCCAGGCCGGGGCGCTCGTGCGCATCCCCGACGTCATCTCGTGGGAGGACGCCGCCGCGCTCCAGGTCGCGTTCGGCACCGCCTTCCACATGCTCTTCAACCGCGCCAAGCTGAAGATCGGCGAGACCGTGATGATCAACTCCGTGGGCTCCGGCATCGGCTCGGCCGCCGTGCAGCTCGCCAAGCTCTCCGGCGCGTACGTCATCGGCAACTCCTCGGGCGACGCGAAGCTCGCGAAGGCCAAGGGGTTCGGGCTCGACGTCGGCATCAACTACCGCACGCAGGATCTCGTCGCGGAGGTCAAGCAGGCGACCGGCGGCAGGGGCGTTGACGTCGTCTTCGAGCACGTCGGCGGCGACATGTTCCAGAAGAGCCTCGAGGCCCTTGCCTTCAGCGGCCGGCTCGTCACCTGCGGCGGCCACGCCGAGGAGGTCGTGCCCTTCGACATCATCCCGTTCTTCCGGGGCCAGAAGAGCGTCATCGGCTCCTTCGTCTACGACAAGGACGAGTTCGAGACCTGCCTCGCGCTCTGCGCCCGCGGCCAGATCACGTCGCTCGTCGACTCGGTGTTCTCGCTCGACGGCATCGCGGACGCGTTCCGGCGCGTCGAGAGCCGCGAGCACTTCGGCAAAGTCGTCATCAAGCCCTGACCGCCCACCCGGGCAGAAGAAAGAGGTTGGATTCGTGAAGCGACTCGGAGTAGACGTCGGAGGGACGTTCACCGACCTGATCTACGTCGACGACGAGGCGGGCACCGTCCTCGTCCACAAGCTCCCGACGAGCCCCGACGACCCGTCGGTGGCCACCGTCCAGGGCATCCAGGAGCTGGCCGCCCGCGCAGGCATCTCGGCAGGCGACCTCGACCAGGTCTTCCACGGCACGACGATCGCCACCAACATCGTCATCGAGCACAACGGCGCCAAGGTCGGGATGATCACGACCGAGGGCTACCGCGACATTCTCCACATCGCGCGCCACAAGAAGCCGTTCAACTTCTCGAACTACCAGGACCTGCCGTGGCAGGCGTTCCCGGTGGTGCGCCGCCGCTACCGCCTGACGGTGCCCGAGCGGATCACCGGCGACGGCAAGGTGCTCGTGCCGCTCGACGAGGCCAAGGCCCGCGAGCAGGTGCGCAAGCTCAAGGCGGCCGGCGTCGAGTCGGTCGCGGTCTGCTTCCTCTTCTCGTTCCTCAACAACGCCCACGAGGCGAAGGTCGCCGAGATCGTGCGCGAGGAGTTCCCCGAGGCGTTCCTCTCGGTCTCCTCGGAGGTGCTGCCGCAGTACCGCGAGTACGAGCGCTTCTCGACCGTCGGCCTGAACGCGTTCGTCGGCCCGAAGGTCGCCCGCTACATCCGGCGCCTTGAGGACTCGCTGCGCGCGCTGGGCGTGCGCACCGGCGTCCACCTGATGACGTCGGCAGCCGGCGTCGCCACGGCGGAGGGCGCGATCGCGCGCCCCGTCAACATGCTCATGTCGGGCCCCGTGGCCGGTGTCGTCGGCGGCATCTGGGCCGGCAAGCAGGCCGGCTTCAACAACGTGATCACGCTGGACGTTGGCGGCACCTCCGCGGACGTCGGCCTCGCGCAGGACGGCCGCCTGCGCATGAAGCACCTGCTGGACACCAAGGTCGGCCCGTACAACGCGATGATCCCGATGGTGGACGTCGACACGATCGGCGCGGGCGGCGGCTCCATCGCCTACGTCGACGGTGGCGGCATGTTCCGCGTCGGGCCGCGCTCGGCCGGCGCCGTCCCGGGCCCCGCCGCGTACGGCCGCGGCGGCACCGAGGCGACCACCACCGACGCGATGGTCAACCTCGGCTGGCTCTCGCCCGAGGACTTCCTCGGCGGCGGCATGAAGCTCGACGTCGACGCCGCCCGCCGCGCGTTCGCGGACGGCCCGGCGAAGGCGCTCGGCATGTCCGTCGAGGAGGCGTCGCTCGGCTCGATCCAGATCCTCACGCACTCGATGGTGCAGGCGATCGAGGAGAACTCGGTGCGCAAGGGCTTCGACCCGCGCGAGTTCGCGCTCGTCGCCGAGGGCGGCGCCGGCCCGCTGTTCGCGGCGCTCGTCGCGCAGGAGGTCGGCACGCCCTGGATCCTCGTCCCGCCGCACCCCGGCGTGACGGCGGCCATGGGCCTGCTCGCCACCGACACGGCGTACGAGTACGTCTCGACCGTGTACCAGCGCCTCTCCTCGCTCGACGCGCAGTCGCTCTACGAGACGTTCACGCAGCTCGAGAACCAGGCCCGCGCCCAGCTCGAGGCCGACGGCGTCCCGGCCGACCGGATCATCATCCAGCGCATCGGCGAGTGCCGCTACGCCGGCCAGGGCTACGAGCTGCGGGTCGACCTCGAGCCAGGCCCGATCGACGCCGAGTGGACGCGCAAGGCCCACCGCGGCTTCAACGAGGCGCACCAGCGCGAGTACCACCAGCACGACGACAGCTTCATCATCGAGATGCCGAACATCCGCGTCCGCGCGATCGGCCTGATGCCGGAGCTGAAGACGTCGGAGGTGGCGTTCGGCGACGAGTCGCCGGCGCACGCGCTGCGCAAGACGAGCGACGCCTGGTTCCCACTCGACGGGAAGCTGCAGCAGGTCGCGACCGGCTACTACGACCGGGCCAGGCTCAAGGCCGGCAACCGGATCGTCGGCCCCGCGATCGTCAACCAGTACGACTCGACCACGGTCATCCCGCCGGGGCTCGTCGCCCTGGTCGACCGGTTCGGGAACCTCATCATCGAGACCGGCGCAGCCAGCGCCGGCAACCACTAGGGAGGGAGGCAGACCGTGTCGATTGCCGAGTACGAAGTCGGTCGCTCCCCGGGCCCGCCCACTCGCCCGCGCGTCGAGGTCGACCCCATCACCACGCGCGTCCTCAGCGGCGCGTTCAAGGCCGTCGCCCGCGAGATGGCGAGCGTCCTCTACCGCATGTCGTACAGCTCGATCATCCGCGAGTCCGAGGACCTCGGCGCGGGGATCTTCGACCACGTCGGCCGCGAGCTGTGCGAGTCCGAGTCGACGCCGATGCACATCGGCTCGCTGCCCTGGTACATCCGCGGCTTCCTCACCCGGCTCGACGGGAAGCTCGAGGAGGGCGACGTCATCGTCCACAACCACCCGTACCTGGGGGCGTCGCACAGCCCCGACGCGGCGGTGGCGGTGCCGATCTTCTGGGAGGGCGAGCTGCTCGGCTTCTCTGCCGTCACGGCGCATCTCCTCGACATCGGCGGCTCGTTCCCGGGCGTCAACGCCGACGCGTTCGACGTGTACGCCGAGGGGAAGATGTGGACGGCCCTGCGCTGGTACCAGGCCGGCAAGCTCAACGAGGACCTCGACCACATGCTGTTCGACAACGTCCGCACCGAGACGATGAACCGCGGCGACATGAACGCCATGCGCGCGGCCTGCGAGCTCGGCCGCGACCGCTTCCTCAAGCTCGTCGAGCGGTACGGCCCGGATGTCGTGATGAGCTGCGCCTACGACCTGATGGACTACTCCGAGCGGATGCTGCGCGCCGAGATCGAGAAGCTCCCCGATGGCGTCTACACGGCGCCCACGGGCTGGCTCGACGACGACGCGAAGAACCGCGGCGTGCGGCTCCGCGTCGAGACGAAGGTGATCGTCGAGGGCGACTCGATCACGATCGACCTGACCGGCTCGAACGCCGAGGTGCCGACGGGTTTCAACGTCCCGTTCGAGGGCTCGCTGATGGTGGCCGCCTACTACGCGGTGCGCACCATCTTCCTCGACGAGGTGACGTTCCCCGAGGAAGTGCCGCAGAACGACGGCATCTTCCGCTGCGTCAAGGTGGTCGCGCCCAAGGGCTCGATCTTCAACCCGCAGTTCCCGCGCGCCTGCTTCTCGCGCTTCACGCAGTGCCAGCGGGTCGTGGACAACGTCATCCTCGCCCTTGCCGACGCGATGCCGACCAAGGTCACGGCAGGCAACTCGGCCAGCATCCACTTCTGCGCGTACTCCGGCTTCGACCAGAAGCAGGGCGAGTACTGGCTGTACCTGGAGGTCAACGAGGGCTCGTACGGCGGCCGCTACGGCAAGGACGCCATGGACTCGGTCGACAACCTGATGGCAAACACGCGCAACAACCCGATCGAGGAGCTCGACATGCGCTTCCCGATGCGCACCGAGCAGTACGAGCTGCGGCCCGAGGCGGCGGCCCCCGGCAAGTGGCGCGGCGGCATCGGCACGATCCGGCGCAACCGCTTCATGGTGGACGGCACGTACTCGTGCGAGGGCGACCGCCAGTTCGACCCGCCCCGCGGCATCTTCGGCGGCTGGGACGGCCTGGTGGCGTCGTGCCGCAAGAACGCCGACAGCTCGACCGAGGAGTGGCTCGAGGCGAAGGTCACGGGCATCCCGTTCGTCGCCGGCGACTTCGTCGAGCTGGTCGAGCCCAACGCGGCCGGCTACGGCGACCCGCTGGAGCGCGACCCGCACATGGTGCGCGAGGACATCCTCGACGACTTCTCGACGCTCGTGCTGGCCCGCGAGGCGTACGGCGTGGTCTTCAAGGACGATATCTCCCTGGAGATCGACCTGGCCGCCACCGAGGCCGCCCGGGCCGAGATCCGCGCTGCGCGAGCCCGCGGCGAGGGCTTCTCCAGCCTCACCGACTACTACCGGGCGAAGCCGGTGCAGCGCCAGATCAACCCGGTGTCGGCCGCGGCGGACAAGCAGTTCGGACGGTCCTAGTGGAACGCAAGCGCCGTGCCTGTACCTGCGGCGCGGCGCCGACGGGGAGGGGCTCCGCATAGACGCGGGGCCCCGTCTCCTGCGGGCGGTCGAGCGGCCGCCCGGCATGCCCGTGCAGCGGGTGCGCCGCGCCTACGAGCAGGTCGCCGACCAGCTGCGTGCCCTGATCCTCGCGGGCGACCTCGTGCGCGGCGAGCGCCTGCCCAACGAGAACATGCTGGCAGGCGACTTCGGGGTCAGCCGGGCGACGGTGCGCGAGGCGCTGCGCGTGCTCGCTGCCCAGAACCTGATCACCACCGCGAAGGGCGCGGGCGGCGGCTCGTACATCACGCGCCCCACGGTCGACCACATCTCGGAGTTCCTCCGCTCGAGCATCGCGCTGATGACCGAGTCACACGATCTCTCGCTCGACGAGCTGCTCGAGGCGCGCGACCTGCTCGAGGTGCCGGCCGCCCGGCTCGCGGCCCAGCGTCGCCGCGACCAGGACATCGCAGCGCTCGAGGCGGCGATCGACGACGAGATGCTCCAGCTGCCGGCGAGCGAGCAGTTTGCAATCAACAAGGACTTCCACTCGACGCTGCTGGGCGCGTGCGGTAACCAGCTGATCCTGATCGCGGCGCAGCCGCTGTTCACCGTGCTGCAGACCCACCTCACCCGGTCGAGCCTCGGCCGCAGCTTCCACACCGGCATTCACGAGCAGCACCGGGCGATCTCGGCGGCGGTGGCGGGCGGGCGCCCCGACGAGGCCGAGGGCGAGATGCGCGACCACCTCGACTTCCTGCGCCCGTACTACGACCGCGCCTGGAAGCAGGCGGTCCGCAGCGTGCCTGCTGCCGGAAGGCCGCTGCCGTGAGCAACGACACCGTGCTCTTCGGCATCCAGGGCAGCGGCCAGCACACCGAGGGCCTGCCCGACCCGGGTCTCTTCCGCGCCGTCGCCGACCTCGCCGAGGAGCTCGGCTGGGACTCGATCTGGGGCGGTGAGCATCTCTCGTTCCACAACCCGATCCTCGACCTGAGCGTGGCGCTGTCGATCTTTGCGGCCCGCACCGAGCGCCTGCTGCTCGGCGCTGGGCTGGTGCTGCTGCCGTTGCGCCACCCGTCGTGGGTGGCGAAGACGTACGGCTCGCTCGACTTCGTCTCCGGCGGCCGGCTGCTGCTCGGCGTCGGTGTCGGCGGTGAGGGGGAGCAGGACTTCGCGGCGGCGGGCGTGCCGATCGGCGAGCGCGGCGCCCGCGCCGACGAGGCGATCGCCGCCGTGCGCGAGCTGTGGTGGGCGGGCGCCGAGGGACGGGTTGCGGCGCACGACGGCCGCTTCTACCCGTTCCAGGGCGTCTCGATCGACCCGCCGCCGGCGCGGCCCGGCGGGCCGCCGCTGCTGGTGGGCGGGCGCAGCCCGGCCGCCCTGCGCCGCGCCGGGCGCCTCGGCGACGGCTGGCTCGCCTACATGGTCTCGGCCGACCGCTTCGCCCGCGACTTCGCCGAGGTGCGCCGGCACGCCACCGAGGCAGGCCGCGACCCCGCGGTGCTCACGCCCGCGATCGTCCTGCCCGCGCATGTCGGCGCCGACGGCGACGCCGCCCGCGAGCAGGCGCGCGCTCACCTCGGCGAGCGCTACAACACCGCCTTCGAGCCGCACCACGTCGCGCGCTACGCGATTGCCGGCGACCCGGAGGAGTGCCGCGTGCGCCTCCGCGAGTACGTCGACGCCGGCGTCCGCCACGTCGTCCTCACGCCCGTCGGCCCGGCGGCTGGCTTCCTCGGCGAGGTCGAGGCGCTGCACGAGCAGGTCGTCGCGCCGCTGCGCGCCGAGTTGGCCGCGGTGGAGGCCGCCTAGCTTGGACGCCGGCACTCCCCAGCGCGCCCTCGCCGTCATCGAGACGATCGACCGCCTCTACGAGACGGAGGTGCGCCCCCGCGAGGAGGCGCTCGCGCACCGGCTCGACGACAGCCGCAACTACCTCGACGAGCACGGGCGCCTGCACCCGGAGCTGTGGCAGGCCCGCCGCGAGATTATGGTCGCAGCGGCCGACGCGGGCGTCTACTCGTGCCACCTCCCCGAGTCGCTCGGCGGCCTCGGCCTCGGCCGTCACGAGATGGTGTTCGTCGAGGAGCAGGTCTACCGCTACGGCGTCGGCCTCAACCCGGCGCTGCTGTCGTGGACGGAGGGTGCAACGCCGCGCCTCATCTTCTGCTCGCCGCAGCAGCGCGAGCGCTTCGTCGACCCGCTCGTCAGCGGCCGTGCCACCTCCCTGCACGGTGTCACCGAGCCGCAGGCCGGCTCCAACTTCTTCGACTTCACGACCCGAGCCGAGCGCCGCCCCGACGGCACCTGGGAGCTCAACGGCCACAAGGCCTTCATCACCAATGCCTTCGAGGCCGATATCGCGCACGTGCTCTGCGTCACCGACCCGGCCGCCGGCAAGCGCGGCTTCACCTACTTCCAGTTCGAGACTGCTCCCGCGAAGGCGGCCGGCACGATGCGCCTCGGCAAGACGTTCCAGACGATGTGGGGTGACGGCGTCACCGGCGAGTTCGTCCTCGACGGCCTGGTGCTCACCGACGAGAACGTCCTGGGCGAGGTCGGCGGCGCGTTCGAGATCTCGATGACGTCGATCAACTGGACACGCATGCGCCGCGCCGGCATGTGCTCCGGCTGGGGAACATTCCTCATCGAAGCGACGCTCGAGCGTGCGAAGAGCCGTATTGTCGGTGGCAAGCCGCTGGGCTCGAACCAGGGGATCCAGTGGCTGATCGCCGACATGTGGAACGACTGGTTCACGACCCGCGCCATGTCGCTCGCCGTGACCTGGGAGGTCGACAATCCCGGGCCGTGGTGGAAGACAGAGCGCTCGAAGGACGAAGTGCGCAAGATCTGTGCGCTCAAGCTCCAGAATGACGAGGCGTTCTACCGCATCGCCGACGGCGCCGTGCAGGTACACGGGGCGGCCGGGATGATGCGCGACTCCGGCGTCAACAAGCTCTTCCTGATCGCCCGCAACCTGCGCGTGCCCGGCGGCTCCGACGAGGTACAGCGCTCGACCATTGCCCAGACCCTGGGCCTCTAGAAAGGCAGGTACCACCATGTGGAAAGTCGTCGTTCTCGTCCCGTTCGCCTTCGATGACGTCGGGCTCGCCAACCGCAGCGCCCAGCTCGATGCCGTCGTGCTCGGCCCGGACATCCAGTTCGACTTCAAGCCGGTCAAGGCCGGCCCCGACCTGTACGACTCGTGGCACGACCTCGCCATGGCCGACATCTCGATGTTCGAGGCCGGCTGCACGGCGCAGGCGGAGGGCTACGACGCGGTCTGCATCGACACGATGAGCGACTCCGGCGCCAACGCCCTGCGCTCGGTGCTCGACATCCCGGTGATCTCGCCGGCGCGCACCGCCTTCGGCCTGATGCTGATGCTCGGCAACAAGTTCGGCGTGCTCACCCAGTGGGACCCGTGGAAGAAGCTCTACACCAAGGGCGCCGCCGAGATGAACCTGCAGAACCACCTGGTCGGCGTCGAGTCGATCAACACCCCGCCGGACGTGCGCAACCTGCTCGGCGGCAAGGAAGAGGTCGTCTTCCCGAAGCTTCGCGATGCCGGCCTGCGGCTGATCGAGAAGGGTGCCGAGGCGATCGTGCTCGGCTCGACGACGATGCACCAGTCGGCCGCGTACCTCTCGGAGAACCTGCCGGTGCCGGTGATCAATCCGGGCCCGACGACGTACAAGATCGCCGAGACGATGCTGTCGCTGAAGCTGACGCACAGCCACATCGCCTTCCCCAAGCCGCACAGCGAGAAGCTCGGGATGCTGCACGCGATGCTGGACGGTGCGTCCGGCTGGGCCGAGAAGAACAGCTAGATGGCGGGGCTGCTGCCACTCGCCGACGTCCGTATCGTCTCGGTCGAGCAGTTCGGGGCAGGCCCGTGGGCCACGCTCCAGCTGTCCGACCTGGGCGCGGAGATCATCAAGATCGAGGACCCGGGCTCGGGCGGCGACGTCAGCCGCTACGTGCCCCCGTTCCAGGAGGGCGAGGACTCCCTCTTCTTCGAGACCTTCAACCGCAACAAGAAGTCGGTCTCGCTCGATCTCAAGCACCCCCAGGCAACCGAGGTCTTCCATGACCTCGTCCGCAACGCCGACGCGGTGTACTCGAACCTCCGTGGCGACCAGCCGCTGAAGCTCGGGCTGACCTACGCGCAGCTGAAGGATGTCAACCCGCGCATCGTCTGCTGCTCGCTTTCGGGCTTCGGCATGACGGGGCCGCGGGCGAACGAGGGCGGCTACGACTACATGATGCAGGGGCTCGCCGGGTGGCAGTCGCTCACCGGCGAGCCCGGCGGGCCGCCGACCAAGTCGGGGCTCTCGCTGGTCGATCTCTCCGGCGGCTACGCCTCGGCGATCGCCGTGCTCGGCGGCATCTGGCGGGCCCGCCGCGACGGCGTCGGCTGCGACGCGGACGTCTCGCTGTTCGAGACCGCGCTGCACGAGCTGATGTACATCGGCCCCTGGGCGGCGACGCACGGCTACGTGCCCGAGCGCATGCCCAACTCGGGCCACCCGTCGATCGTCCCGTTCCAGAACTTCAAGGCGGCCGACGGCTGGTTCGTGGTTGCGGCCGCCAAGCAGAAGTTCTGGGAGCGGCTCTGCGACGTCGTCGGCCGGCCCGAGCTGAACGCCGATCCGCGCTTCTCGACGACGGCCGGGCGGCACGAGAACCGCGCGACGCTGCTGCCGATCCTCGACGAGGTGTTCCTGGCGAGGACTGTGGACGAGTGGATCTCGCTGCTCGTCGCCGCGGGCATCCCGTCGGCCCGGATCAACACCGTGCTCGAGGCGCTCGAGGACCCGCAGACCATCGCCCGCGAGGACATCGTCGAGCACGACCACCCGACGCTCGGCCGGGTGCGCACGATCGCCTCGCCGCTGCGCCTGTCGGGCGAGGACGGGCAGGAGCTGCGGGCCCAGCCGCCCGTGCGCGGCCCCTTCCGCGGCGAGCACACCGACGCCGTGCTGAGCGAGTACTGCGGCTACTCGGCGGAGCGGCTGGAGGTGCTGCGGGCGGCCGGGGTGTTCGGGTAGCGAGCCTGGCGGCGATCACCGTCCCGGAAGGTGAGAAGCTAACCCGGAAAGCGTTTCTTCACAAAGCAAAGTGACGATACTTCACGAACGGTAGTCGCTTTACTTCGTATAGCTTGCACTGCTACGGTGGCCTGCGATGACGCCCGAGCCCCGCAAGCGACCGTCCGCGCCCGAGCCCGACTGGGAGCTCGTCTACAAGCGCAACCCCGTCGAGCGCATCAAGCGCGACAAGAGCCCGCTAGGCATCCGCGAGGAGCTTCCGGCTCTGATCGCGCTCGGCTACGAGTCGGTCGCGGAGGAGGACATCGTCCGCCTCCAGTGGTGGGGCCTCTACCACGACAAGCCCAAGATCGGGCGCTTCATGCTGCGCGTCAAGCTGCCCGCC
Source organism: Actinomycetota bacterium (assembly GCA_947445525.1). GTDB lineage: Bacteria > Actinomycetota > Thermoleophilia > Gaiellales > Gaiellaceae > CANFDS01. The sequence goes on along the minus strand of CANFDS010000014.1, from coordinate 8,086 downwards.
GGCGAGGTCTCGCCGCGGCAGCTGCGCGCCATCGGCCAGGTGTCCGAGCAGTACGGCCGCGGCGACGCCGAGCTGGCGACCCGGCAGAACGTCCAGTTGCACTGGCTCGACCTGCACGCGCTGCCCGACGTGTTCGCCGACCTCGACGCCGCCGATCTCAACACGGCCGGCGGCTGCGGCGACACGGTGCGCAATATCACCGGCTGCCCGGTGGCGGGCCTCGGCCACGGCGAGCTGTTCGACGCGAGCGACGTCGTCCGCCAGGCCGCCGACTTCTTCTACGGCAACCCCGACTACGTCGACCTGCCGCGCAAGCACAAGATTACGATCTCGGCCTGCGCGCACCAGTGCAACGCGCCCGAGATCAACTGCATCGCCCTGATCGGGCAGATTGTGGACGGCCGCGAGGGCTTCTCGGTGAGCGTCGGCGGCGGGCTCTCGTCGGTGCCGCGGCTGGCCCGTGACATGGGCGTGTTCGTGCCGAAGGACGAGGCGGTCGAGGTGCTCGCCGCGATCCTCGACGCCTGGAAGACCGACCTGCGCTACCGGGTCTCGCGCGTCAAGGCGCGCCTGAAGTTCATGATCGACGACATCGGCCCCGAGGGCATGCGCGAGCGCGTCGAGAAGTTGCTCGGCCGCACGCTCGAGAGCTTCACGCCGCCGCCCGCGCCCCGCCCGATCGACCACATGGGCATCACGCCGCAGTCGCAGCCGGGCCTCACCACGATCGGCGTGCCGGTGCACCTCGGCCTCATCTCCGGCCCTCAGCTGCAGCAGGTCGCCGACCTCGCCGACTCGCTCGGCGCGGGCCTGCGCATCACGCGCCAGCAAAACTTCCTGCTCGTCGACGTTCCCGCCGCACAGGTGGACGCTGCCATCGCGCGCGTCGAGGAGATCGGCTTCTCGCTGCGCGTCAACAAGCTGCGCGCCAACGGCATCGCCTGCACCGGCGAGCCGCACTGCAACTTCTCGGTCGCCGAGACGAAGGGGCGCCTCGGCCCGCTCATCGACAACCTGGAGAAGCGCTTCGGCGACACCATCGGCGACCTCCGCCTGCAGCTCGACGGCTGCCCGCACGCGTGCGCCCAGCACTGGATCGCCGACCTCGGCTTCCAGGGCACCACGGCCCGCGACGAGGGTGGCGCCCGCCGCCAGGCCTACGACATCTTCGTGCGCGGCGGCCTCGGCGCCGACGCCGCGATCGGCCGGCCGCTGTTCCGTCGCATCCTCAGCGCGGAGCTGGACGCGCCCGTCCAGGGCCTCATCCAGGGCTGGCTCGACGGCCGCCTCGACGGCGAGACCTTCAAGGCCTTCTGCGACCGCATGACCGACGACGAGCTGGGCGTGCTGGCCGGGGTCGAGCCCGCACGCAGCCGCCGCGACGACGACGAGTAGGGAGACGAGATGAGCATCGAGATCATCGACGAGCTGGAGGCGGGTGAGCTCGCCGTCGAGTTCGAGGGGCTGGAGCCGTGGGACGTGCTCGAGTGGGCGATCGACCGCTTCGGCAAGCGCATCGCCGTCTCGGTGGCGCTGCAGGCCGACGACGTCGTCCTGATCGACATGGCCTACGCGATCGACCCGGCGGTGCAGGTGTTCACCGTCGACACGGGGCGGCTGCCGCAGGAGAGCTTCGAGCTGATCGAGCAGCTCCGTACGCGCTACCCCGGCCTCAACCTCGACATCCTCATGCCCGATCCGGTGCCGGTGCAGCGCCTCATCAACCTGCATGGGCCGAACCTGATGTACACGTCGATCGAGAACCGCCTGCAGTGCTGCTCGACGCGCAAGGTGGTGCCGCTCCAGCGCAAGCTTGCGACGCTCGACGCCTGGGTCACCGGCCTGCGCCGCGACCAGTGGGCGACGCGCACCAACATCCGCAAGCTCGAGGTCGACCACGACCACGGCGGGGTCGTCAAGCTCAACCCGCTCGCCGAGTGGGTTGAGGACGAGGTCTGGGACTACATCCGCGAGCACGACCTGCCCGTGCATCCGCTGTACGCGCAGGGCTACACCTCGATCGGCTGCGCGCCTTGTACCCGGGCGATCAACCCCGGCGAGGAGAAGCGCGCCGGCCGCTGGTGGTGGGAGTCGGGCGCGCCCAAGGAGTGCGGCATGCACTGCGCGATCGAGACCGGCGGCTTCGAGCACCAGGTCGCGGCGATCGTCGGCGAGGGAGCGCAGTGAGCGCTGAGGCGCCCGCCCCGGCTGCGGCACCCGAGCCGACCCCCGTCAAGCTCGCGGGCGAGGCCCGCGAGGTCGCCCTCGCCGAGGCGCAGCACGTCCTCGCCGCGGTGCAGGATCCGCGCCGCCGCGAGCGGCTCGCCGAGCTGATCGCCGACGTCGACGAGGGCGCCGTCGCCGGCGACTCCGCCCAGGCGCTCGAGGAGGTGCTCGAGCTCGGCCTCGTGTCGGGGCGGCTGCGCGCCGTCTACGGCCCCGAGGGCGAGCAGGCCGCGCTCAGGACGTTCCGCAAGCTGCCGCTCGGCAAGGAGCTGGCCGACGGCGCCCGCGAGATCACCGGCGCGCTGCAGACGCTGGTCGGCCGCGAGCTCGAGAAGGTGGCGATCTCGTCGGTCGGGCCGGGCGCCTACGTCGTCACGCTCGCCGCCGACGGCATCGAGCTGTCGGTGCGCGTCGACCGGCAGGGCGCACGGCTCAATACCGTCGCGATCTAGGAGCCAGGGTGGACGACCACGCCATCTTCGCGGGCGAGGGCCCGGGCTCGGCGACGGCCGGTGCCGTCCGTGAGAAGCGCTTCTACATGGCCTGCCTCGACCTCGAGGGGCGGGACTGCCTCGTCGTCGGTGCCGGGCCGGTCGCTCTCGAGAAGATCGAGGGTCTGCTCGACGCGAACGCCAGCGTCACCGTCATCTCACCCGCGGCGATTCCGGCGGTGCAGAGGCTCCCGCTCACCTGGATCCAGCACGAGTACGAGTCGGCCGACCTCGACGGTCGCTTCCTAGTCATCGCCGCGACGAACGTCCCGGCGGTCAACCGCCAGGTCTACGAGGATGCCGAGCGGCGCTCCCTGCTCTGCAACGTCGCCGACGTGCCCGACCTCTGCAACTTCATCCTGCCCGCGGTGCTGCGGCGCGACCCGATCGCGATTGGCATCTCGACGGGCGGTGCGTCACCCGCCCTGGCCCAGCGGCTGCGCCGCGACATCGGGCGGGTCGTCGGGCCCGAACATCAGGCGCTCGCGCTCGAGCTGCGGCGGCTGCGCCCGTGGGCGAAGGAGCAGCTCGCCACCTACGAGGAGCGCAAGGTGTTCTTCCAGCAGACGGTCGAGAAGGCGCTCGGATGAGCGTCGCCCTCGTCGGCGCCGGCCCCGGCGACCCCGACCTGATCACCTGTCGCGGCCTCCGGCTGATCCAGCAGTGCCAGGTGCTCGTCTACGACCGGCTCGTCGGCCCCGAGCTGGTCGCGGAGGCGCCGCTGGACGCGATCCTCGTCGACCGCGACGGCATCGACCAGGACGAGGTGAACGACCTGCTCGTCGACTACGGACGGCTCGGCCTGCGCGTCGTCCGGCTGAAGGGCGGCGACCCGTTCGTGTTCGGCCGCGGCGGCGAAGAGGCGCTCGTACTGCGTGACGCCGGCATCGAGGTGGAGGTGGTGTCGGGCGTGTCGTCGTTCGCCGCGGTGCCCGCTGCCGCCGGCATCCCGGTCACGCACCGCGGCCTCGCGCAGGAGGCGACGATCGTGATGGGTCACGACGCCGACCTCGACTTCGCGCGGCTGGCGGCCAGCCCCGGCACGCTCGTCTTCTTCATGGGCGCCCGCAGCCTGCCGTGCATCGCCGCGGGCCTGCTCGCAGCGGGCAAGCACCCCGACACGCCCGCCGCCGTCATCGCCAACGGCACGCGTAGCGACCAGGAGGTCGTCACATCCGTGCTCGCAGAGATCGCGGAGGCAGCCGCCGCCGTGCCGACGCCGGCCCTCATCGTGATCGGTGAGGTCGTCTCGCTGGCCGGCGCGATCGGGCCGGCGCAGCGCCACTACGGCGCGGCCGCACGGCTGCTCGTCTAGCGCGCCCGCGCCCGTCCCGCGTCACGCCGGCGCCGGCACGCCCTCGACCAGCACCAGGTCGGTGTCGCAGCAGCCCTGGCGCAGCCGCGCGAGCGGCTGGTAGGCGTCCGACCGGTACCACGCCAGCGCCACGTCCCGGCCCGGGAACTCGATCAGCACGGCGCGCCGCGGCTGCCACGGCCCCTCGACCAGGTCGATGCGGCCACCCTTCGACAGGTAGCGCGCGCCGACCGCGGCCAGCGTCGGCTCTACGCTGCGCAGGTACTCCTTGAACGGCTCTACGTCGCGGATCGCCGTCACCTCACCGAGCATGTAGGCGAGCGGCGTCGAGCTGCGGCCCGGGGCGATCGGCGCGGCAGCGCCGGTCTGCTCGATGATCCACACGCTGGAGCGGGCGCCCCGCAACCGCTGCTCGCGGGCGTTCTGGTACTCGGGCGAGTCGTGCCAGGTGTGCGCTGCCGCCATGCTCGCGAAGACGATGCCGACGAGCCGCTGCCAGTCGCGCGTGCCCTCCAGCACCTCGATCTGCGGGCCGCTGAACAGGGCCGCGCCGCCGTGGAGTACCACCGAGGGGCCGCCGAGCAGCCGGTAGGTGTCGTACTCCGCGCGGTCGAACACGTCGGACTCGCCGATGACGAGCCCGTGGGGCAGCGCGGCGCCCGGCGCCGTGCCCCCCGCCGCCGCGTCAGCCGGCATGGCCCTCCACCGCCACCATGTGGGTCGTCGAGCAGCTCTGACGCAGCCGGGCCAGCGCCTGGTACTCGTCGCCGAAGTACCAGTTCTGCAGCACGTCCCAGCTCGGGAACTCGACGAGGACGAGCCTGCCCGGCTGCCACATGCCCTCCGCCACCTCGTACGGACCGCCGCGCGAGAGGTAGTGGCCGCCCGCTCCCGCGATCGACCCCGGCGAGCCCGCGGCGTACTGGCGGAAGGTGTCGAGGTCGTGGATCTCGACGTCGACGACGAGGTAGGCGGGCGGGACGGTGCCGGGCGCGGGGGCGCCGGCCGGCAGCGCGGCCGGCGGCAGGCCCGCCCCCGGGGTCTCCTCGACGAGCAGCATGTCGGTGCGGGCGCCCTTCAGCCGCTGCGCCTTCAGCGCCTGGTACTCCTCCGACGCGTACCAGCCGCGCGCCGCGTCGATGCTGGCGAACTCGAGCCCGACGAGGCGGTGCCACTCGCGGTCGCCCTCGAGCCGCTGGAAGCGCCCGCCGCGGATGATGAAGGTGCCGCCGTAGCACTCCACCGAGGGGGCCACGACCGCGCGGTACGCGTCGTACTCGGCCTGGTCGAACACTGCCGAGTCGGCGAGCATGAAGCCGCGAGCCGCACTCATCGGGCGTGCTTCCAGAAGAAGCTGCTGACGATGCGGATCGCGTCCTGCGGGCACTCCAGCAGATCGGCGTGGCCGATGTCCGGGAACTCGACGAGCGAGAGGTGTTTCGGGTTCATCTTCACCATCCGGCGCGCCGCCAGGCCGGACGGCCCCATGTCGGGCGGCGAGAGCACGTCGTGCGTGCCGTTCGTCATCAGCAGCGGCCGCTTGATCTTCTTCACGAGCGGCGTCAGATCCATGCTCTCCATCGCAAGGCAGGCCTGCCGCACCGTGTACGGGTCGTTGAGCATGACGATCGACCGCACCTGCTCGAAGGTGTCCTTGCCTGCCTCCGACTCGAGGAACTTGGCGCCGACGGCCTGCGTCGTGACGTGGTCGGAGAAGTCGTCCCAGGGCATGCTCTCGGCCATGCGCCGCCAGATACGCAGCACGGTCTTGCGGTAGACGTCGGGCTTGGCGAAGGCGACGTCCGAGCAGCCGGCGATCGTCAGCTTGGGGTACTTCGCGACGAAGGCCGTGCCGATCATGCCGCCCATCGACGTCCCGTGGACGAGCACCTGCTTCAGCCCAAGGGCGCGCACGAGCGCGGCGCCGTCGTCGGCCCAGCCCTCGATCGTGTACGGCTCGCGCGGGCAGCTGGATTGGCCGTAGCCGCGCGCGTCGAACGCGAGCAGGCGGAAGCCCTTGGCGCGCATGCCGTCGTTGACCATCCCGAAGTTGTGCCGGCCGAACAGGCCGCCGCCGAACTGGATGATCACCGGGCCGTCCTCGGGGCCGCTGAACTCGTAGTAGAGATTGACCCCGTTGGCCTCGACGAAAGGCATGCCGGCTCCCCGTGTCGCTTGACAGTGCCCTGCAGTCTGACGTAGGACAGGCCCGCCAGCAACGACGAGGAGCAGAGCCGTGCCGATCCGGATCAAGTACATCATCCCGTTCCCGTTCGACGAGGAGGGCATCGCCAACCGGGCGGCCCAGATCCCGCACGACATCCTCGGTCCGGACACCGTCGTCGAGTGCATCCCCGTGCGCAACTCGATCACGAACCTCGACAGCTACTACGAGGCGACGCTGCTCGACGCGTACATCACCGAGGCGGGCCTGCTGTCGGAAAAGGAGGGCTTCGACGCGGTCTGCATGGACACCGTGTCGGACTCGGGCCTCTACGCGCTGCGCTCGCAGCTCTCGATCCCGGTGATCGGGCCGGGCCTCGTCTCGTACTGCGTCGCCTCGATGGTGGCGAAGAAGTTCTCGATCATCACGATGTGGGACAAGTGGCGGCACCTGTACGAGAAGAACCTCGACAGCTACCACCTGTGGGACAAGTGCGCCTCGGTGCGCGCGATCAACGAGCAGCCGAACCAGAAGGACCTGCTGTCCGGGAAGCCGGACACGGTGTTCGAGCGGCTCGTCGAGGAGGCGCAGAAGGCCGTGGACGAGGACGGCGCTGGCGCGATCCTGCTCGGCTCGACGACGATGCACGAGGCGGTCGCGTACATGCAGCCGCGCCTCTCGGTGCCGGTGATCAACCCGGGCCCCGTCGCGCTGAAGGTCGCCGAGATGCTCGTCCAGCTCGGCATCTCGCACTCGAAGAAGGACTTCCCGCAGTGCGGCGACCCCGCGCAGGACTACAAGTTCTTCAGCCTGATCGGGGCCGACGGGAAGACGCGGCAGGGGTAGGGGTAGGGGCGGGGCGCAAGCCTTCCGTTGCCACTCGTCGGGTTGCGAGATCAGTTCGGAGACGCGGCGCCGGTAGGCGTCTCGGTCGAGACTGCGTCTCCGATCGCTCACGCACACGCCTCGCGGGTGCGAGCCCCGGTATCCGCGTGGCCCATCACGTTGCGGGTCTATCTACGGCCACGTCCTGAAGTGACACTAGCGAAGGCCTGTGGCACCATGGCAAGATGGAGCCACTACCGCCGATGAACGTCGTCATGGGACATAAGGGAAGGATCGTGCTGCCGGCACCGGTGCGGCAGGCCCTCGGTCTTGACGTGGGCACGCAACTCATCGCGCGCATCGAGGGCGAAAGCGTCGTGCTCGAGACGCGGGCGGCCGCGCTTGAGCGACTCCAGTCCATGTTCGACCACATCCCGCGTGAGGTCAGCCTCGTCGACGAGCTGATCGCGGAGCGGCGCCGCGAGGCGGCCCGCGAGGACAGAGAGCTCCACTGAGCGTCGAGTTCGTCCTCGACGCGTCAGCGCTGCTCGCGCTCGTCCATCGCGAGCCGGGAGAGTTCCGCGTCGGCGAGATCCTGGAGCGATCTGCCGTCTCGACGGTCAACCTCGTCGAGATGTTCCAGTCGGTCATCGAGCGAGGGGGGCCGGTCGACGAGTTGCCCGGCCTGCTGGCGGCCTTTGGTGTCGTCGCGATCCCGTTGACGGTCGAAGACGCCGACCTGGCGGCAGCGCTGCGTGCGCCCACTCGCGCTGCCGGCCTCTCCCTTGCAGACCGCTGCTGCCTTGCGCTCGCCAGGAGGCTCGGCGCCACGGCAGTCACGGCGGACCGTGCCTGGACGCGCTCCGGCCACGGCATCGCGGTCGAGTTGATCCGCTGAGGCGCGCGCTACTGCCCAGTGTACGAGCCGCGCCCGGGCCCGTCGAACGCGCCGGGCATGCGGTGCAACATCGCATCGGGCGGGTTCCACTCGGTCGCCGGCACCGTCCACACCCGCTGTGCCTTGCCCTTGCAGGCCGGGCACGCCGGCGGCTCGGAGCCGACGGG
>CANFDS010000013.1 GCA_947445525.1 Actinomycetota bacterium | reverse complement strand
GAGGTTCGGCTCGAAGCGGCCACGGTTGACGAACTCGAAGACGGTCGCCTGCGAGAGCATCACCGGGGAGATGTAGTTGGAGACTGCAATCGCCTCGACCGACTTGCCGACGGCCTCCGGGAAGATGAAGTAGCCGACGCGGACGCCCGGCGCCACCGTCTTCGAGAACGACGACGAGTAGGCGACGTGCTTGCCGCCCTCCAGCGAGAAGAGCGACGGCTGCGCGGTGCCCTCGTAGCGGATCAGGCCGTACGGGTCGTCCTCGAGGAACAGCACCTCGTGCTCGGCGACGATCTCGGCGATGCGGGTGCGCCGCTCGGCCGAGAGGGTGCGCCCGCTGGGGTTCTGGAAGGTCGGGATCGAGTAGACGAACGCCGGCTTCGGGCCCCTGCGCAGCTCGGCCTCGAGCGCGTCGGGGTCGAGGCCCTCGTCGTCCATCGGCAGCGGGACGATCTCGGCGCCGGCGGCGGCCAGGATCTTCAGCGGGCGGTCGTAGGTGGGCGCCTCGACAAGGACGCGGCCCGGCGTGCCGCTGCCGAAGAAGTGCGTGGCGAGGAAGACGAAGCCCTGCAGCGAGCCGTTGGTGAGCATCACGCGGCCGGACGTGACGCCGTGGCGGGCGGCGATCCACTCGCGCAGCGGGCCGTAGCCGCCGCCGGCGCCGTACGACAGGATCGTGCGGCCGTCGCGCTCGATCGCGACCTTGGCGCAGTCGGCCAGATCCTCGACGGGCAGGCACTCGGGGGCAGGGACACCGCGGGCGAACGAGATCATCGACATGGCTCCGAGTCTAGCGACGGGGGCCACTCAGACCGGTGGGTGAGGCGTCGGCAGGGCCTTGACGGCGACGGGCGGACGCGCAAGGCTGGCAGCCATGAGCGAGCGGAGATTCACAGGCAAGCGGGCGCTGGTGACGGGCGGCGGCTCGGGCATCGGGCAGGCGATCGCGCTACGGCTGGCGGCCGAGGGCGCGCGGATCGGGCTCGTCGACCTGAGCCCGGAGGGCCTCGCAAGCGCGGCGGCCACGTTGCGCGCCGCCGGCGCCGAGGTGTCGACCCACGTCGTCGATGTGGCGGACGCCGCGGCCGCCGCGGCCGCCGTGCGTGAGTTCGCCGACACGGCCGGCGGCATCGACATCGCGGTCACCGCGGCCGGCTTCGCCGAGGTCGCCGGGGTGCTCGACGTGACCCCGGAGGCGTGGCGGCGCATGATCGACGTCCACCTCAACGGCACGTTCTACTGCGCCCAGGAGGCCGGCCGCCTGATGGTGGCGCAGGGCCGCGGCGGCGCGATCGTGCTGGTGTCGTCGATCAACGCGTTCGCACCCGGCAAGGGCAATGCCCACTACTCGGCGGCGAAGGCCGGGATCGCGACATTCGCCCGTGCAGCCGCCTTCGAGCTGGGGGCGTACGGTATCCGCGTCAACGCGATCGGCCCGGGTGTCATCCGCACGCCGCTCTCCGCCTGGCTGACCGGGAACCCGGACCCCGCCGCCGCCTACACGGCGATGACGCCGCTGGGTCGCTTCGGCGAGCCCGAGGATGTCGCCGCAGCCGCCGCCTTCCTCGCCTCCGACGACGCCTCGTACATCACCGGGCACCTGCTGGTCGTGGACGGCGGCATCACGGTGGGCATCGACTTCATCCCGCAGGGGTAGAGGCTTGGTGTGAATCAGCGCCCCTGACGGGGCCGTTCCGGGCCAAGCCGGGGCGTCACGGCGTCCGGAGGCCGGGCCCGGGGCCTGGGTGAGGAACGACGGGGCGTCACGGCGCCGCGCCCGGGACGGCAACCGGCGCCGCGCGGATTCACAGCAAACCTCTAGGCTCAGCGGCGGCATGGGCAGCGAGGCAACACGCGTGATGAAGGATCTGCAGCGCTGCTGGGACTGCGACGCGGCCGAGGCGCACCTCGCCGCGCTGGCCCTGCACCCGGTCGGCCGCGCGCACCCGCCGGTCTCGGGCCAGCTGAAGAAGACGCTGCAGCACATGGCGCGCGGCTTTGCGAAGGCGACGCGCAAGGGTGGCGAGCGCGACGAGCTGCGCGAGCTGACCTACGTAGCGCTCAGCGCCTATGCCTACGTCGCGCGCGACGCGGGCGACTCGCACTACCAGCCGCTCTTCGAGCAGCGGGCGTACGAGGCGCGGGTCGAGATCGGCGCCGAGCGGCTCGAGGAGCTGCGGGCGCGGCTGCGCTAGAGGGGGCCGGGCCGCGGGCCGGGCCGGGCTAGAGGGTCTTCGCGACCTCGGCGACCAGGCCGGCCACCTCAGTCGGCGTCGTGCCGACGCGGATGCCGCAGGACTCGAGCACTTCCTTCTTCGCGGCGGCGGTGCCGGATGAGCCGGAGATGATCGCGCCGGCGTGGCCCATCGTCTTGCCGGGCGGCGCGGTGAAGCCTGCGATGTACGACAGCACCGGCTTCGTCACGTTGGCCTGCACGAAGCGCGCGGCCTTCTCCTCCTCGTCGCCGCCGATCTCGCCGACCATGACGATGATCTCGGTCTCGGGGTCGTTCTGGAAGCGGCTGATGACGTCGATGAACGAGGAGCCGACGACGGGGTCGCCGCCGATGCCGACGATCGTCGAGTTGCCCAGCCCGAGCTGCGTCAGCTCGTGGCCGATCTGGTAGGTGAGCGTGCCGGAGCGGCTGACGAGGCCGACCTTGCCGGCGGTGAAGATCTCGGCCGGGATGATGCCGACGTTGGCCTTGCCGGGCGAGAGCACGCCGGGGCAGTTCGGCCCGATCAGCGTGATGCCCTTGGGCCGGATGTAGTTGTAGACCCGCAGCATCTCGTGCGCGGGCAGGCCCTCGGCGATGCAGATGACGGTGCCGATGCCGGCGTCGACGGCCTCGTAGATGGCGTCGGTGGCGAAGCGGGCGGGGACGAACACCATCGACGTGTTGGCGCCGGTGGCAGCGACCGCGTCGGCGACGGTGTCGAAGACCGGGGTGCCCTCGTGCTCGGTGCCACCCTTGCCGGGAGTGACGCCCGCCACTAGCTGCGTGCCGTAGGCGCGGTTGCGGCCGGCGTGGAAGGAGCCCTCGCGGCCGGTGAGGCCCTGGACGACGAGCTTCGTGGTGGTGTCGACGATGATCGCCATCAGCGCTTCACTCCCTTGATCACGACGACGTCGCCGTGCCAGACGCCCTCGGCGTCGGTGACGTGGGCGAGCTCGCGGCGCACGGCGGCGGCCTCCTCGCCGACGCAGCCGGTGCGGGCGAGCCAGTCCTCGAGCGGGTAGCCGCGCGGCACGAGCCGGAAGTCGGCGACGGTGAGCCCGGCGGCGGCGAAGATCTCGCGCCACTCGGCCTCGCTGTAGGTCTTGACGTGGCCGGGGTCGCGCAGCAGCTCGGCGCGCTCGACGGCCTCGTCGGCGTAGTTCATGTCGACGACGACGACCGGGCCGCGCGAGACGCGCGCCATCTCGGCGACGGCGACGTGGACGTCGCTGAAGTGGTGCGCGGCGAAGCGGTTGGCGACGGCATCGAACGAGCCGTCCGCGAAGGGCATGTCCTCGGCCCAGCAGAGCACGTCGGCCTGCATGCCCGGCGACGGGTCGCAGGTGGTGACGCGGCAGCCGGCCTCGCGCAGCCGCCGGGCGACGTGGCCGCCGCCGGTGGCGACGTCGAGGGCGTCCTTGCCCGGGCCGGGCTCGCAGAAGTCGACGAGCAGGTCGAGGTCGACGCCGGTGGCGTGGGTGGCGCTGACGCGGTACGCCTCGGCGCGCTCGTCCCAGGCGGAGGTAGTCACCGCGACAGCTCCACGGCGCGGCGGGCCGCGTCGAGCATCGTCGGCTCGACGTGGAGGTTCGCGGGGGCGGCGTCGGCGAGCAGCTTGCGGCCGGCCTCGGCATTCGTGCCGTCGAGGCGGACGACGACCGGCATGGCGATGTCGAGCCGCTCGAGCGCCTTGAGGATGCCCTCGGCGACGACGTCGCAGCGGGTGATGCCGCCGAAGATGTTGAAGAAGATCGCCTTCACGTCGGGGTCGGTGAGGATCACCTCGAGCGCATCGACCACGCCGTCGGCGTCGCCGCCGCCGCCGAGGTCGCAGAAGTTCGCGGGCTTGCCCCCGGCGAGCGCGATCACGTCGAGCGTGGACATCACCAGGCCCGCGCCGTTGCCGAGGATGCCGACCTCGCCGTCGAGCTTGACGTAGGTGACGCCCTTCTCCTTGGCCAGCCGCTCCTGGGCGGGCACCGAGGCGAGGTCGCGCATCTCCGCGATGTGCGGGTGCTTATACAACGCGTTGTCATCGACGGTGAACTTGGAGTCGAGCGCCTTGACAGTGCCGTCGGGCGTGACGATCAGCGGGTTGATCTCGCAGAGCATCGCGTCGCAGCCGACGAAGGCGTCATAGAGCTTGCCGATGATCGAGACGATCTGCTTCTGCTCGCCCGGGTCGGTGACGCCGGCGCCGTAGACGAGGCGCCGCGCCTGGTAGGCCTGGAAGCCCTCGAGCGGGTCGATGTGCAGCTTGGCCAGGGCCTCCGGGTTGTTCTCCGCGACGTCCTCGATGTCGACGCCGCCCTCGGTGGTGAACATGAACAGCGGCTTCTTCGTGCCGCGATCGAACGTCACCGAGAGGTAGTACTCCTTGGCGATGTCGGAGGCCTCTTCGACCCAGATGCGGTGGACGATGTGGCCCTTGATGTCGAGGCCGAAGATGCCCTTCGCCTTCTCCTCGGCATCGGCGGGGCTCGTGGCGAGCTTGACGCCGCCGGCCTTGCCGCGCCCGCCTGTGAGCACCTGCGCCTTGACCACGACCGGGGAGCCGAGCTCGACCGCGGCCTGGTGCGCCTCCTGCGGCGTCAGCACGAGCCGGCCCTGCGATACCGGGATCCCGTAGCGCCGGAACAGCTCCTTGCCCTGATACTCGTAGAGGTCCATCGGCGAGGGAGTCTACAATCCCGCACATGCAGCGGCCGAGACACCTGTTGCCGGCCGTGGCCGGCGTGCTTTCTGTCGTCGCGGCGCTCCTGGTCGCAGCCACCGCCTCGGCGGAGACCGTCTCCCTGAACTGGGTCGAGAAGCTCGACAAGGGCCCGACGATCCGCATGACGTTTCGCGTCGGCGCCCTCCGGCTGAGCGGGAAGACGTGGTCGGCGACCGTCGAGATCGTCAATCGCGGCAGCGGCAAGATCTCGGTCAACAGCATGCAGTTCGGCATTGTCGAGTACGCGACGAAGACGGAGTTCAAGCGGCCGCTGCGGGCGTTGCAGGCCGACACCGTCAGGCCGGCGCTGCCCGCGGCCCTCGCACCCGGAAAGAGCTGGAAGGGCACGATCGGCGGGCCCGGCACGCCCAACGACAGCCAGTACGTGCGCCTCGTCTTCGGCGAGTTCACGAGCAGCCTCTCGCCGACGCCGTTCACGTGGATCACCGATCACGCGCAGCATCGCTTCACGATCGTGATCTGAGGCGGGCACGGCGATGGACGCGATCGTCGTCGAGGGGCTGTGCAAGCGCTACAAGGAGCTACATCTAGGAGCCGAGCGAACCGACGAGCAGCCCGGCGGCCACGAGCACGGCGACGATGACAAGGCCGGCCGCGGCCGCGCGGAAGATACGGATCGCTCTGGACTCGTAGGGCATGGCGGAGAGCAAAGCGGGTTTTCCCGCGGCGCGGGTGGGAATTCCGTCTGAAAGAGCGCGAGGCCCCGGCGCGCTGCCGGGGCCTCGTCGCAGCCGCAGAGCTGGTCGCCGTCTAGCAGAAGCTCGGGCCGGTGCGGACGCCCATGTTTCCGTAGGTGACGAACGAGTCGCGCGGGATGTCCGGGATCGCGGCGCGGATGGCCGGGGTGAGGTCGGTCAGCTCGACGCCGACGAGGTCGACGCCGTCGCCGGGGTCGGCGTTGTCGGTGCCGTTGACGCGCCAGCGGATGTTCGACTGCTGGAGCGTCTCGACGCCCGTGGTGGTGTTGACCGTGTAGACGTCACCCTTGCCGGTGACGCTGCCGCCGCCGTTGTAGCCGCCGGGCGTGGTCACCAGCGAGCAGTCGTCGAACGCCGTGCTGTGGATCACCCAGCGCTGCAGGTCGAAGCCCTGCACGCGGTACTGGAGGCCGACGCCGCGGACGACGCCGGTCAGAGCCGTGACGCCGAGAAGTAGAACAAGTCTGCGCATGTGGTGTTTCCCCTCCGTGAGCCGCAAGTGGATCGGACAGTGCGGACACTGGCAGAACGCCGGAGCGCCATGGTCAACGCCGCGTAAGGCAGTGCAACGGCGAGGTAAAGCGCGCGGCGCGGGCACCGGCGCGGGCGGCTACGCGGTCGAGGCGACGGGGGTCGCGACGAGCCAGGTCTGCGGCTTGGGCTCGCCACCGCAGCTGACGACGAGGCCCGGCCCCGGCTCGGGCCGGACGGTGTAGACGTGCTCGCCGCCGGCGGCGTGCAGGCGGACGGTGGAGGCGCCGTCGCCGGCGCCATCACCCTGGCCCACCTCGACCGCGACCAGCGTGACCGCGTCGACGGCGTTGACGCCGAGCCGCTCGTACAGCACGGCGGCGGCCGCCTGGGCCGGTGGCGGGTACGAGGCGCGCCCGCGCAGGTGGGCGAGCCGGATGCGGCCAGCGCGCACGGCGTCGCCGAGCGCCGGCATCTCGCCCTCGTCGAGCCGGGCAAGGTAGAGGCCGTGGGGCAGCCACACGAGATTGGCCGCGAAGCGGTGGCCACCGACGTGCGATGACTGCCACACCCACGACGGGTCGACCTCCTGCTCGAGCGCCGCGACGACGCCCGGGCCGCTGCGGGCGCAACAGGCGTCGCGCTTGCCGTGCGTGCACACCAGCAGCAGCGGGTCGTCGACGGGGACGCCGCCCGCGCCGCCGGCCAGGTCGAGCGAGGCCAGCTCGTCGAGCGACTCGAGCTCCCAGGCGACGATCGACTCGCTGCCCTCGCGCCCGTCAACGCGAAACACGCAGACGCCGGGCAGGTCGCGCCGCGCCGCCTGGCGCACGAGCAGGACACGAGAGTGCGGCACGGCCGCCAGGAACCCGTCGATGGCGGCGCGGGCGGCCGGTGTGACGCCGGAGCTGTCGAGCGCGTCGGACTCCCAGGCGCCGCGCACCTCGAGGAGCAGCCAGTGGTCGGTGCGCGGCGCGGTACCCGCCAGGGGCTCGCCGGCGGCGGCCGAGAGGTCGGAGCAGGCGCCGGTCACTCTTCCCCGGCGACGACGAGGCAGATGACCTGGCCTGTCTTCACCGGCTGGCCCGGCCCGGAGGTGATGTTGTGCACGACGCCGTCGCGGTGCGCGGCAACCTCGTTCTCCATCTTCATCGCCTCGATGATGCACAGCACCTGGCCGGCGCGGACATGCTCGCCCTCGGCGACCTTGACGGCGAGCATCGTCCCCTGCATCGGGCTGGTCACGGCCTCGGTGGCGGCGCCGTGGCTGCCGCCGCTCAGCTCGCGCTCGCGGCGGCGGTGGCCGAGCGCGACGAAGTCGGCGACCGGCTCCATGACTTTGACCTCGAAGCGGCGCCCGTTCAGCTCGACCGACGCGGTGCGCTCGCGCAGCCCGGTCGCCCCGCCGCTCCCGCCCGCGCTCGCCACCGCGGGGTACTCGTCGACGGTCAGCTCCTCGGCCTGCAGGGCCAGTAGCTCCGACTCGACGATGCCGTGGCAGGTGCCGCCCTCGATGAACGCGGGGTGGCGCAGCAGTGCCCGGTGGAACCCGAGCAGGCTCTTGACGCCGCCCACCTCGAACTCGTCGAGCGCGCGCAGCATCCGCCGGCGCGCCGTCTCGCGGTTCGTGTCGAGCACGATCAGCTTGGCGATCATCGGGTCGTAGAGCGGCGCGATCTCCGAGCCGGCCTCGACCCCGCTGTCGACACGCACGCCGATGCCGGTGGGCTCCTTGTAGTGCGTGATCAGGCCGGGCGACGGCAGGAAGCCGTTCGACGGGTTCTCGGCATTGATGCGGCACTCGAAGGCGTGGCCCTGGAAACGGACGTCCTCCTGGCGTACCGACATCGGGTGGCCCGCGGCAATCAGCACCTGCTCGCGGATCAGGTCGAGCCCGGTCACCATCTCGGTGACGGTGTGCTCGACCTGGATGCGGGTGTTCATCTCGAGGAAGTAGTAGTCGCCGTCGCGGGAGAGCAGGCCTTCGATGGTGCCGGCGCTACGGTAGCCGACGGCGCGCGCGGCGTTGATCGCGACGGTGCCGATGTACTCGCGCAGCTCCGGGGTGACCGCCGGCGACGGCGACTCCTCGATCAGCTTCTGGTGGCGCCGCTGGATCGAGCAGTCGCGCTCGCCCAGGTGGATGACGTTGCCGTGGCTGTCGGCGAGCACCTGCACCTCGACGTGGCGCGGGTCCTCGATGAACTTCTCGACGTAGATCGTGTCGTCGCCGAAGTAGGCGAGCCCCTCGCGCTTGGCGCTCGCGTACGCCGCCTCGACCTCGTCGCGGCCGCGAACGAGCTTGATACCCTTGCCGCCGCCGCCGGCCGCCGCCTTGATCGCGATGGGCCAGCCGATCTCGTCGCCGAGCCGGGCAACCTCGTCGGCGCTCTCGACCGGGTCGGTGGTGCCGGGGACGATCGGGACGCCCGCCTTCTTCATCAAGTCGCGCGCCGCGGTCTTCGAGCCCATCGCGTCGATCGCGGAGGGCGGCGGCCCGATCCAGGTGATGCCGGCGGCCTCGACGGCCTCGGCGAAGCGCGCGTTCTCGGCGAGGAAGCCGTACCCGGGATGGATCGCCTGGGCGCCCGAGCGCTGCGCCGCCTCGATGACGCGCTCCCACACGAGGTAGCTCTGGTTGGCCGGCCCGGGGCCGATCAGATAGGCCTCGTCGGCGCGGCGGACGTGCAGCGCGGAGCGGTCGGCCTCGCTGTAGACGGCCACCGTGCTGATGCCCAGCTCGCGCAATGTGCGGAAGACGCGGACGGCGATCTCGCCGCGGTTGGCGACGAGTACTTTCGAGAAGAGGGTCACGGGCGCATATTCTGTCGGAGAATGACTCTCGCAGACCAGTTGACCGTCACACGCATCGTCGCGGTGCCCTTCGTGATCGTCCTGTTCCTGGTCGACTTCCAGGATCACTACTGGTGGGCGACGTCCGTCTTCGTGATCGCGATGTGGACGGACTGGTTCGACGGCAGGGTGGCGCGCTGGTCGGGGAAGACGTCGGCGCTGGGCTCTCTGCTCGACCCGGTGGCCGACAAGGTGCTGGTGATGGCGGCGCTGGTGATGCTCGTCGGCGAGGGCGTCGTGCCCGCCTGGATGGTCGCCGCGATCATCGCGCGCGAGTTCGTGATCAGCGGGCTGCGGCTCGCCGCGATCGAGAAGGGCATCGTCGTGCAGGCCCGCGACCTGGCCAAGCTGAAGACGTGGGCGCAGGCCTTCGCAGTCGGCTTCGGCGGCTACTCCCTGGCGGGTGCCTGGCGCGACGACTTCGCGTGGTGGTCGATGCTGGTCGCCGTGGTCTTCACGTGGGCGAGCGCGGTGGACTACGCGCGGGTGGCGCCGCAGCTGTTGCGTGGCGCGGAGCCGCGCGCCGAAGCGGCGGCGTAGGGGTCAGGCGCGCGGCGCCTCCTCGGAGCGCCCGTCGTAGACCCTGAGGATCGCCACAGCATCGATCTCCTCCCAGTAGCGATAGACGATCACCATCCACGGCCACGGGCCCAGCACGGAGCGGAACCCCTCGAGGTCGCCCGACATTGCCCGGCCCGCAAGTGGTGCGAACGTGAGGTGGTCGACCGAGCGTAGGACGCGCGCCCACGTGTTGGGCGGCAGCCGATGGGTGAAGCGCAGGCGCACGAGATCCTCGCGGGCCCGCGCACTCACGATCACGTGTGCCATGACTCAGAGCAGCTCGGAGATCGGCACGTGGTCGCCGGCGAGCACTTCTTGCCAGGAGAGCTTGACCCCCTCGACCGCCCCGGGGATCCGGCTCAGCAGCTCGGTCATCTCCTCACCGTTGAGCGCGGCGAAGTCGATTGCGCAGGTGACGTCCACTGCGTCGTCCGGGTTCGGAATGTCGTTCGGGCCGTCGACCGCCATGGCGTGAAGGTAGCACCGCCCGCGGCCGCCGAGTGTGCCGGCTTTGTGCCGACTCGTCCTCAGCCGAGGCCGTGGAACGTCTCGCCGGCCTTCAGCGCCCGGGAGCGCATCGCCGACCACACGTCGTCCAGCGCCGCCACCCCGTTCGGCCGCAGGCGGTACTCCATGAAGATCGGCCACAGCGTGTCGCGGTTGATGTCGGTCTGGTTGGCCTTGGGATAGCAGGCCCAGATCGTGACGCCCTCGCGCGCGAGCTCGGGCGCGTGCACGTCCAGCACCGTGCGGGCCCCCGCCGCGTCATCCACGAAGACGAGCGCGACCTGCGCCACGCCGGCTCCGTCCACCACGGCCACTTCCGCGGGCAGCGCCCCCACCAGCGCGAGCCGGTCGGGGTGCGACACCCACAAGGCGGTGCCCGGCTTGATCAGCAGCTTGGCGGCGACGGTCTTCTCGCTCATACGGCTCCCTCGACGAGGGTCGATTCGAGGACGGCCTTCAGCCGTCGCAGGTCCTTGCGGTTGGCGCGGCGCATCGCTCCCGCCATGAGCGGCGCCATCACGCGCGAAAAGCCGGCCGGCTCGCCCTGGTTGCGCAGCGTCATGCGGGTGCCGCCGCCGGGCGCGTCCTCCCAGGTGTAGGTCGTCTCCATCGGGAACGGCCCCTCCGCGGTGCTCATCACGAACCGCTCGCCGGGGACGAGCTCGCGCACCTCGTACGTGTACGCGAGCCGGCGCCCGAGGAACTGCGCGACGAACGCGGTACGCGAGCCGACCGTGAGTGGCCGCTCGGTGCGCCACTCGACCGCCTTGATGTTCGCGTACCAGGCGGTCGCATTGTCGGGGTCGGCCGCGTAGGTAGCGACGGTGGCTCGGGGCCGGGCGATCACGGTCTCGGTGACGACGTCGACGGGCATGGCGGGAGGGTACAACGGTTGCGGCAGAACAGCTCGGCCGAATCGTGCCTGGAGCCAGCTTGCACGCGACGAATCGCGCCGATCGGCGAGGCCCTATCGGTCGGTCGGATACGCGTCGAACGGCTGCGTGTTCTGCGCGATGCCGGCCTGGCGCCAGGGGCTCCGGTACGGCGACCCGCTCCTGAGGTCGTCCTCCGCGAGCAGCTGCTCGAACGCCGCGACGAGCGCAGCGCGCTCCTCGTCGGTTGGCTCGGGGGTGATGTTCAGATCCACGCGCTGCCTCTTCCTCTTCGGCTCTTCTCGCTGCGACAACGGCCGCGTGACTACAGCGGGATGTTCCCGTGCTTCCGCTGGGGCCTCGCCTCATGCTTCGTCAGCGCGGTCTCCAGCGCATCGATCAACACCGGACGCGTCCGCCGCGGCTCGATGACGTCGTCCACGTACCCGCGCTCTGCCGCGGTGTACGGGTTCGCGAACTTGTCCTTGTAGTCGGCGATCAGCTCGGCGCGGCGGGCTTCGGGGTCGGCAGCAGCCTTCAGCTCGTCGCGGAAGATGATGTTGACCGCCCCATCCGGGCCCATCACAGCCACCTCGGCGGTCGGCCAGGCGAAGTTGAAGTCCGCACGGACGTGCTTCGACGACATGACGTCGTACGCGCCGCCGTACGCCTTGCGCGTGATGACGGTGAGCTTCGGCACCGTCGCCTCGCAGTACGCGTACAGCAGCTTCGCGCCGTGGCGGATGATGCCGTGCCACTCCTGCGCCGTGCCCGGCAGGAACCCGGGCACGTCCTCGAACGTGATCAGCGGGATGTTGAACGCGTCGCAGGTGCGCACGAAGCGCGCGGCCTTCGTCGACGACTCGATGTCGAGCACGCCCGCCAGCGCCTTCGGCTGGTTCCCGACCACGCCCACGACATGCCCGCCGAGCCGCGCGTAGCCGCACACGATGTTCTCGGCGTAGCGCGTCTGCACCTCAAGGAACTCGCCGTCGTCCATCACCCGGTGGATGACGTCCTTGATGTCGTACGGCTTGTTCGGATTGTCGGGGATGATCGAGTCGAGCTCGACGTCCTCGCGGTCGCGCGGGTCGGTCGGGCGCACCCACTGCGGCGCCTCGCGGTTGTTCTGCGGCAGGAACGAGACGAGATAGCGCGCATCCTCGATGCACTCCTGCTCGCTCGGCGCCGTGAAATGCGCCACGCCCGACTTCGACGCGTGCGTCGCGGCGCCGCCGAGCTCCTCCTGCGTCACGATCTCGCCCGTCACCGTCTTCACCACGTCGGGGCCGGTGATGAACATGTACGAGGTCTTCTCGACCATGAAGATGAAGTCCGTCATCGCGGGCGAGTAGACGGCGCCGCCGGCGCACGGGCCCATCACCAGGCTGATCTGCGGGATCACGCCGCTCGCCTGCACATTCCGCCAGAAGATCTCCGCGTAGCCGCCCAGGCTGACGACGCCTTCCTGGATGCGCGCCCCGCCCGAGTCGTTGATGCCGATCAGCGGGCAGCCGTACTTCACGGCCATGTCCATGACCTTGCAGATCTTCTCGGCGAACACCTCGCTCAGCGAGCCGCCGAAGATCGTGAAGTCCTGCGAGAAGACGAACACCTTGCGGCCGAACACCGTGCCGTAGCCGGTGACGACGGCGTCGCCCCAGGGGCGGTTCTCGAGCATCCCGAACTCGGAGCTGCGATGCCGCACGTAGCGGTCTAGCTCGACGAACGAGCCGGGGTCGAGCAGCAGCTCAAGGCGCTCGCGCGCGAGCAGCTTGCCGCGGTCGTGCTGACGCTGGATCGCCTTGTCGCTCGCCTGGTGCAGCGACTCCTCGCGCAGCTTCAGGAGCCGCTCGAGCTTGGCCTGGGTGGTGTCCTCGCTGAGTGCCATACAGGGCCGCACTTTACGTCAGCGCCGCAGGGTGCGCTACGGTGCCCCTCGTGAGCAGGGCGAGGGTGATCCTGCTGGCGGCCCTCGGCGCTGCCGCCGGAGCGCCGGGCGGGGCCGCGACCGCCGCCCGCTCACCCGCGGTCACCGCGCGCGATCTGCCGCTGCTCGTCGTGCCTGCCGCCCACATCGCCGAGGTGGATGCCACCCGGGCCACCGCCTCCTCCGGCTCGGGGCCGATCAGCGCCGCCGAGGAGGCGTACAAGACGCTCGATCCGGCCGACACGGCCGACGACCTCGCCCGGCGCGGCTACGTCGCCGGCTACGAGCACGGCTTCAACTGGGCCGAAGGCAAGGTGCTCGCGCTGACCACCGGCGTCCTGCTCTTCCGCGACGCGGCGGCCGCCGAAGCCTTCGCCGTCTCGCAGGCCGACATCTACAAGCGCTTCGCGGGCAGGCCGATCCCGCCGCTCGGGCTCATCGCGTCCGACGCGGCCGGCTGGACGGTCACCGGTCTCGGCCGCTCGGTCACGGCCGCGACGGTCGCGCTGGAGCTGGACGGGACGCGCTGGCACGCCGGCGGCATCTCTTTCCGCACCGGCCGGCCCGTCGCCAACGTGACGATGGCCCGCTCCGACGACGGCGACCTGCGCCGCCCGCTGGAGGCGAACGCGCGGGTACTGGCCGCCCGCTTCAGGGCTGCGGCGCGCGGCGAGAAGCTGGACGGGCCGCCGAAGCTCCCGCTCGGCCTCGGCTACGGCGTCGAGACAAAGCCAGCCGGCGCGCCCCCGCTCGACCGGCTCGCTGTGGGCGTCGGCGACCTGCCGGACGGCGCGACGGTGCGCTCGGAAGGGTGGATCGCGACGCCGGGCATCGCCGGCTTCAGCCGACGCCTGCGCCCGCCTGTCAAGCCGATCGGCACGTCGTACGTGGGCGAGCTCCAGGTGACCCTGCTGCGCAGCGACGACCTCGCGGGCGCGCGTGACAGCTTCACCTCGATGGCCGACCCCGCCTTCTTCGGAGCCCCCCATCGAGCGCACCGCGCAGCTGTCGAGCGTGCGCCGACTCAAGCTGAAGCTGGAGTCGCGGCGCACCCTCCAGGCCGGCGACGAGGGGGCCGTCATCACCTGGCGCCTGGAAACCCCGATCGGGCCGGCCCGCGTCGTGCTGCTCGCGACCCGCCGCGGCAAGCTGGTGGAGGCGCTCCTGGCCACGGGCAGCACGCGGATGCTGAACGACCGCGACCTCGAGGCGCTGCTGCGCGTCGCAGCCGATAGGCTCGGCTCCGGATGAAGGGGCGCCGGCACACCGCCTCCGCGCTCGTCGTGACGGCGGTGCTGCTCGCGCCGGTCGCGGCGCTAACCGTCTTCTCGCCCGGCGCGCTGGCGGCCCGTACCCCGCCGACAGCCCGCACAGCCACGATCACGCCGACCCAGCTCGCGCAGATGGTGCTACCCCGCGACCTGCTGACGGGCGGCCGCTTCGACGTCCTGCCCAAGTCATCGTCGAGCGGGCGCTTCGACGTCGAAGACGCGACGCGCTACACCCTCGACCCGAAGGACACGCCGAGCGACATCGCCGCCGACGGCTGGGTGGCCGGCTACGACCAGAGCTGGGGGCCCGGCTTCGCCCCCGACGGCGCGTTCTTCGGCGGCACCACCGTGCAGCTCTTCAGGAGCGTGGCGACGGCTGCGCTGCACCACGCGCGCCAGATCGAGAGCTTCCGGCGGTTCCGCGGCCGTCTGATCGAGGGCGGCTGGACGCTCGACTCGACGACGCGCTGGGCCGTCCCGGGCCTCGGCACCGACGCCTACGCCATCCGCAACGTCTTCATGTCGAAGGACGGAACGTTCTACGACACCGAGATCCACCTGCGGCTCGGCCGCGTGACCGGCGAGATCGGCATCATCGCGAACCGCTCGACTGACCTGCGCGGCGCGATCGAGACCAACGGCCGCACCCTGCTACAGCGCATGAAACGGGTCAGCGGCGCCGGCTGAGAAAGCCGGAGACGGGACTCGAACCCGTGACCTACCGCTTACAAGGCGGTTGCTCTGCCAGCTGAGCTACTCCGGCGCTCTGCCGGAGCCTAGCGCCCGGCTGCGGCCTACTGAAGGACCTGGCGCGACTGCTGGTGGTTGAGAACCTTGCGCTTGACGCGCTGGAGGGCGTTGTCGATCGTCTTCGTGTCGCAGCCGAGCTCCTCGGCCATGTCCTCGTAGGACGAGCCTTCGAGGTACAGCTTGAGCGCCTGCGACTCGAGCGGCGAGAGGCCGGTGCCGAGGCAGAAGACGAGGCTCTTGAGCTCCTCGGTGGACATGACGCTGACGATCGGGTCGTCGATGCGCGGGCCGGGGAGGGCATCGCCGAGCGTGCAGTCCGAATCGGAGTCCTGTCCAGCGGGGGTATGGCTGAACGAGACATACGTGTTGAGCGGCGCGTGCTTGTAGCGCGTGGCGGTCTTGATCGCCGTGATGATCTGCCGGGTGACGCAGAGCTCGGCGAAGCTGCGGAACGAGGTCTCCTTGTCGGGGCGGAAATCGCGCACGGCCTTGTAGAGGCCGATCATCCCCTCCTGGATCAGGTCGTCCGAGTCGCCACCGGCGAGGAAGTACGAGCTGGATTTGAGCCGGACGAAGCTCGTATAGCGCTTCATCAGGGCATCCAGCGCGGCCTGGTTGCCGTTGCGCGCCTTCATCACGAGCTGGAGATCCTCAAGCTCACGTTGAACCTTTGCCGGCGTGCGTACCGCCGCTGCGTACCGAACCGACATCGAAACCCCCTGTATCAAACGGGTTTTTTGACGGGCGCCCGATCCTTCTCCCATCAACTCTCACCCTTAGGTTGAGACAGAGGATAACAACTAGTGGGCAAACGTCAAGCCCTTACGGCGAAACTCAGCCGTCGAGGCCGCGGCGGAGCCGCTCGAGGCGGGCGCGCAGCGCAGGGTCGAGCAGGTCGGCGACGTGGCCGGGCCGCTGGGGCGGCAGATCGGTCGGCTCGAGGTCACGCAGGAACGTCTGCGACGAGAGCTGGGCGACCTGGCGGCCGGCCGTGCCCTTCACCGCGAGGTCGGACGAGACGAGGCACACCTGCTCGCGACCGCGGCGGTCGGCGGCCATGCGCTCGAGCACGGTGTCGGCGTGCGGCGCCCAGACCACCTCGAGCGGGCCGATCTGCTGCGCCTGGCCCTTGCCGTCGAAGACGACGGTGCCGCGGGCGCCCTTCAGCGAGAGCCAGCTGGCCAGCATGTCGGTCAGCTCGCGCGGCTCGGCGTAGGCGCCGGCGTGGAGCAGGTTGTGGCCGTCGAAGAGGTAGTAGCTAGCGACGGGCATGGCGGGCGGCGCGACGGCGGGCGAGGCGCCGCCTCAGGCGCTCCGCTGGCGGCGGGCCTCGAACAGGAGAACGCCGGCGGCGACACTGACGTTGAGCGAGTCGATCTTGCCGGCCAGCGGGATGGCGATCGCGCCGTCGCAGCTGCGGCGCACGAGCGGGCGCAGCCCCTTGCCCTCGGCGCCGAGCACGAGCGCGGTGCCGCCGGCGAGATCGGCCTGCCAGGGCGCCGTCCCGCGATCCTGGTCGGCAGCCCACACCCAGAGGTCGGGCCCCTTGATCTCCTCGAGGTAGCGCGCGACGTTGGTGACGATGGCGACGGGGATGTGCTCGACGGCGCCTGCCGAGGTCTTGCAGACGGCCGGGGTGACGTGGACCGCGCCGTCCTTGGGGATGACGACGCAGGTAGCGCCGGCGCCCTCCGCGCTGCGGCAGACGGCACCCAGGTTGTGCGGGTCGGTGACCTGGTCGAGAACCACGATCAGCGGGCGCTCGGGGCCAGGTCCGGGGCCGCCACCCGCGCCGCCACCCGCGCCACCCCCCGCGCCGCCACCCCTGGCCAGCGCGAGCGCGTCGGCGTAGCGGTACGGCTCGCAGAACGCGAGCACGCCCTGGTGGTCGCGCGTCCCCGCCGACTCCTCGATTGCGCCGTCGGCCTTCACCTGAGGTCGAGGTCGAGCCGTCTCCTGCAGCCAGGGCTCGGCGGCCAGGGCGCGGTCGGTGACCCACAGCTCGAGCACCTCGCGGCGCCCACGCAGCGCCTCGCGCACCGGCTGGCGGCCGTAGACGAGCTCGCGGCCGGCGCTCATGACGCCGGCACGAGCTGGTAGCCGGGCGGGTCGGCGATGTCGCGCACCGTCCAGCCGGCGGCTGCGATCTCGTCGCGCAGCCGGTCGGACTCGCCGAAGTCGCGGCGGCCGCGCGCGGCCAGCCGCGCCTGCGCCAGCTCGTGCACGGCAGCGGGGGCCGCCTGCTCCTGCGTCAGGCTCTCCAGGCCGAACAGCGCGAGCGCCCGGCCGAGCAGCTCGAGCTCGCCGCTCGCGCGCCAGGCGTGCATGATCGCGAGGGCGTTGGGCGTGTTGAAGTCCTCTTCCAGCGCGGCTGCGAACGCGTCCCAGCCGGGGCCGGCGGCGGGAGCAGACCCCGGAGCAGCGCCGGTGGAGCCCGGGCCGGTCGCGGCGGGCATGGCACCCGTGCGGAAGGCATTACGGAACGACTCGGCCTGGACGGCGGCCTGCGTCATCGTCTCGTCCGAGAAGTCGATCGGCTTCGACCAGTGGCCGGTGAGCAGGAAGAGTAGGAAGGTCTCGCGGCCCCACTGCTCGATCACGTCGCGCAGCGCCGCCACGTTGCCGACCGACTTCGACATCTTCTCGCCGGTAAAGCGCAGCATGCCGTTGTGCATCCACACGCGCGCGAAGCCGCGGCCGGCAGCGCGCGACTGGGCCAGCTCGTTCTCGTGATGCGGGAAGACGAGGTCGAGCCCGCCGCCGTGGATCTCGAACTCGGGGCCGAGGAACTTCTCGGCCATCGCCGAGCACTCGATGTGCCAGCCGGGGCGGCCGTCGCCCCACGGGGAGGGCCAGCTGGTGTCCTCGCCGGGCTTGTGCGCCTTCCAGAGGGCGAAGTCGCGCGCGTCCTCCTTGAGCGGGTTCGGCTCCTGATCCTGCATCTCGTCGGGGCGCTGCCCGGAGAGGCAGCCGTAGTCGGGGAAGCGGCCGACCCGGAAGTAGACGTCGCCCCCGGCCTCGTAGGCCATGTCCTTGGCGACGAGCTCCTCGATCAGGGCGACGATCTCGGGCACGGTCTCGGTGGCCTTCGGCTCCTCGTCCGGGCGGCCGAGGCCGAGCAGGCCGGTGTCCTCGATGTACCAGTCGGAGGCCTGCTGGGCGAGGGCGGCGCTGGCGCCGGGGGCGGACTCGTAGATCTTGTCGTTGACGTCGGTGATGTTGATGACGAGCCGGACGTCGTAGCCGCGGGCGCGCAGCCAGCTGCGCAGCCACATGGCGATCACGAACGGGCGAGCGTTGCCGACGTGGATGCGCTGGTACACGGTGGGGCCGCAGAAGTACATGCCGATGCGGGTCGGGGCGGCGGCGGGGGTCGTGGCGGCGGCGGGCTGCCGCGCGGGCGGCAGCTCCTCGCTGCGACGGGTCAGGGTGTTGGTGAGGCGCACGCTCGTAGAGGTACCAGAAGGGGAGGGCGGCGGGCGCGCCTACCCGGACGGCTCGCCGGACCTGCCTGCAGCCGCGGCAGCCGGCGCAAAGCCGGAGCGGGCGAGCGACTCTTCGCGCGCGAGCGCGCGCACGACCGCCCATAGCTCCGGGCCGCGCTCGCGGCCGGTGAGAGCGCGCCGGAGCGCCTTCAGGTCGGCGTGGACGGCCTTGAGCTCGCGGACGATCGAGCGGGCCGTCTCGTCGTCGAGCTCGTCGGCGGCGCCGGCGCGCAGCTCGGCGAAGCGCAGCAGCGTCGGCCGGGCCTCGGGCGGCTGCGGGCCGGGGGCGGCTTCTGGCCCGTCGCCGGGGCCCGGCCGCAGGATCGACTCGGCGTAGTCGCGCGCCTCGACGAGGTCACGGGCGCCGCGCAGGGCCGCGACCAGCCGCAGCGGCGCCTCGACCCGCGCGGCCAGCTCCCCGTCGGAGAGGGCGGCGAGCGCCTCGACGGCGAGGCGGCGCACCCGGGTCAGGTCGAGCCGCACGTCGTGGCGCGGCAGGCCCAGCTCCTCGAGATACGCGCGCACCGCCTCGGCCGGGATGCCGGCGGCGCGGAAGTCGGCGATCGAGACGAGGTCGGCGGCCGGGGCCGCTCCCGCCGCGTCGCCCGCGCCCGCCGTGGCGCCATCCCGCTTCGACAGCTTCGAGCCGTCGTCACCCAGGATCAGGCCGTGGTGGAGGATCTCGGGCGCGGGCGCGCCGAGCGCGGCGAACAGGGCGCCGTACAGCTCGGCGTTCGAGCGGTGGTCGGCGCCGCGGATGACGTGGGTGATGCGCAGGTCGGCGTCGTCGGCGACGGAGGCGAGGTGGTAGGTCGCCGAGCCGTCGGGGCGGACGAGCGTCGGGCGGTCGGCCGCGGTGGCGCCGGCGGCGCGGGCGGCGGCGGCGGAGACGCGCACGCTGCCGTCGGCCTCGGGCACGGCGGCGCCGGAGGCCACCAGGCGGGCCGCGGCAGCCCGGTAGATCTCCCCGCGCGCCGACTGGCGCAGCTGGCCCTCGTCGACGCCGACGCCGAGCCAGGCGAGGTCGCGCAGGATCCCCTCCTCCCCGCCCTCGACGTCCCGCACGCTGTCGGTGTCGTCGATACGTAGGACGAGGATGCCGCCGTGCTCGTCGGCGAAGCGCCGGTTGGCGACCGCCGTGAGCGCGTTGCCGAGGTGCAGCGACCCGGTGGGGCTGGGCGCGAAGCGGACGCGCACGGGGGCAGCGGCGGGGTCACCCGCGGGGGCG
The DNA here is from genome assembly GCA_947445525.1 of Actinomycetota bacterium. GTDB lineage: Bacteria > Actinomycetota > Thermoleophilia > Gaiellales > Gaiellaceae > CANFDS01. The sequence goes on along the minus strand of CANFDS010000013.1, from coordinate 14,025 downwards.
GTCGCCCCGGGCTTCCCTGTCACGGCCCCAGCCGCTCGATCGACCAGCCGCCGCTCGCATCGACCGCGAGATAGCGGAAGCAGTCGTGGAGCCGATCGCTGCGGTGCTGCCAGAACTGGTACGCCGCGGGCCGCAGCACGTAGCCGCCCCAGTGCTCCGGCCGCTCCGGCTCGCCCTCACCGACTGCGGCTGCGACCTCGGCGACGCGGCTCTCCAGCCAGTCGCGCGAGACGACCGGGCGCGACTGTGGCGACGCGATCGCACCGATCCGCGACCCCGGCGGGCGCGAGCGGTAGTACGCGTCCGACTCGCCGGCGGGCAGCCGCGCGACGCTCCCTTCGATCCGGATCTGCCGGCCCAGCTCGTCCCAGTGGAACAGCAGCGCCGCCCGCGGGTTCTCGTCGAGCTCGCCGCCCTTGCGGCTCAGGTGGTTCGAGAAGAACGAGAAGCCGCGCTCGTCGGCGCCCTTCAGCAGCACCATCCGCGCCGACGGCACGCCCCACGGAGTCGCCGTGGCGAGCGCCATCGCCTCGGGCGTCCGCACCCCGCCCTCGCCCGCCGCGGCGAACCACGCGCGGAACTGCGCGAGCGGGTCGGCGAGCAGATCGGCCAGGTGCATGGGCTGCGCGTGCGCGGTCATGGGGTGAAGGGTAGTGGCGCGACGTAAGGGAACGCGTGGGCGCGAGCGATATCCTCGTCGGGAAGCCGTCGAGCAGGGGAGCGCAGCGATCGTCAAGTTCGTCCACAGCGGTGACTGGCACCTGGGAATGACCCGCCACTTCCTCGGCGTCGAGAAGCAGGCCCTCTACGCCGAGGCACGCCTGGAGGCCGTCCGCGCGGTGGCCCGGCTGGCCCGCGACACCGGCTGCGCCTTCGCGGTCGTCTGCGGCGACATCTTCGACTCGAATCATCTCGACCGCTCGGTCGTCGTGCGCGCGCTCGAGGCGATGCGCGATTTCACCGTGCCCGTCTACCTCCTTCCCGCCAACCACGACCCCCTGAATGCAGCGTCGGTCTACCGATCACCCGAGTTTGCGGCCAACCGACCCGTCCATGTGCACGTGCTCGAGACGAACGAGCCTGTTCTCGTCGCCGACGGCACGGTGGAGGTGGTCGGAGCACCGTGGGAGTCGAAGCAGCCGCTCGACGACCTTGCCGCGCACGCAGTCGCGGCGCTGGCCCCGCGCCCACCGGGCGTGCAGGCGCGCGTGCTCGTCGCTCACGGCGCCGTGGACGTGCTCGCCCCGGACAAGGATGACCCTTCCCTGATCCGACTGGCCGCAGCCGAGACGGCCCTCGCGAGCGGGCAGATCGACTACATCGCACTCGGAGACCGACACTCCACGGCGCAGGTCGGGGCGACCGGACGCGTCTGGTTCGCCGGCACCCCGCTCGTCACCGACTTCCGCGACACCGGCGCGAACCACGCGCTCGTCGTCGAGCTCGGCCCCGCAGGCGCCGCCCCCACCGTGACCCCCCACCTCGTAGGAGCCTGGTCATTCGTCAGCAGGCACTTCCATGTCGACGGGACTGCCACGGTCGACGCTGTCGGCGAGTGGCTCGACTCGCTCCCCGACAAGCACATCACGGTGGTCAAGCTGAGCTTCGAGGGCACGCTCAGCCTCATCGAGAAGAGCCAGCTCGACGACGCACTCGGCCACCACGCCAGCCTCTTCGCGGCACTCGACACTTGGGAGCGACACACCGACCTCCGGGTTCGTCGCGACGCAGCCGACCTCGACGAGCTCGGCCTCACCGGCTTCGCAGCGACCACCCTCGAGGAGCTGCAGGCTCTGGCCGAGGCCGGCGGCCCCTCCGGGCAGGTCGCCGAGGACGCGCTCAACCTCCTCTTCAGGCTCGCACATTGAGGAGCGGCCGGTGAGGATCCAGCGGATCGCCCTGAAGGACTTCCGCGGCGTCGGCAGCGCCGACATCGCAATTGCGGAGACCGGTGTCACGATCGTCGAAGGGCCGAACGAGATCGGCAAGTCAAGCCTGGCCGAAGCGCTCTACCTGCTCTTCGACGAGCTCGACAGCTCGGGCAAGGAACGGGTCAAGGCGTTGAAGCCGGTCTCGGCCGACGCCGGCCCGTGGGCGCTCGTCGAGCTCACCACCGGCCCCTACGCGCTCGTCTACGAGAAGCGCTGGCTGAAGAACAGGGAGACGGCCCTGCGCGTAACCGCTCCGGCACCGGAGAGCCTCACGGGACGGGAAGCACACGAGCGCATGCAGGCGATCCTTGGCGAGACGCTCGACATCGACCTCTTCAAGGCGCTCCGCTACGAGCAGGGGAAGGACATCGCCCAGGCGACGGTCGGCGGCAGCCCGTCGCTGCTGCGGGCCCTGGATGCGGCGGCGGGCGGGACGGCAGGCGCAGACGACGACGGTGGCCTGCTCGCGCGCGTCGACGAATTGAGACTGCGCTACTTCACACCGACCGGCAAGCCACTCCAGCCTCGGGTCGCGGACGCCGCACGCGTCGTGGAGCTCGCGACGGAGAGGGCCGAGCTCGAAGCGAAGCTCCGAGCCCTCGAAGCCGCCGCCGAACGGCACCGCGCAATCGGTCTCGAACTCGCCCGCATATCCGCCGAGGAACCCGCGCAGGCGCTCAGGGTCGCAACGCAGCGCGCTGCTTCAGAGCGAGTCACGCAGCTCCAGCAGGAGGTTGCGAAGCACGATCTGGCCGTCGTCGCGGCCGACGGCAAGGTGCGTGAGGCTGCGGCGGCGGTGGCGGCACGCACCCGGCTCGTAGAGGCACTCGCCGCCGCCGACGCGCGGCTGGCCGCCTGTCGGGAACAGGCGGAGCGCGAGGCGCCGGGCCTGTCACTCGCACGCCAGGGGCGAAGCGCTGCGGCAGCTGCCCACGACGCAGCGAAGGAGCTGCTCGAGCACGCCGAGCAAGCGAGCCGGCGTGCTTCCGAGGACGCGGCCCACTTCGACGACGCCTACCAGGTCGGACTGCTCGAGGAGCGGCATACCCGGGCCGTCGCAGCCGACGCTGCCAACCGTGAAGCAAGCGCGATCCTCGATGCCAACACCGTTACCGATGGGCTACTCAAGGCGATCGGCGATACAGCCGTCGAGGTCGCGGTGTTGCGTGCAAGGACTGAGGAGAGCCGGGCCTCGGTCACTGTCGAGGCTCTTGCTCCGGTGCGCGTCACGGTCGACGCCCATGAGGCGCAGGTTGCCGCCGGCCAGACGCTGGAGCGCGCCGTCGCCGGTGACGTCGTCGTCACGATCGCCGACGTGGCGCGGATCACCGTCGCAGGCCCGACGGCGGGAAAGGAGCTGGCCGAGCAGTCTGCGCAGGCGACGGCAAAGCTGGCGCGACTTCTGGCGGAGGCCGGCGTGAACCCAGCCCTCCCCGATGCCCACCCGCGCGCGGAGGCGCTCGCTCGCCAAAGGCGCGAGGCACAGGGCGCTCTCGAGCTTGCCAGTGTCGCCTTCATCGACGCGCTACGTGATCTCACTCTCGCCTCGCTGGCCGAGAAGGTGATCCGGGGGCGGCAGCGGATCGAGGGCTACCGCGCAGCTCGCCCGCCGGACTCGCCTCTGGCGGTTGACGGCGACGCGGCGCGTGCAGCGGCCGAGCTCGCGCGCAATGCCGCAGATGAGGCGCGGCGCAACGAGGGCATCGCGCGGGCGGCACTCGACGACGCCGATACACGGGCGCGCGATTCCCATCAGGTGGCACAGCGGCGCGAGGCCGAGATCGACGAGATCGGGCGCAGTGCGACCGGCGTTCGTGCCGAGCTCGCGGCCGCACGCGAGTCGGCCCCCGACCTGGAGCTCGTAGGAGCACTCGCTGCTGCGCAGGCGACGGCAGCAGCCGTCGCGAGCACACGCGCAGCGGCCGTTGCCGAGCTCGCCGCGACCGACCCCGCAACGACGACAGAGTTGCTCCGCAACGCCGAGGACGTTCTCGACCGGCTCAGACGCGATCGCGGCGACCTCACCATCGAACTCGAGGGAATCCGGCGGGAGCTCGCCGTGCGCGGACAGGACGGTCTCGCCGACCGCCTAGGCGCAGTGGACACGCTGCTCCTGGCTCTCGAACGCAAGGTGGCGGACGAAGACCGGCGCGCCGCTGCAGTGGAACTGCTGCACGCCCGGTTGACGTACCACCGGGCCGAGGCGCTGCGCTCGTACGTCACGCCCTACCGGGACAAGCTCGAATCGTACGCACGGCTCGTCTTTGGTTCGACGGCGTCGGTGACGGTCGACGAGAAGACGTTGCAGATCGTGAGCCGGACGCTCGACGGTGAGACTGTCCCCTACGAGTCGCTCTCGGGGGGCGCGAAGGAACAGCTCTGTGTGGTCGCGCGCTTGGCCTGTGCAGCCATGGTGGCCGGGAGCGAGTCAGGCGCGCCCGGGACCGGCGTGCCGGTGATCTTCGATGATGCGCTCGGCTACTCGGATGTGGGGCGGCTGGAACGGCTCGGCGCAGCATTCCGCAGGGCAGGCGAGAGCTGCCAGGTCATCATTCTCACCTGCCTCCCGGAACGCTACGCCAACGTTGGCAGTGCAACCCGCGTGCCGTTCGGCTGACCTTCACCCTTCGCCCTACGCGGCCACGAACGCCGACCGCAGCGCGTCCGTGAGCAGCACATGCGAGACCGCCGTCGCGTCGAACATGCCGACCATCGTCGCGAACCCGTGCAGCTGGCCCGGGAAGCGGTACAGAGTGGTGGCGACACCGGCGCCGGCGAGCCGGTCGGCATACTCCTCGCCCTCGTCGCGCAGCACATCGCACTCGGCCGTGAGCACGTACGCGGGCGCGACGCCGCCCAGGTCGGGTGCGCGCAGCGGCGACGCCTCAGGGTGCGACGCATCGCCGTCCGGGCCCAGGAAGTGCTCCCAGAACCACACCATCGCGAGCTTCGTGAGAACAAAGCCGTTGGCGAACTCGGTGTACGAGCCGTTGTCGCAGCCCGCGTCCGTGACGGGGTAGATGAGGAGCTGCAGCGCCAGCGGCAGGCCCTTGTCACGGGCGCGCAGGGCGACGGCGGCAGCCAGATGGCCACCCGCGCTGTCACCGCCGACGGCGACGGGGCCGGGCCTCGCGCCGAGCCGGGCAGCGTTCTGCGACGCCCACTCGGTGGCCACGTAGCAGTCGTCCACGGGCCCGGGGAAGCGAGTCTCCGGCGACAGCCGATAGTCCACCGAGACGACGATGCAGGGCGTCAGCCGGGCGAGCTCCTGGCAGGCGAAGTCATGCGTCGAGAAGTCCCCGACCACCCAGCCGCCGCCGTGGAAGAAGACGAGCACCGGCACCGGGCCGGCAGCGGGCGGGCGGTGGATGCGCAGCGCGAGCGGGCCGGCCGGGCCAGGAATGGAGATGTCCTCGATGGCGGTGAGCCCGGTGCCGGGCGCGGCGAAGCCCGTGGTGAACATCTCGCGGGCCTCCTCGGGGGTCATCTCCTCGAAGGGTTTCCCCCCGGCCTCGGTGACCAGCTGGACGAAGGCGGCGGCTTGCTTGTCGAGTGGCATGGGCGGCAATCTACCGCGTGTACGCGGCTGCGCAAACTCAGGCGGCCGAGGCGGGGTCGGCTGCGAGCGGGCTGACGGCCCGCAGCGGCGGCGGATCGCCCCACACCTGCCAGGGGCGCTCGACAACCTCGCGCAGCCGCGCTGTGAAGGTGGCGATCTGGGCGCCGTCGACGAGCCGGTGGTCGAAGGTGAGGCCCAGCTCGGCGATCCGGGCGACACCGTCCGGCTCGACGCGCGCCCGGGGTGAGCCGACGCAGACGACGGTGCTCACCCGCGCGAGCGGCACGAGCGGCGCGAGGCCGCGCTGCAGGCCGAGCACGTCGACCGCGGTCACGATCGCAGAGCCGAAGGCATGGGGCTCGACCCGGACGCCGCGCACCCTGATGCCGATGCCGTTCGCGAGGAACCCGACAAGCGCGAGGGCCGGCCGCAGCAGCGGCCAGGGCAGCCGGTCGGCGATAGCGACGGCGCGGCCGGTCTGCGGGTCATCGCCGCGCAGAAGGCGCCGTGCACCGCCCTGCAGCTCGGCGGCGACCTCCCGCGGGTGCTTGCAGTCCGCATCACGGACGCAGACGGCGCGCAGGTCGACGCCGAGCCCAACGCTCACGGTGAAGCTGACATCGGCGGCAGCCCGCTCGACGGCCCTGCCGGCGACGACGCGCGAGCGGGCGTCGGGGCAGGCTGCGAGCGCCCGGCCGACACCGCAGCCGACAAGCTGGGCCAGGGTGACGCCGTGCGCGGCGCACCACGGCTCGGCCGAGGTGACGTCGAGGTCAAGGAAGCCCTGGATCGGGCCGTCGCCGGGAGCCTTCCAGGAGGCGACGGCGATCCGTCGGCGTGACAGTGACCGCCGACCCGGGGAGCGCCTCCGCGATGGCCCGGTCGCCACGCGGACGCCGGGCAGGCTTTCGGCGGAGGTACGCCAGGCGGACATCACGGGGAGTCTATACAAAATATGGACAATGAAGCGGCGGCAGAGCCGCGGCGGCGCTGCTAGCCTCGACTCCATGAGCACCTCGACCCCACCCGCCCGGATCGTCAGCCTGCGCGACAGCGCCCCGGCACCGATCACCAACGACGGCGCCCAGGGCACCTCCGGCCAGCCGCTGCTCGACCGTGCCGACGGCAACGGCGACCTCGACCTGCGCGTCGTCACCATCCGCCCCGGCGGCTTGTCGGCCGACCATGCGCACGCCTGGGTGCAGGCGAACCTCGTCCTCTCGGGCAGCGGCACCGTCGCCATCGGCGACGAGGTGTACGCCGTGGGGCCCGACGACTTCGTGTACGTGCCCCCGAACGTCCGCCACGTCTTCAGCAACACCGGCGCCGGCGACCTCCGGCTGCTGTCGGTGCTCGGGCCGCGCCACTAGAGCTCGCTCGGGCCTGGAAACAGCTGCGGCCACCCCGAGGGGTGGCCGCGTGCCGCAGATCGTGAGCGTCTCTCGACTAGGAGAGAACGCTGACGTTCGAGGCCTGGTTGCCCTTGGGGCCCTGGGTCACATCGAACGAGACCTTCGCACCCTCGGGGAGGGACTTGAAGCCCGACCCGTTGATGCCGCCGTGATGCACGAAGACATCAGGCTCGCCGCCGTCGGGGGTGATGAAGCCATACCCCTTAGCGTCGCTGAACCACTTAACGGTTCCGGTTGCCATTTATTAAAACACCTCCTCACAAAGCTAACGAACGGTGAGGAAGGCGAAAAGGCTCCGACGGACACGCGTTCTAAAAAACAGTTCAAAACGACGATAGCAGCTTATGCAGCAATGTGGCGGGCGCCGACGTAGTTGCGATGCCAGTTGCTCGCTGCGAGGGACTCGATGCGAACTCTGTCACCCGTCTGGGGCGAGTGGATGAACTTGCCGTTGCCGACGTAGATGCCGTTGTGGCCGAGCCCGTTGAAGAAGACGAGGTCGCCGGGCAGTAGCGCCATGCGCGGGACGGCGAGGCCGAGCCGGTACTGGGCAGCTGCATTGTGCGGCAACTGGATGCCGAGCTTGCCGTAGACGTACATGACGAGCCCGGAGCAGTCGAAGCCGGTGCGCGGCGAGGAGCCGCCATAGAGGTAGTAGAGGCCGAGGTACTGCTTCGCGAGGGTGACGGCGTCCTGGCCGAGTGCGGCTTTCTTGCGCTGCAGGCCCTCCTTACCGGCCGCGACCGCGGCGGACGCACCGGAGGTTGCGAACGTCGCGAACGTGATGACGAACGCGGCTACGAGGATTAGGCTCCATTTGGTACGCATGAGGGGACCCCTTCGGGAGAGTCGGGCTGCCCCACCAGGGCTGCCCTCTGACGTCGGGAAGGTTGCACCGTAGCGGACCCATTGACGTTTAGGCAACACCCAGAAGGGGTACTTTCTCTCGCCGTGAATAGAGCAGGTTCGCCCGGAGAGCGAGCAAGCCCCCGGATCGGCAGGCGGATCCTAGGCGAGCTCGACGGCGTTGAGCGCGTTCACGGGCAGGCGCCGGTCGAGCAGAACGGCCCGCAGCGCGTCGACGCAACGCATGCCCATCGCCTCGCGCACGGCGACGGTAGAGCTGCCGAAGTGCGGCGTCAGCACGACGTTCTCGAACGCGATCAGCCCGGGGTGCAGCTCCGGCTCGTGCTCGAAGACGTCGAGGGCGGCGCCGCCAATCACGCCGTCGCGCAACGCCTCGACGAGGGCCGCCTCGTCGACGACCGGGCCGCGGCTGGTGTTGACGAGGGCAGCGTCGGGGCGCATCAGCGCGAGCTCCCGCCGGCCGATCAGATGGCGCGTGGCGGGAGTGAGCGGGCAGTGGAGGCTGATGACGTCGGAGGTGGCGAGCAGCTCGTCGAGTGGGAGGCGGGGGTAGGGCGGGGCGGGGCGGTCGGGCGGGGCGGCACGGTCGGGCGCTGCGGAGCGGTCGCCCGCGCCAGGCCCGTCACCGGCCCCGGGCCCGTCGCCGCGGCCTGCGTACACCACCTCCATGCCGTGCGCGGTCGCCAGCGCGGCGACGCGGGTACCGATCTCGCCGAGGCCGACGATGCCGAGCCGGCGGCCCTCGAGGCCCCAGCCGAGCATGAACGTCGGCGTCCAGGCCCACGGCTCGCCGGTGCGCAGCCGGCGGTCGCCCGCGGCGACGTTGCGGCCCAGCGCGAGCATCAGGGCGATCGCCAGCTCGGCCGTGGCGGCGGCAATCACGCCTGGCGTGTTCGTGACGACGACGCCCCGCGCGGTGAGTGCCGCGACATCGATGTTGTCGTAGCCGACCGCGTAGTTGGCGACGACGCGCAGGGTCGGGCCGGCGGCGTCGAGCAGCTCGTCATCGACGCGGTCGGTGATCGTCGCCAGGAACCCGTCGACGCCCGGGACGGCAGCGAGCAGCTCGGCCCGCGCCGGCTGCCGGTCGGAGTCGTGGAAGCTGAGCGCGAAGTCGGCGCCGAGCGCGTCCATGACCCGCGCCGGGAGGCGGCGGGAGAGGTAGACGGAGGGGCGCGCCGATGGCATGGGGCAGATCATGCCGTGTTGGCTGCGCCGTCACCTAAAGAGGCTTGCTGTGAATCGGCGCGGCACCGGTTGCCACCCCGGGCGCGGCGCCGTGACGCCCCGGCTTGGCCCAGGACAGCCCCGCCAGGGGCGCCGATTCACAGCAAGCCTCTAGAGTGGCCGCCGTGGACACGGCCCTGAGCGACTGGTTCGCCCGCGCCGGCCGCGACCTGCCCTGGCGCCACACGCGCGACCCCTACGCGATCCTGGTGAGCGAGATCATGCTGCAGCAGACGCAGGTGGAACGCGTGATCCCGCGCTGGATCGCCTGGCTGGAGCGCTGGCCGACCGCGGCTGCCCTCGCCGCCGCCTCGCCTGCCGACGTGATCCGCGCCTGGCAGGGGCTCGGCTACAACCGGCGAGGGCTGGCGCTGCACCGGGCGGCGCAGGCGATCGCCGCCGACGGCTGGCCCGCCGACCTGACGGCGCTGCCGGGTGTCGGCCCGTACACGGCGGCGGCGGTGCGGAACTTCGCGCTGGGCGAGGACGTGCTGCCGGTCGACGTCAACATCGAGCGGATCCAGGCGCGCACGGGGCACGCGTTCGCGGCGACGTCGGCGCAGGCGCTGATGGACCTGGGCGCGACGGTGTGCCTGGCGCGAGTGCCGCGCTGTGGCGAGTGCCCGCTGGCGGAGGGGTGCCTGTCGCGTGGGCAGCGCTACGAGCCGACGCGCAAGCAGTCGCGGTTCGAGGGTTCGTTCCGGCAGCGGCGGGCAGGCGCTCTGCGGCTCGTGGCAGAGGCGCCGCGGCCGGTGGCGGAGCTCGACGCGGAGGCGGTGGCCTCGCTGGAGAAGGACGCGCTGGTGCGGGTCGTGGACGGCGTCGTGTCGCTGCCGGAGTAGCGGCCGGCGTGGCGACCGGAGGAGCGCGCCGCCTGACGGCCGCCCGGCGCCCGCGCCCGCTCTAGAGCCCGAGTCCGCTCGTGTCGAGCACGATCGGCGTGGTCTTCACGATCACCGTCTCGGCGGGGCCGGCGGCGCCGTCGAACGCCGCCACGATGTCGTCGGTCGTGGAGCGCCGCGTCACCATCAGGTAGAAGGCCTCCTCGGCGACGCCGTAGTGCATGTGCCAGGTGCCGCGGCGCATGCAGACGCCGCGGGTGCCGTCCAGGTAGAAGGCACGCGCCGCGCCGAGGTCGGGCGCGATCCCGGGCGCGAGCGGGTCGAGGTCGGGCGGCGCCACGATGTGGAGGATCGGCTGCCCGTTAACCGGGATGATCGCCTGCTCGGTGTGCCGGTGCGCCTCGATCTTCTCGGACACGGGCGGCTGGGCCAGATAGGTGACCCACAGCAGCTCGACCTGCCCGCCCGCGCCCGCCACGAAGTCGTGCTCGTGCCAGAAGCGGGCGCCGGAGGCCTCGACGATCCGCGCCGATTCGCTCCCGCCCGCTCGGCCCGCGGCCGGCCGCTCACCCAGCACCCAGCCGAACGGCGCGTAGGCCTCGGGCGTCAGCCGCTCGACGCGGATGGACGCGGGGCCGGGAAGGGGTGGAGGGCCGGAGACGCTCATCTGCGCATCGTTAGCAGACTCCGCCCGCGCGGCCAAGGCAGGAGCGTGGCCCCACCGGTGGCGGCCGGGGCCCGGGGGAGCCGGCAGCCGCCCCTACGGCCGGATGACGATGAACGGCATGCCCGGATCGGCCACGGCCTCCGGGTAGAGGAAGTGCGCCAGCTGCACGACCCCGTCCGCCACGCGCGGCGCGGGCCGCGAGTAGTACGCGTTCGCGTCCACCGCGATCACCCGGCAGCCGAGATCGGGCACCAGCCCCGCCTCCGCGGCCGCCAGCGCCGCGTCGAAGCCGCACGGCGCCAGCACCACCAGGTCGGGCTGCGCAGCGCGCACGGCGTCCCAGGTCGTCGCGAACGACGGCTGGCCCGCCCGGCCGAGCACCTCGACCCCACCTGCGGCAGCCACCAGTTCGGGCACCCAGTGACCCGCCGCGAACGGCGGCTCCAGCCACTCCGCGACGAACACGCGGGGGCGCCTTCCCGGCGCGCCGCCGGCGCCCGCCGCGCCCGCCGCTCCGGCCGCCCCCGCCACCGCCGCCTCCACCCCCGCAACCTTCTCCCGCATGGCGCGCACCACCTCGGCCGCCCGCTCGGGCACCCCCAGCCGCGCCCCCAGCGCCAGCACGCAGTCGCCGATCTCGGCGATCGTGTGCGCGTCCAGCACCATCGTCTCGGCCTCGATGCCGCACAGCGCCACCTCGCCGCTCGACACCGCGCACACCGTGCACAGGTCCTGGGTGAGGATCAGGTCGGGCGCCAGGCCCCTGATCAGCTCCTCGTCGATCGCGTACAGCGACCGGCCCTCCTGTAGCGCCTCGCGCACGGCCGCGTCGATCGCCAGGCTGCCGAGGGTACTGGTGTCCACGCGGGCGCCCGTCACCACCGGCTTGCCGCGCGCCGCCGCCGGGAAGTCGCACTCCGCCGACACCCCCACCAGCGAGTCGAGCAGCCCCAGCGCGCCCACCATCTCGGTGGCGCTGGGCAGCAGCGAGCAGATGCGCACGGGCATGGGGAGCGACGATACCCTGCGGCGATGGGGCGGGGCCGCATCATCGCCATCGCGCCGGGCCTGTTCGTGCTGCTCTGGTCGACCGGCTTCGTCGTCGCCCGCGAGGGCGTCACCTACGCCGACCCGATGACGCTGGTCACCCTGCGCTTCTCGATCACGTTCGTCCTGCTCGTCGCGGTCTCGCTGGCGATGCGCGCCCGCCGCCCCACCCGCCGCGAGGCCCTTCACTCGGCAGTCGTCGGCCTGCTGCTGCAGACCACCTACGTCGGCGGCGTGTTCGTCGCGATCGACCATCGCCTCGCGGCCGGGGTCACCGCCCTCGTCGTCGGCGTCCAGCCGCTGCTCTCCGCGTGCATCGTCGGGCCGTTCCTGAAGGAGCGCGTCCTGCCGCTGCAGTGGCTCGGCCTCGGCATCGGGCTCGGCGGCGTCGCGGTCGTCGTCGAGCGCAAGTTGCAGTTCGACAGCACCACCACCTCGGGGCTCGGCTTCGCCCTGGCGGCGCTGCTCGGCATCACCGCCGCGACGGTGTACCAGCGCCGCTACTGCGCCGGGATCGACCTGCGCACCGGCACCGCGTGCCAGTTCGGCGCCGCCGCCATCGCCGCGGTCATCCTCGCCGCCAGCTTCGAGCCGATGCACGTCGAGTGGACCTGGCAGCTTGCCGCGTCGCTCGTGTGGATGTCATCAGTGCTCTCGGTCGCGGCTATCCTCGGCCTGCTCTGGCTCATCCGCCGCATGGAGGTCGCGCGCGTCGCCAGCCTCTTCTACCTCGTCCCGCCGTTCACCGCGCTCATGGCGTGGCCCTGGTTCGGCGAGACGGTGAGCTGGGCGATGGCCGGGGGCATGGCGCTCGCCGCGATCGGCGTCGCGCTCGTGCAGAAGGGCGCCCGCTAGCTAGCTAGCGCCGGCGCAGCAGCGCGACGGCCTGGGCGGCCAGCCCCTCGCCGCGCCCGAGAAAGCCGAGGAAGTCCGTCGTCGTCGCCCGCACGGTGACGCGACCCGCGTCGACGCCCAGCGCCGTCGCCAGCCGCTCGCACATCTCCGCGCGGTAGCGCGCGATCTTCGGCTCCTGCCCGATCAGCACACAGTCGACGTTGACGAGCTCCCAGCCCGCCTCGCGCACCACCGTGTAGGCCCGCCCCAGCAGGTCGAGCGAGTCGGCGCCCTTCCACTCCGGCGTGTTGGGAAAGTGCGTGCCGATGTCGCCGAGGTTCGCAGCACCCAGGATCGCGTCGGTGATGGTGTGCGCGATCACATCGCCGTCGGAGTGCCCGGCCAGCCCGAACTCGTGCTCGATGCGGACGCCGCCCAGCACGAGCGCCACCCCGCGCTCCAACGCGTGCGCGTCGAAGCCGGTGCCGATGCGCAGGTCGTCGCTCATGCCGGCACCCGTGCCCCGCGCGGCACCAGCGGCCCCAGCGGCTCCTGCCGCGCCACCCGCGCCTCGAACACCGTCACCGTCTCGTATCCGGCCACGCCGGCCAGCTCGAGCGCGGCGGCGAAGTCGCGGCCGACGTTCTCGGGCACGTGCGCGTCGGACGCGAGCGTCAGCGGCACGCCGGCCCGGCAGCAGGCGGAGAGCAGCTCCGGCGACGGGTACAGCTCGCCCACCGGCTTGTGCAGCCCCGCCGTCGAGATCTCGACGGCGCACCCGCCCGCCACCGCGGCCGCCACGATCTGCTCCTGCACCTCGTGCAGCACCGCCGCCGACGGCCGCCGCCCGAACACCTTCGCCAGGTCGGGATGCGCCAGGACGTCGACGAGGCCGCTACGCGCCAGATCGCTCACAGCGGCACCGTAGCCGCGCCACACGTCGTCCACCGGGCGCACCGCCCACAGCCCCGGCTCGAAGTCGATCGCCAGGTCGTCGACCCAGTGCACCGACCCCAGCAGGTAGTCCCACGGATACGGTGCCAACAGCTCGTGCAGGCGCTCGTTGCCGCCTGGCCACCAGTCGACCTCGATGCCGAGCTTCACCGGCAGGCCCTGCCGCTTCGCCTCGACGACGGCGCCCACGTAGTCGTCGAGGTCGAACAGGCAGCGCTCGAGCTGGTACCCGGTGCGCCACACCTCACGGGTCTGCCGAAAGTAGTAGTCGTGCTCGGTGAAGCCGATCTCGTCGACACCGCGGGCGGCGGCGACCTCGACGAAGCGCTCGATCGCCTCGACGGTGTGCACGAGCGGTTCCGGCCCCGCCGCGACCGAGCCGCGCAGGTGCATGTGGTAGTCGACGATCACGCCGCGCGCCCTGCCCCTACGCCCCTGCCGCGAGCAGCGCCAGCAGCCGCGCCACGTCTTCGGGCCCCGTCACCTTGGCGAGGCAGGGGTCGCCCGGCACCACCGTCACGCGGCCGCCGGCCCGCTCGACGAGCGACGAGCAGTCGGTCGAGTCGGCGATGTCGCCACGCAGGGCCTGCCGCAGCACGTCGGCGAGGAAGGCCTGCGGCGTCTGCACCGCCGTCAGCTCCGACCGCACCAGCGTCTCGACGACGACGCCGTCGCGCCAGCGCTT
>CANFDS010000012.1 GCA_947445525.1 Actinomycetota bacterium | reverse complement strand
TACGAGGCGCTCGCCACGAAGATCAAGCAGTCGGGCGCGGACGCCGTCTTCATCGGCGGCCTCATCTGCGAGAACGGCGGCAAGCTCGTCAAGGACCTCAGCGCCGGCCTCGGTGCGGGCGTCCAGCTGATGGCCCCGGACGGCTTCACACCGATCTCGGCTGTTGTCGAGGGCGCAGGTAGCGGCGCCGAGGGCCTCACGGTCTCGGTCGCCGGTCTCCCCAACAAGCAGCTGAAGGGCGCCGGCAAGGCGTTCATCACGGGCTTCGGCAAGGCTGCCGGCGGTGAGCCGGATCCGTACTCGGTGTACGCCGCACAGGCCACCGAGGTGCTCCTCGCCGCCATCGCCCGTTCGGACGGCAGCCGCGGCTCGATCTCGGCCGAGCTGTTCAAGACGAAGGTGAAGAACGGCCTGCTCGGCTCGTTCACCATCAACAAGAACGGCGACACGAGCTCGAACCCGGTCGCGATCTACCGGGTCAAGGGCGGGAAGTCGACCGACTTCAAGGTCATTGTGCCGCCGCTAACCCTGGTCGCGGCCTCCTAGCGGGCTCGACCACGAGAGACAGGGGGAGGGCCTCGGCCCTCCCCCTCTTCTTTCCCCGCCGCACCCATGACCAGCGACACGCGTGCCGAGAGACTCCCACGGCTGCTGCCACGAAGGCTGCCGAGCATCACCGGGCTCTTCGGCAACCTGCTGATCCTCGTCGTTATCGCCTGGCTGCTCACGAATCTCGCCAAGACGCCGGGCGACTTCTTCCAGATCCTGCTCTTCGGCCTTTCGCTGGGCGCGATCTACGCGCTCGTCGCGCTCGGCTACACGCTCGTCTACGGCATCCTCGAGCTGATCAACTTCGCGCACGGCGACGTCTTCATGTTCGGCGGCACGATCTCGGCCGTCTTCATCCTCCAGGTCTTCAGTCTCGGCAGCCAGGAGCCCTGGTACGTGCTCTGGTCGGTCATCGCTGCCTGTGTCGTTATCTCGATGCTGATCTGCGGCACCCTCAACGTGCTGATCGAGATGGTCGCGTACCGGCCCCTGCGCAACGCGCCGCGCCTGGCGCCGCTGATCACCGCCGTCGGCATGTCGTTCATCCTCCAGGACATCGTCCTCGGCTGGCGCGGCCCGAACTACATCACCGTGCCGACGACGCTGCCGCGCAGCGACGTCTTCGCGGTCGGCGGCGTCAACTACCGCTGGGACTCGCTGATCGTGCTGCTCGTCACCGTGCCGCTGCTGCTCGGCCTCGTCTTCCTCGTCCAGAAGACGAAGCAGGGCAAGGCGATGCGCGCGACCGCCCAGGACCGCGAGGCGGCGGCGATGATGGGCATCAACGTCAACCGTACGATCTCGTTCACCTTTCTCGTCGCGGGCGCGCTGGCGGGTGCCGGCGGCCTGATCTACATCCTCTGGCAGACGCAGGTGCGCTTCGACAGCGGGTTCCGGCTCGGGCTGATCTCGTTCACGGCGGCCGTGCTCGGCGGCATCGGCAACCTGCCGGGCGCCGTGCTGGGCGCGGTGCTGATCGGCCTCATCCAGGCCTTCAACGAGGGCCTGTCGTGGTCGGCGCCCGGCAGTGACTGGACCCAGTCGATCGTCTTCTCGATCCTCATTCTGATCCTCGTCTTCCGCCCCGAGGGCCTGCTCGGCGAGAAGACGCCGGAGGGCCAGTGACCGGGGTAGCCGCGGGCGATCGCCTGCGGTCGGGCAAGGCTGCCTGGCGGCGACTGACGCCGATCCAGCGGATGCAGGCGATCGTCGGCGCGCTGGCGATCGCGGCGAGCGCGCTCGGCTTCGTCGACACCTCGCTCGGTGTCGGCATCGCTGCCATCGCGGCGCTCTACGGGCTCTCGAAGCTGCCGCCACGCCACCGGCTGGTCGGGCAGGTGGCGCTGGTCGCCGCGTTCGCCTATCCGGAGCCGTCGTTCGCGGCCATCCTCGCGGTGTTCTTCGCGGTGTTCTGGCTGCCGCCGCACGTGAAGCGCTACGTGCTGCCGTGCGTCGCGCTCGCGACTGCGGTCGCGTACCCGTTCTACCTCGACAAGCTCTTCGTCGTCCCGCTGCTCGGCTCGTTCCCCTCGGTCAACACGGGCGTGGCGATGGTCGTGTTCATGATGATGGCCGTCGGCCTCAACGTCGTCGTCGGCTACGCGGGCCTGCTCGACCTCGGCTACGTCGCCTTCTACGCGTTCGGCGCGTACACCGCGGCCTGGCTGGCTTCGGTCCAGTTCTCGAATGTGAAGCTCCACATCGGCTCGGTCGGGATCAGCCACCTGATGCCGGGGCTCCACCTCTCGATCTGGCTGATCCTGCCGATCGCCGGCGTCATCACTGCGCTCGCCGGTGTGCTCATCGGCCTGCCGACGCTGCGGCTCCGTGGTGACTACCTGGCGATCGTCACGCTCGGCTTCGGCGAGATCCTGCCGCAGGTCGCCCGCAACGGCGCCGACTTCGGCGGCTTCAACCTGACGAACGGCCCGAACGGCATCACGCCGGTCGACGCCCCTGGCTTCGGCAAGGCGCTCCACGACGTTACGGGCGGTGTCCTGCCACGCGACTTCCTCTCCGACCCGAGTGGCCAGAATCTCTACCTGTGGACGGCGATCGGGCTGCTCGTGCTCACCGTGTTCGCCTGCTTCCGGCTGCGCGACTCGCGGCTCGGCCGCGCCTGGATCGCGATTCGCGAGGACGAGGTCGCAGCGGCCGCGATGGGCATCCCGCTGATGCGCACCAAGACCTGGGCCTACGCCAGTGGCGCCTTCTTCGGCGGCGTCTCCGGCGCCTTCTACGCCAGCTTCAAGGGGTCGGCCTTCCCGGGCGACTTCTTCTTCAACATCTCGATCTTCATCCTCTCGATGGTGATCCTCGGAGGCATGGGCAACATCTGGGGCGTCATCGTCGGTGCCGCGTTGCTGTCGTATCTCGACCGCGAAGGGCTCGCGAACATCGGGGCCTGGATCAACGTGCACTTCAACACGAACATCGACGTGCCGGCCCATCAGGCAGGGATCTTCGGCCTGATCATCATCCTCGTGATGCTGTTCCGGCCCGAGGGCCTGATACCGAGCCGGCGCCGGCGCGCCGAGCTGCACGAGGGCGTGCGCGACCAGCCGCTCTACGACGTCGTCCACGAGGGCCGATGAGCGAGTCGGCGCCCGCAGGGGACAACCTCCTCGTCGCAACCGGCATCCGCAAGGAGTTCGGCGGCCTCATCGCCGTCAACGATGTCGACTTCGTCGTGCCGCGCGGCTCGATCGTCTCGCTGATCGGCCCTAACGGCGCCGGCAAGACGACCTTCTTCAACATGATGACCGGCGTCTACAGGCCGACCGCCGGCAGCATCCTGTTCGACGGCGAGGAGCTGCGGGGAAAGCCGCCGCACGCCTTCACGCAGCGCGGCATCGGCCGCACGTTCCAGAACATCCGCCTGTTCCAGAACATGACGGCGCTCGAGAACGTGCTCGTCGGCATGCACTGCCGCATGTCGTCGGGGATCCTCTCGAGCATCATCCGGCCGCCGAAGCAGCGCCGCGAGGAGCAGGAGGCGCACGAGCGGGCGCGCGAGCTGCTCAGCTTCTCGGGGCTGCGCGGGCTCGACCACGCCATCGCCCGCAACCTCTCGTACGGCGACCAGCGGCGCCTCGAGGTCGCCCGCGCACTGGCTACGAAGCCGAAGCTGCTGCTGCTCGACGAGCCGACCGCAGGCATGAACCCGAACGAGTCGGCCGACTTCACCGGCTTCGTCGACCTGCTCCGCCGCGAGCACGGGTTGACGATCCTGATGATCGAGCACGACATGAAGGTCGTGATGGGCGTCTCCGACCGCGTGACGGTGCTCGACTACGGCGAGCGGATCGCGCAGGGCACGCCGTCGGAGATCCAGAAGGACCCGCGCGTGATCGAGGCGTACCTGGGCAAGGCGGCTACGGCAATGCTCGAGACCGATGGCGCCTTCAAGGTCGGTGACAAGCAGTGAGCGAGGCTAGTGCGACAGCTGGGCCCGGCGCCGCGGCCGGAGCCGCCGCGAGCGCTGTCCTGCTCTCGGTCGAGGGGATCCACTCCTACTACGGAGCGATCCATGCGCTCAAGGGCGTCACGCTCGAGGTGCGCCAGGGCGAGATCGTCACGCTGATCGGCGCCAACGGCGCCGGCAAGTCGTCGACGCTGCGCTCGATCAACGGGCTGCCCACGCCGAAGGTGCGCGAGGGCCGGATCGTCTTCGACGGCCAGGAGATCACCCATCGCCCCGGGCACGAGATCGTCAAGCTCGGCATCTCGCAGTCGCCGGAGGGCAGGCGCCTGTTCCCGCGCATGACCGTCGTCGAGAACCTCGAGATGGGGGCCTTCCAGCGCTCCGACAAGTCGGGCCTGAAGGAGGATCTGGAGCGGGTCTTCTCCCTCTTCCCACGGCTTGCCGAGCGCAAGACGCAGAAGGCCGGGACGATGTCCGGGGGCGAGCAGCAGATGTGCGCGATCGGCCGTGCGCTGATGGCCCGGCCCAAGCTCGTCCTGCTCGACGAGCCGTCGATGGGACTCGCGCCGATCTTCGTCGAGCGCATCTTCGAGACCATCGTCGAGATCAACCGGCAGGGCACCGCCGTCCTGCTGGTCGAGCAGAACGCGCTGATGGCGCTCGACGTCGCCAGCCGTGGCTACGTGCTCGAGATCGGCCAGGTCGTGCTGGCCGGCGCGGCGCAGGATCTGCGCAGGGATGAGAAGGTGCGCAAGGCCTACCTCGGCGAGTAGCGCCGGGCGGGCTGCGGCCTGTGCGACCGCACCGGGCGGCTCACGTGCCTATCTCGATCGGGAAGAACGGCGGCGCGAGCAGGAAGCCGACGCGCGGCTGCCCACCGGTGCGACCCTGCGCCATCGCCAGGGCGACGCCGACGCTGGCGGCGGGCACGAACCCGAGCGCCTGCGCGGCGGTGCTGTCGCGGCAGCCGGCGACGATGACGGCGCCGAGCCGCGCCAGCGCGGGCTGGCAGCCGGCCCAGTCGGCGTAGGGGAGCAGCGGATGGCACGAGCGGCCGGCGCGGTACTCGCGCAGCGCCCGCTCGTCCGTGGCGGCTGCGGCTTCCTCGGCCGCGAGCTCCTCGTAGGTGCGGCCCGAGCGCGTCACCGCCTGCAGGAACGCGCGGTACGGCGTCTGCGTGGGGTGCGCGAAGCGGCGCTGGAAGCCGCTGGCCAGGATCGCGGTGCCGCCGTCGGCGACGGGGAAGGCGTCGCGCCACAGCCGCAGCGCGAGCCCCAGCCCGAGTGCCGCGGCGAGCACCGGGTTCGGTCGCTCGCGCGGCAGATGTGGTGTCGTGTCGGGGATGCCGACGCAGATCGTGTCGAGCGGCGCGGCGAGCTGCGCGGAGCGGGACTCGATCGCCCGCAGCAACGCCTCGGCGTGGGCAACCGACGGCGGGCCTGCGTACGCGGCGAGCGCGGCCAGCTCGAGCGGGATGTGGCTCAGCACCCGCTGGCGCAGTGCTCCGGGTAGCAGCCCGTAGACGTGGCGCAGCGGGTCGCCGGCGATCAGCTCGCTCGCGTCGGGCGCGTACGGGTAGCCGTGCAGGGCGCCGGCGATGCGCGGGTTGCACAGCGTCAGCGACACGCCCACGAGGGGCGCCCGCGCAGCCAGCGCGCGCTCGATCTCGACCGCGGCGCGCCAGCCCGTCGATGACGACGCCTCCAGCAACGACACGGCCCCGGCCGCCCGGATGGTGGCCGCGTCGCAGGCGCCGAGCAGAACGGCCGGGCCGCCGTGCAGCACCGTCTCGGCGGCGCTCACGACGACCACGACGTCGGCGTCGACGAGCGCCGGGTTGACGCTGCGCCCGCCGCCGATAGCGACGAGCCCCGGATCCTCGGCGTCGTGCACGACGGCCTTGCCGTGAAAGCGGCGTGAGAGCTCCGGCGTGACGATGTAGTCGAGCTGCTGGGGCCGCGGCCGCCGCGCCAGCCCGGAGGCGACGAGCAGCGTCTGGCGCTCGTCGGGGATGCCGCAGCGCTCGAGCTCGGCGATGACGGCGACAAGAGCGCGCTGGCGCGGGTCGCGCGGAGCCGACGGGATCGGCAGGGCCGACAGCTCGACGACGACGGTTGCCCGCCCGCCGCGCGGCACGAGTTGGTCGAGCGGCAGGCCGGCCAGCGGGTAGCGGAACACATCGCGCACGGCGGCTGCGATGTCGGCAATCGCCTCGGCCGGCGGGCGCGGGCGCAGCACCAGCGCACCCGCGGGGGCGTCGGCGATGACGAGGCGGGAGCCGCTGAGCAGCGGGACGCGGGGCACGGATCGAGCCTACCGCGCCGCCGCGTAGACTCGCCGGCGTGTCACCGAAGGACATGACCGGAGCCGAGATCGACCTCGACGACGCGCCTGCGCGCGGCGCCGAGCTGTTCCTCGTGGACGGCACCAACCTCGCCTACCGTGCCTTCTACGCGCTGCCCGAGGAGCTGGCGACGAGCGACGGCTTCCCGTCGGGCGCCCTGCTCGGCTTCGCCAACATGCTGTTCAAGCTGCTGGCCGACTACCAGCCGAAGGGCGTCGCGGTCGCCTGGGACACGCGGCCGACCCAGCGCACCGACCTCTCGGCGGCGTACAAGGCGCAGCGCAAGCCGATGCCCGACCTGTTGCGCGAGCAGTTCCCGCACCTGCGGCCGATCGTCGAGGCGTTCGGCTACGCGAACCTCGAGTTCGAGGGCTGGGAGGCCGACGACGTGATCGCCACGCTCGCCACCCGCGCCGACGAGGCCGGCATCCGCACCTGCGTCGTCTCGACCGACCGCGACGCCTTCCAGCTCTGCTCCGCCAACGTCTGCCTGATGATGACGCCGCGCGGCGTCTCGGACGTGCAGGTCTACACGCCCGACCGCGTGCTCGCTCGCTACGGCGTCCGGCCCGATCAGGTGCCCGACTACATCGGCCTCAAGGGCGACCCCAGCGACAACATCGAAGGCGTCCCCGGAATCGGCGAGAAGACCGCGTCGCAGCTCGTCGCGCAGTTCGGCTCGCTGGAGGTGATCTACGAGCGCATCGACGAGGTCAGCGGCGCCAAGCGCCAGGAGGCGCTGCGCATCTTCGAGCAGCAGGCGCGCGACTCGAAGACGCTCGCGACGATGCACCGCGACCTGCCGCTGGGGGTCGACCCGGCTGCGCTGGTGTCCGCCGCGCCCGACCGCTCGCGGCTCGCCGAGATCTTCCGCCGCTTCGAGTTCCGCAGCCTGCTGGGGCGCGTCGGCGACCTCGACGCGGCGGTGCCGGCAGCGGAGGCGCCGGTGCTCGTCGGCGACCTCGTGCCCTGGCGGGAGGAAGAGCTGCCCGACCTGCGGGGTGCCGTCGGGCTCGCCGTCGCGGGCGGCCGCTTCGCGCTGGCCGGCGGCGGTGAGGTCGTCGTCGGCGCCTGGGAGCCGGCGCTCGCCGGGCCGCGCCTCGCCGCTGCCACGGCCGCCGGTACTCGCATCGCGGCGCACGACGCCAAGGCGCTCCGCCTCCCGTTCCCCGTCGCCGAGGACACGCTGATCGCCGCGTACCTCGTCGAGCCGGGCCGCTCCGAGTACCTGCTCGACGACCTCGCCCGCGAGAGCGGGCTGGAGGTCACGCTCGACCCGCCCGCCGACGAGGAGACGACGACGCTCGTCCGCCGCGCCGAGCTGGCCCGCCGCCTCGCGCCCGGCCTCGCCGCCCGCGTCGCCGAGCGCGGCTCCGAGCCGCTGTACCGCACCGTCGAGCTGCCGCTCACCCCGGTGCTGGCGGCGATGGAGGACGCGGGCATCCGCATCGACACCTACCGCATGGGCGAGATCACGGCCCGTCTGCAGGAGCGCAGCGAGGAGCTCGAGAGCCTGGCCGTCCAGCACGCCGGCGAGCCGTTCCTGTTGGGCTCGACGCAGCAGGTCGCGCGCATCCTCTTCGACAAGCTCGGCCTGGCCTCGGGCCGCCGGGGCAAGACCGGCTACTCCACCGATGCGCGCGTCCTGCGGGGCATCCGCGACGCCCACCCGATCGTGCCGGTGATCGAGGAGTGGCGCGAGCTGTCGAAGCTCGTGAACACGTATCTGCTGCCGCTGCCGCTGCTCATCTCCGAGGCCGACGGCCGGCTGCACACGACGTTCAACCAGGCCGTCGCCGCCACCGGGCGACTCTCCACCACCAACCCGAACCTGCAGGCGATCCCGATCCGCACCGAGCTCGGCCGCGAGATCCGCAGCGCCTTTGTCGCCGATGAGAGGCACTACCTCGTCTCGGCCGACTACAGCCAGGTCGAGCTGCGCATCCTCGCGCACGTCTCCGGCGAGCCGCGCCTGCGCGAGGCCTTCGCCCGCGGCGAGGACGTCCACGCCGCCACCGCCGCCGAGATCCTCGGCAAGCCCCAGGCCGACCTGACGAAGGACGAGCGCAACCGCGCCAAGGCGGTCAACTTCGGGATCATCTACGGCATCTCGGCCTTCGGCCTCTCCGATCAGCTGGACATCCCGATCGACGAGGCGAAGGCGTACATCGCTACCTATCTCGCGCGCTTTCCGCTCGTCCAGGACTTCATCGCCCGCACGGTCGAGCAGGCCGAGCGCGACGGCCACGTGACGACGTTGCTCGGCCGCCGCCGCGCGATCCCCGAGCTGCGCGTGCAGAACCGCCAGACCCGCGCGCTGGGCGAGCGCCTCGCCGTCAACACCGTGATGCAGGGCACTGCCGCCGACATCATCAAGGTGGCGATGGTACGGATCGCGGCCCGGCTCACCGCCGAGCGCCTGCAGTCGCGGCTCGTGCTCCAGGTGCACGACGAGCTGCTGCTCGAGGTGCCCGACGTCGAGCTCGGCACCGCCCGCGAGCTGCTGCGCGCCGAGATGTGCGGCGCCTACCCGCTCGACCCGCCGCTGGCCGTCGACGTCGGCTCCGGCGACACCTGGGCCGAGGCCAAGTCCTGACGCCCCGGAAGCCGGGATTCCCGCTGCCGAAGCGGCTTCGGAGGCCGCGGTCTGCCGCTATACTCCCCAGTCCTCTATGACAAACGAAACGATCTACGCAAACGACCCACGCCTGGAAGAAGGCGTCTGGATCATCGGCCCCGACGGGCAGCTTCAGCCCGATTACGACTCGGCGTTCCCCACCATCAACGAGGGTGAGGTCGTCCACGGCGTTGTCGTGCGCGTCGACAAGGACGAGGTCCTCGTCGACATCGGCTACAAGTCGGAGGGGGTCATCCCCGTCTCCGAGCTCTCCATCCGCCGCTCCGTCAACCCGGCCGATGAAGTGAACGTCGGCGACGAGATCGACGCTCTCGTGATGACCAAAGAGGACGCCGAGGGGCGCCTCATCCTTTCGAAGAAGCGCGCGCGCTTCGAGCTGGCCTGGAAGGCCATCGAAGTCGCAGCCGAGTCGGGCGACCCGGTCAACGGCCGGGTCATCGAGGTCGTCAAGGGCGGCCTCATCCTCGACCTCGGCGTGCGCGGCTTCCTTCCCGCCTCGCTCGTCGACATCCGCCGCGTGCAGGACCTGGACGAGTTCCTCGGCCAGGAGCTCCGCTGCAAGGTCATCGAGCTCAACCGCTCGCGCAACAACGTGGTGCTCTCCCGCCGTGCCGTCCTCGAGGACGAGCGCAAGGAGATGCGCCAGGCGATCCTCGACCGGCTCAACCCAGGCGACGTCGTCGACGGTCAGATCTCCAACATCGTCGACTTCGGCGCGTTCGTCGACCTCGACGGCATGGACGGCCTGATCCACATCTCCGAGCTGTCGTGGAGCCACGTCAACCACCCGTCCGAGGTGCTCGAGATCGGCCAGACCGTCCAGGTCAAGGTGCTCGACATCGACCGCGAGCGCCAGCGCATCTCGCTCGGTCTCAAGCAGACGCAGACCGACCCGTGGCAGCAGGTCATCGACCTGCACGGCGAGGGCGACATCGTCACCGGCAAGGTCACGAAGGTCGTCACGTTCGGCGCATTCGTCGAGATCCTGCCGGGTGTCGAGGGCCTCGTCCACATCTCCGAGCTCGCGCAGCACCATGTCGAGAACCCGCGCGAGGTCGTTTCGCAGGGCGACGAGGTGCAGGCCAAGATCATCGAGATCGACGGCGAGCGCCGCCGGCTCTCGCTCTCGCTGAAGCGTGTCTCCGGCGATGTCGACGACGATCCGGAGTCGATCGCGACCGCGATCGGCCTCTCGGAAGAGGTGTTCGGCGAGCAGGAGGCTGCACGGCCTGCCCCGCCGCGGCCGGCCCCGCGGGCAAATCCGCGGCCCGCGCAGTCCCGTCCGCCCCAGCAGCCGGCGGCACCGTCGGGTGCCATTGCCGAGGCGTTTGCCGAGGCCCAGGCGTCGGCTGCGGCCGAGGCAGCGGCCGAGAACTCCTAGCCCGCCCTGCTCAACGTCGCGGTCACCGGCGGTATCGGCGCCGGCAAGAGCGAGGCGCTGAAGGCGTTTGCGAAGCATGGCGCTGCGACGATCTCGTCCGACGAGATCGTCCACGCCATGCTCCGCGGCGACGAGGCCGTCAAGGCCGCGCTGCGCGAGCGCTGGGGCGAAAGGGTGTTCGACGACATCGGCCAGGTGTTCCGCCCCGCCATCGCCGACATCGTGTTCAGCGATCCCGCCGAGCTGGCGTGGCTCGAAGGACTCCTCCACCCGCGTGTGGAACTCGCCTATCTGAGATGGCGCGAGGAACTGGCAGCGGAACCGAAGCACCCGAGCATCTGCGTGACAGAGGTGCCGCTGCTGTACGAGGTCGAGGCCGACCGGCTGTTCGACGCAGTCGTGGTGATCACGGCGCCGGTCGAGACGCGCTGGGGCCGGACGCAGGTGCGGTCGGATGGCCGCGAGAGCCGGCTGATCGCCGACGAGGAGAAGGTGCGGCGCGCGGACTTCGCGTACGTCAACGAGGGCTCGCTGAAGGAGCTCGACAGATGGGTCATCGGCGTGCTCGCCGAGCTTCGCGGGCGCGCAGGCGCCTCCGCCTCCTCGTCCTGATCGCCGCGCTGGCGGGCATTGCTGCGGTCACGCTGATCGCCCTCCAGGGCACGCCCAACCGCGTGCTCGAGCGGCTCCGCTACCCGCTCCACTACCAGGCGATCGTGCGTGGCCATGCCCGGAACTACCGGCTCGACCCAGCGCTCCTGGCGGCGGTGATCTACCAGGAGAGCAGGTTCAGGCCGAGCGTGGTGTCTGGTGCAGGCGCCGTCGGGCTGATGCAGCTGCTGCCCAGCACGGCGCGCGGCATCGCGACGCGCACCGGTGGCGTCGGCTTCCGCGACGGTGACCTCTACGACCCCGAGCTCAACATCCGCTACGGCTCCTGGTACCTCCGTCACCTGCTCGACAAGTACGGCGACGAGCAGACCGCGCTGGCCGCCTACAACGCCGGGCAGACGAACGTCGACGCGTGGCTCGCGAGCGGCGGCGGCATCCACTTCGCCGAGACGCGGCATTACGTCAGCACCATCGAGAAGGCGAAGCGGGCGTACCGGCGCTCGTACCGGTCGGAGCTCGGGCTGGGCTGAGGTGCGCCGCGTCCCTACGGCAGCGACAGCCGGGCCCACAGGTTCTGCAGCAACCGGCTCTGGGGCTGGCCCAGCACCGAGCCGCTGAAGTCGAGCGTTCCTGCCGCGAACACCTTCGCGCCTGCCGCCGTCTCGTAGTACGTCATCTGCGCCGTCTTGCCGGGGCCGAACAGGTCGGGCACCTCGGCGAGCACGACGATGCCAGGAGGCGACGACGGCGCCGTCCCGTCGATCTCGGTGCCGTAGCCGCCGATGTCGGCGCCGAGCTTCGAGCCGACCGTCAGATCGGTCTCCTCCCACAGCCACGGCGTGGCCGTCGTGTTGCGCACGATGAAAGGCGCCTGGCGGGCACCGTCGTCGTTGCCGCGGTACTGCACACCGATCAACGCCGCCTCGGGCTTGCTGAGATCGCGCCACTGCCGGGTGCGGCGCATCGAGCTGCCGTCGCGCTCGACACGCCAGAAGAAGTTGTTCGCCGACAGGAAGGCGAGATTGCCGCCAAGGTTGCGATAGCCCGTGACCGCCGCGAACTCGGCGTCGGTCACGTACTCGTGGTGACCCGGGAAGACGATCAGGTCGTAGGCGACGGCGAGGGCGCTCGCGGAAGCAGTCTCGAGCTCGTCGTCGGTGAGGACGTCTACCTCGTGGCCGTTGACCGCGAGCCAGTGCAGGAACGGACGGTCATAGCGGCGGAAGTACGGAGGGACGCCGCGGCGCAGGAACGGTCGGTCGAGCTGGACGACCGGCGCCGGGCCGCCCGCGTACCAGGTGTCGCCCCAGCCGTCGCCGCTCGCGTCGTAGAAGTTGTACGCCTGCCAGGTGTTCGTCGGCATGACGACCGCCACCCGGTGGCCGCCGAGACGGCTGGGCCGCACGACGAACGGGGCATAGCCGATGCGGCCGTCGGAGGCCGTGAGCTGAGCGAAGTAGACGCCGCTGGGCAGGTCGCCGAGCCGGAGGGTTACGCTCCCCGGCGCGTTGCGCGACGTGCGCCAGTCGTGGGTCGTCGCCCCGCCGACGGCGATGCCCCGCAGGATGTTGTCGGCCGGGGTGTCGCCGAGCTCCGGGCCCGACCGGAACAGCTGCACCTGTAGCGACGGGGCATCGCTCGAGACCTGGAGGACTGCGGTGTCGCCCGCCGCGTAGCTTGCGTGCGCGAACGTTGCGTCGACGCTCTGGACCCGCACCACCGGGCCGGAGCTGCCCCTTAGCCCGGCGGTCGCCCGACCCACGACGCGGCGGTTGCCGGCATCGTCGACGAGCGTGAAGCGCAGCAGATACGTGCGCGGGCCGAGATCGGCGGGCGGCGTCCACTCGATCGCGCCCGGGCCGGCGGGCAGCTGCAGCCGCTGGTTGAACACCGTCTCGAGCGACCGTGAGGTGCGGTTCGCCTCGAATAGGAGCGTGGCCGGCTCGGAGAGGGTGAAGCGGATGACCGCGCGATCACGGAGGCCGTCGCCGTTCGGGGTGACGGTCGCCAGCAGCGGCCGGTCGCCGAGGAACGGGGCGCCGCCGTTCTCGACCTTCAGTTTCGCGAGCGTGGGCGCGGTCGTGTCCACCGAGAAGCCGGTGTCCGTCAGGCGCTTGCCGTGCGAGACGAGCCGGAGAAGGTAGGCGCCGTCGTGAAGCCGCCGGCCGCCCAGCTCGCCGCGCCAGGCCAGATGCAGCGTCCTGCGCCGGGTCTCGGGCGCGAGCCAACCCAGCAGGTCGCCCTGCGCTGAGACCACCTGGAGGCCGATCGGCGCGGCGGTCCGCACCGCTGCGTCGATCTGGATCGAGCCGCGCAGGGGCGAGAAGACAGCAGACGTCACGGCGATGGTCGCGCCGCGGGTGTCGGTGTGCGCGAGCGGAGCGAGCGAGACCGCCGCGAAGGCCAGGACCACGGTGACGAGCGCGTGTCTCGCGGCCCGTCTGCGGCGGCCGGGCAGGGGCTGCGGCGGCAGCGTTCGAGGGGGTAGACGGTAGCGTGTCGTCATGCTTGAGCTGAGAGATCCGGCCGGCGCGTTTGCCGCCGTCGAGGCGTACCTCTGGGCGGAGGGCTTCTTCGACGCCGCGACGAGCAGCCGTGTCGCGGATCTCTACTTCGGCTACGGGCTGGCCGATCCTCTGCGGCGGGCGGGTGGACAGGCGCCGCCGGAGCCATGTCGGGAGCTGCCGCTCGCGGCGTGCCGCATCCGTAGTGGCGTGAACGCGGGGCCGGCGACGGCTGGGGGAACCGCGGCGACCGGCGCCCCTCCCTTCACCATCGGCGCCTGGCGGCGAAGCTGGACGGACGCCGGCTACGCAGCCGCGATCGCCGAGGTGCGGGCGGCGATCCGTCGCGGCGATGTCTACCAGGTGAACCTCGTCCAGCACCTGTCGGCGCCATTCGACGGCGACCCGGCCGGGCTCGCGGCGGCGCTTGCGCGCCTGCGCCCGCTCTGCCCCCGCCCGCTCGCCGGCGACGGCTGGGCCGTCGTCTCGGCCTCGCCCGAGGTCTTCCTGCGCCGACGCGGTGACCGGGTGTGGACGCTGCCGATCAAGGGCACCCGGCCCACCGGCGAGGAGGAGGGCCTGCGCGGTGCGGAGAAGGATGGGGCAGAGCACATGATGATCGTCGACCTCGAGCGCAACGACCTCTCGCGCGTATGCGAGCCCGGCTCGGTGTGCTGGCCCGAGCTGATGGCGCAGCGCGAGCTGGCCGGGGTGTCGCACCTGGTCTCGACCGTCGAGGGCCGGCTGCGGCCCGGGGTCGGCCTCGCCGACCTGCTCGAGGCGACCTTCCCGGGCGGCTCGGTCACCGGGGCGCCGAAGATCGCCGCCCTCGACATCATCGCCGCGCTCGAGCCCGTCGGCCGTGGCGCCTCGATGGGCGCGATCGGCACGTTGCACCCCAACGGCGACCTCGACCTTGCGCTCACCATCCGCACCTTCGCCGTCGCCGACGGCCGCATCCACCTGTGGGTGGGCGGCGGCATCGTCTGGGACTCCGTCCCCGCCGACGAGATCGAGGAGTCCTGGGTCAAGGCGCGGCCACTTTGCCGGGCGATCGGCGCCCCCATCGAAGAAGGAGCCTTTGCATGAGCCTGCTCGCCGTCGCCGTTCAGGGCCGCGGGGTCGTCGACCCCCAGGAGCCGTTGCTGCACGTCGACGACCAGGCGCTGCTGCGCGGACGTGGCGTGTTCGAGACCGTGCGCGTCTACGGCGGCCGCCCGTTCAAGCTCGGCCCGCACGTTGCGCGGATGGCCGAGTCGGCGGCGCGTCTCGACCTGCCGCTGCCCACCGCCGCCGAGATCGAGGAGACGGTGGTGCAGGCGCTGGCCGCGGCGGCGACCCCCGACGCGGTGCTCCGGCTGTTCGCGACGCCCGGTCGCGAGGACGACGCGCGCGGCCACCTGTTCGCCCTCGTCTCGGCACTGCCGACGCACTTCGACGAGCTCCGCGTGCGCGGCCTGCGGGTGATCTCGCTGATCCTCGGGCCGGAGGCCGCCGTGCGCATCGCGGCGCCCTGGCTGCTGGGCGGGGTGAAGTCGACGAGCTATGCCGTCAACATGTCGGCCGAGAAGGAGGCGAAGGCCCGCGGCGGCGACGACGCCGTCTTCACCACCGCCGACCACATCGTGCTGGAGGGGCCCGTCACCAACGTCTGGTGGCGTACCGGCGGCACGCTCTACACGCCGTCGCTCGAGCTCGGCATCCTCGCCGGGGTGACGCGCGCCACGGTGATCGAGCTGGCCCCGGAGGCCGGCTTCGAGGTCGTCGAGGGGCGCTTCACGCTGGCCGAGCTGGCTGCTGCGGACGAGGCGTTCACGTCGTCGTCGATCCGCGAGATCGTCCCGATCGTCCAGCTCGACGGGCAGCCGCTCGGCGACGGGCGGCCGGGCGAGGGGGCACGGGCGCTGCAGGCGGCGCTGCGGCGGGCCGCGGGCGCCTGAGCCCCGTCGAGCCGCCGCCTACGCCTCGACGACGAGCGGCAGCGCCGGGTCGGCGGCCCACTCGTGCAGCGAGCCGTCGTACACGGCGACGTCCTCGATGCCCACGACTGCCAGCGCGAGCGCGGCGCTCGTCGCGGCGACGCCGGCGTTGCAGTAGGTGATGATCGGCACGCCGCTCCCAGCCGAACCCAGCTCGCGCGCGAACAGCTCGCGCAGCGCGGCCGGTGGCAGGTACGCGTTCGTCGCCGGGTCGAGCAGCGCGGCGTACGGGACGTTGGCGCTCGTCGGGATGTGGCCGGGCCGGCCGGCGTGGATCGGGGCGACGCCGCGATGCTGCTCCGGACCGACGGTGTTGACCAGGCACGCGCCCGCGCCCGCTGCCACGGAAGCGCCGACGACATCCCGCAGGTGCGCAACCAGCTCGGGGCGCGGCCGCGGCGTCAGCGTCGCCGGGGGGAACGCTGCGGCCTCGGTCGTCACCGGACGCCCCTCGGCCTGCCACTTTGTGAAGCCGCCGTCGAGCACGTGCGCCGCGAACCCGTTGACGCGAAGCTGCCACCACAGGCGCGTAGCCCACGCGGTCTGCCCCTTGTCGTACAGCACGACCGTCGTCCCGTCGCCGATGCCGAGCGCGCCGGCCGCGGCCGCAAACTCGTCGGCCGACGGCAGCGTGAACCAGTGGTGCTCCTCGTCGTGGTGGTTGAGCCCTGCGAGCAGGTCGGCGAAGGCGGCGCCGGGAATGTGGCCGGCGTCGTACTGCGGGCGCCCGCTGCGGTAGCTGACGGTGCTGTCGCCGAGCACGACGCCGACGGTGCAGTCGAACAGCAGCAGTGCGGGATCGCCGGCGCGCGCGGCGAGCCAGTCGGTCGAGACGAGAATGTCGGTGGAGGCAGGCATGACGCGATCCTACGCCGTGGACGGCCGCGAGCTCAGAACTGGCGCCGCATCTCAGCCGCGTCGGCGTAGACGCGCACCTCGGCGAAGCGGCCGTCGCGGAACACGTAGGTGTTGCAGTTCTCGAAGTGCACGCTGCGCCCGTCGACCAGCTCGGCGTCGAAGACCAGCTCGGAGAGGCCGCGGTCGCCGTCGACGATGACGCGCGTCGTCACCTCGTGCCGGCCGCGGAACAGCGGGATCAGGCCCTCGAAGAACGCCCTGATCGCCGGGTGCCCGCGGAACGGCTCGGCCGCGAGCGGCGGCCAGAACGAGCCGTCCTCGGCGAAGCACGCGACAACAGCCTCGACGTCCCCGGCGCCGACGCTGCGGAAGTACGTCTCGATCAGCTCCCGCTCGACGCTCATGCGGAGAAGGGGGTCGTGTCGGCGTAGACGCGGATCGAGGCGATGCGGTCGCCCTCGAGGCCGAGCGCGGTGACGACGGCGACGCTCACCGCACGGCCGGCGGCGGTGCTGCCCTCGACCACGCTCTCAATCCCGCCGGAGGCGGCGTCCGCGAGCATGGCGGTCACCGTCTCGCGCCGCTCCGTCCAGCCGGCGAGCCCGGCGGCGAGCATGCGCTCGACCTCGTCGCGGCCGTCGGCCGTCCCCTCGGCGAGGGTGCTCTGCATGACGGCGCCGGGGGTGAGCAGGCCGGCGCAGCCGGTGGCGTCGCCGGCGGCGTGCAGGCGCGCGAAGCTCTCGACCGCGGCGCGGGCGGCGGCGCGGGCGGCGGCCGTGGCGGCGCCGGGGGCAGGGGCGGCGGGCCTTCCGGCGGTCACGGCGTGTGGGACGAGATCGGGGGCGGGGTGCCGTTCAGCAACCAGTCGCCGATGAGCCGCGACTTGTAGTCGACGGGGTCGTGCAGCGTCAGCGTGCGGGCGTTGCGCCAGTGGCGGTCGAAGTTGTACTTCTCGACGGTCGCGCCGGCACTGCACACCTCGAACAGCCGCTCGCACACCTCGAGCGAGGCCTCGGTCGAGCGGGCCTTGGCCGAGGCGACTGCCAGCGATGCGGCGACCCGCGTCTCGAGCGTGAGGTTCGCCTGCGCGGCCTCGATGCGCTCGATCGCGCGCTCGACGAGCGCGTCCGCCGACTCAACGAGCGCGTGCATCTGGCCGATCCGCAGCAGCACGTACGGGTCGTCGCTCGCGCGCTCGACGCCGGAGTGCGGCCACGGGCGCGCCTTCTCGCGGATGTACACGATTGCGTCGGCGAGCGCGGCCTTCGCGATGCCAGTGTAGTGGGCGCTCATCATCGCCTGGCCCATCGTCCCGAAGAAGTTGTCGAGCGTGGGCCCGAGCGCAACCGGCGAGATCGCCTGCTCGGCCGGGACGTAGGCGTCGCGGAACTCGATGGTGCCGCTCGCGGTGGTGCGCTGGCCCATGCCCGTCCAGTCGTCCACGACGACGACGCCGGAGGCCCCGGTCTCGATCAGGAAGACGAGCGGCTGCGGTGTCGCCTCGTCGGTGATCGCCAGGCCGTAGAGCGCCTCGCCACCGAGGCTGCCGGTGCAGTACGCCTTGCTGCCGTTGATCCGCCAGCCACCGTCACCTGCCGGCGACATGCGCACCTTGTAGTCGAAGATCGTGCGCGTGCCGACCTCGGTGTAGGCGTTCGTCAGCATCAGCTCACCGGCGACGATGCGCTCGTAGTAGGGCGCGCGGACGGCCGGCGGCGCGATCTTGTTGAGCAGCTCCACCCCCGAGTGGTGGGTGATCGTCATCTGCGCGACGCTGGGGTCGCCCTCGGCGAGGATGCCGACTGTGCGGATCAGGTCGCCGGGCGTGCCGCCGAGGCCGCCAGCAGCCTGCGGCACCAGCAGCGCGAGCAGCCCGCTGCGCTTGACAAGGCCGAGCTCGGCGTGGGGGAAGCGGCGTTCGAGGTCGCGGGCGGCGGCATCGGCCGCGAGGGCCGTCGCCAGCTCGCGCGCGACTGCGAGCGGATCGAGGGTGGGAGTCGTCATCTTGGGAGCGAGCCTATGCGACGGCAGCCGGGCGAGTCGCAGTCGTCGCGGGGTAGCGACTCACGGTGCGTCGACGACGAGCGGCAGCGCCGGGTCGGCTGCCCACTGGCGCAACGAGCCGTCGTAGACGGCGACGTCGTCGACCCCGGCCAGCGCAAGCGCCAGGGCTGCGCTCGATGCTGCGATCGCGCCGCCGCAGTAGGTGATCACGCGCTCGCCGGGGTGGGCACCCTGGGCGGCGAACAGCTCGCGCAGCGTCGCGGGTGGCAGGTACGCGTTGGTGGCCGGGTCGAGCAGCGCGTCGTAGGGCAGGTTGACGCTGGCCGGGATGTGGCCGGGCCGGCCAGCATGCTGTGGGCTCGTGCCGCGGTGCTGCTCGCGGCCGACGGCGTTGATCAGGCAGGCGCCGCCTTCCTGCGTGACCGCGTAGACGTCGGCCGTCGTAGCCAGGAGCTCCGGCCGCAGCCGCGGCGTCAGCGTGGCCGGCGCGTGGGCCGCCGCCTCCTGCGAGACGGGCCGGCCCTCGGCCTGCCACCTGGCGAAGCCGCCGTCGAGCACGAGCGCGTCGAAGCTGTGCAGCCGCAGCTGCCACCAGAGGCGTGCCGCCCACATCGTCTGCCCCTGGTCGTAGAGCACGACGGTCAGGCCGTCGCCGATGCCGAGCGCCCCGGCGGCGTCGGCGAAGTCGGCGGGCGAGGGCAGCATGAACCAGTTGTCCTGCTCGTCGTGGAGGTTGAGGCCGACGGTGAGGTCGGCGAACGCGGCGCCCGGGATGTGGCCGGCGGTGTAGAGCGGGCCGCCGCTGGGGAAGCGGATCGAGTCGGGCGTCGGCGCGATGCGGACGGTGCAGTCGAAGACGCGGACGGACGGGTCGCCGAGGTGGGTGGCAAGCCAGTCGGTGGAGACGAGGAGGCCGGAAGGGGTGGTCATGCGCGCCATGCTACGCCGCGCCACCGGCTCCGCACAGGCTCCGCGCCGCGGGACTGCCAACGCTGTCCGAACGGGACTCGCCCGACGTACACACGTTCGATACGATCCGAGGCCGTGCCCGACCTGGTGACCACTACCGAGTACGCGCCGACCGGCGACCAGCCGACCGCGATCGCCGATCTCACAGCCGGGCTCAACCGCGGCGAGCGCTTCCAGACGCTGCTCGGCGCAACGGGCACCGGCAAGACCGCGACGATGGCCTGGACGATCGAGCAGGTCAACCGCCCGGCCCTGATCATCGCTCACAACAAGACGCTCGCCGCGCAGCTCTGCAACGAGTTCCGCGAGTTCTTCCCGCACAACGCGGTCGAGTACTTCGTCTCGTACTACGACTACTACCAGCCCGAGGCGTACGTCCCGCAGGCCGACCTCTACATCGAGAAGGACTCGTCGCGCAACGAGGACATCGACCGCCTCCGCCACGCCGCCACCTCGTCGCTCTTGACGCGCCGCGACGTGATCATTGTCGCCTCGGTCAGCTGCATCTACGGCCTCGGCTCGCCCGAGGAGTACGCCGAGCGCGTTATCTTCCTGAACGTGGGGGAGGAGCACAACCGCGACGCCCTGCTGCGCAAGCTCGTCGACATCCAGTACGTCCGCAACGACACGGTGCTCGGCCGCGGCCGCTTCCGCGTGCGCGGCGACGTGATCGAGCTGCAGCCCGCCTACACCGAGACCGCGTACCGCGTCAGCCTGTTCGGCGACGAGATCGAGCAGATCACCCACTTCGACCCGCTCACCGGCGAGGTCTTCGCGCGCGTGCACGACCTCACCGTCTTCCCGGCCACGCAGTACGTCGTCTCCAAGCCGACCGTCGACCTCGCCGTCGAGACGATCCACCAGGAGCTGCAGGAGCGCGTCCGCTGCTTCGAGGAGAGCGGCCAGATGCTCGAGGCGCACCGTATCCGCCAGCGCACCGAGTACGACCTCGAGATGATGAAGGAGCTCGGCTACTGCAACGGCATCGAGAACTACTCGCGTCACATGGAGGGCCGGCCGCCGGGCTCCGCGCCGTACACGCTGCTCGACTACTTCCCGTCCGACTTCGTCTGCTTCATCGACGAGAGCCATCAGACGGTGCCGCAGATCGGCGGCATGTACGAGGGCGACCGCTCGCGCAAGCAGACGCTCGCCGACTACGGCTTCCGGCTGCCCTCGGCGCTCGACAACCGGCCGCTGCGCTTCGACGAGTTCCTCGCCAAGATGAACCAGATCGTCTTCGTCTCGGCGACCCCGGGCGCGTACGAGCTGCGCCACTCGACTGCGATCACCGAGCAGCTGATCCGGCCCACCGGCATCGTCGACCCCGAGGTCGAGCTGCGCCCGTCGCGCAACCAGATCGACGACCTGCTTGGCGAGATCCGCGCCCGCGAGGCCGTCGGCGAGCGCGTCCTCGTCACCACGCTGACCAAGAAGATGGCCGAGGACCTCAGCGACTACCTGCTGGAGGCCGGCGTCAAGGCGCGCTATCTCCACTCCGAGATCGACACGCTGCAGCGCATCCAGATCATCCGCTCGCTGCGCCTGGGCGAGTACGACGTGCTCGTCGGCGTGAACCTGCTGCGCGAGGGGCTCGACCTGCCCGAGGTGTCGCTGGTCGCCGTGCTCGACGCCGACAAGGAGGGCTTCCTGCGTGGCAAGACGGCGCTGATCCAGACGATCGGCCGCGCGGCGCGCAACATCAACGGCAAGGTGCTGCTGTACGGCGACAAGCGCACCGAGGCGATCGACGCCGCGCTCGGCGAGACCGACCGCCGCCGCGAGAAGCAGATCGCCTACAACGTCGAGCACGGCGTCGTGCCGCAGGCGATCATCAAGGGCGTCAGCGATATCGCCGAGCTGCTCCAGCTCGACTCGCCGACGGTGCCGGGCCGGCGGCGCCAGTCGAAGCGCGTCGAGGGGATGAGCCAGAACGAGCTGCACACGATGATCGTCACGCTCGAGGAGGAGATGCGCAGCGCCGCCGAGGAGCTGCGCTTCGAGTACGCCGCGAAGCTGCGCGACGAGATCAAGGAGCTGCGGCGCGACATCCTGTCGTCGGCCTGACGGCGCTTCCCGTAACGCTGCGGGCTCGGCGCCAGGCTACGATCCGTCCGTTGACCGACGCTGTCCCCTCGCCAACGGGCGTCTGCACCGTCGTCTCCGGCCGTGGCAGCGACCGTGTGCCGTTCACTCGCGAGGTGGTGGAGTCGCTCCTCGCCCGCGGCAGCTTCTTCTGGCTCGACCTGCACGACCTCCGGCCGGCGGACTTCGCCATCCTCCGCGACGTCTTTGCCTTCCATCCGCTCGCCGTCGAGGACTCCGAGCACTTCGGCCAGCGCGCCAAGATCAAGGGCTACGACGGCTTCACCTTCCTCGTTGTCTTCGGCGCCGTCCCCGACGACGACCGGCTGGTAGAGGTGCACTGCTTCACCTCCGCCCGCTTCCTCGTCACCGTCCACCGCGACGACTGCCCCGCCTTCGCCGAGGTGCGCCGCCGCTACGCCCAGCGCGCCGACCGGCTCGACGATCCGTCACTGCTGCTCTACCGGATCGTCTCGGCGCTGGTCGACAGCTTCTTCCCGATCCTCGCCGATTTCGACGATCGCATCGATGACCTCGACGACGCGCTCTTCGCCCGCGCCGACGAGGCTCAGCTCCAGGAGATCTTCCAGCTCAAGCGGCTGCTCATCGGCATGCGCAAGGCGCTGACGCCGCAGCGCGACGTCTTCGGCGCGGTCGCTGTGGGGGTCGTCCAGCTGCCCGCCGCGACGTCTATGACCACCTGATCCGCATCTGCGACCTCATCGACGGCTACCGCGACCTGCTGTCGAGAGCGATGGACGTCTACCTGTCGATGGCGTCGAACCGGGTGAACGGGGTGATGAAGCAGCTGGCGGTGATCGCCACAATCTTCCTGTCGCTGAGCTGAATCACGGGCTTCTTCGGCCAGAACTTCGGCTGGCTCGTCGACTCGGTGGGAGGCTGGCCTGCCTTTGTCGGCCTCGGCATCGGTACCGAGGTGGTGGCGCTCGCGATCCTGCTCGGCTTCTTCCGGCGGCGAGGCTGGTTCTGACCGTGTGGGTCGTCTACGGCTACGACGAGGGCGAGGATGCACCCGCCATCGAGCGGGAACTCCCCGGGCTGACCACCGACGCCGTGCGCGAGGTCGTCGGCGAGACCGGCGTGCACCCGTGGGACGGCGCCTGGCCCGTGGAGGGCGCCGTGCTGGCGCTGGTGCACGAGCAGTTGCCGGCGGGGCTCACGCTCGAGCGGCGCGAGTGCTTCCCCGAGTACCGCGGCTGAGCCGGCTCGCGCTGGTGCCGGTGGGTCAGTCGAGGCCGAGGGCGATGCGGAGCGCGTCGTCGAGGCGGTGGAGCTCCCCGGGGCCCAGGTGGCCGCGATAGCGCTCCTGGCTCGGCTTGCCGACGGTGAGGAGGTTGTCGCAGTTCACGACCGACTCCTCGTCGAGGCCGTTCCCGACGCCGACGCCCACCTCGGTCGGGATGCCTCGGCGCCGCGAGGTGATGAGCGCGACTGTGACGTTCGCGAGGAGCGGGATTGCAGAGCTACGCGTGACGACCACACGGGTGGATGCCGCCCTCCGGCCAGTCGACGTCCCAGATGTCGCCCCGGTCTAGGATTCCGGGTTCTCCAGCTCACGGAGGAGCCTGGCCCCGGCGAGGAGCCCCGCCCGTCCGATCCACTCCTCCTGTGGCTGCTCGCCGTAGCCGCGCCGGCACGCCTCGACGATTTCGCGCTCCCGCTCCTCGCGGAAGAGCAGCTCGAGCCCGGCGCGGACAGCGGCGGCTCGGCTCGGGTAGCGGCCTGCGGAGACGAGGGCGTCGAGCTTCTCCATCTCAGCGGCTGACAGCCTGGCGGCGATCTGCTGCCTCATGAGTCGATGATTTAGTACCGGTTTTCATCGTCAGCACTCGACGAACGCTATCCGGGCCAAGCGAACAGCTGTGTGCCGAATGCGTCAGGGAACCGTTGAAGCACCCGCGCGGGCCGCGCCCACCCCTACGCGCGCGGCAGCGCATCCAGCCGCGCCACCCAGCCACGCAGGCCCGGGTAGCCGTCGCCGAGCGGCATGTGCTCGACGAGGATGCGGTGGAAGCGCTGGTCGTCGCCGGCGGCTTTCTCATCGGGCTGCCGTTCGCGGCGCTGCTCATGCTGCTCTACCGCCGGCTGGTTGCCGCCGGGGTCATCCCGCGCACGCCGCCGCGCCCGGCGTGCCGCGTGCCTCCGGGCCGCTAGCCGGAGCCGGCCGGGCCGCTAGAGCTCGCCGCCGCCGCGCGGGAACCGCCGCTCGGCCGTCGCCGCCCAGCGGCCGTCTCGCCACAGGTAGGTGCGGACGACGAGGGTGCGCTCGTCGGCGTCGATCGCGTGGAGGCCGCGCGCCTCGCCGGTGCGGTGTGGCCGGGGCCGGCCGAGCCCCGGCGCCGTTAGCAGCACCATCGCCCCGCCCGCACCCTCATCGGCCTGGAACTCGCCGCGGCGCGTCGCGGAGGCCTGATGGACATGGCCGCCTAGGACAAGCTCGACGCCGGCGGCGGCAAAGCGGTCGACAACGGCATCGCGGCGGGCCAGCGGCGCCTTGCGCGTCCGCCACGGCGGGTTCGCCAACTGGTGGTGGAGAACCGCGATCCGTAGCGCTCCGGGCGCGGCGTGCTCGAGCGCGCCCTCCAGGTGCGCGACGCGCCCCGGCGCAAGGCCGCCCGACTGGTGCCGCCATGGCCGCACCGAGTTGAGGCCGACGACGGCCAGCCGCTCCGACGCGAACGAGGGTGTCGTCGTGCCCCACACCGCCGCGAAGGCCGAGAAGGATTGCGTGAAGCGGGCGGGAACAGTGTGCGGGATGTCGTGGTTGCCGGGAACGGCGAGCACGGGCCGTCCGAGCTCTCGCAGGAAGACGGCCGCGCGCTCCTGCTGCTCGCGCTGCCCGCGGTGGGTCAGATCACCGCTGGCAACGATCAGCTCGGGGGACTCGCGGTCGATCAACCGGGCAAGGGGCTCCGCGATCTCCGGGCTCTCCTTCTTCCCGACATGAAGATCGGATACGTGAACGACG
The DNA here is from genome assembly GCA_947445525.1 of Actinomycetota bacterium. Classification (GTDB taxonomy): domain Bacteria; phylum Actinomycetota; class Thermoleophilia; order Gaiellales; family Gaiellaceae; genus CANFDS01. The sequence goes on along the minus strand of CANFDS010000012.1, from coordinate 11,074 downwards.
AGCGAGGTCACTGCGATGGCAGGCTATAGACTGGATCCCATGGCTGACGAGAGCGCAGAGGTTTTCGATGATCTGTACCTCGGCGTGCGCGCCGGGGGCGCGATGCGCAAGCAGCGTCGCGGCGAACCGCTGACGCGTGAGGAAGAGGAGGCGCTCGGGCGCTGGGCTCGGCTCTCGCGGCGGCGCAAGGCGCTCGCGATCGTCGCCTTCGCGATCGGCACCTTCGGCCTCGGCTTCCTGGCCGGCGGCCTCGTGTTCGGCCGCTCGCGCCGCCGCCCCGCCGTCTAGTAGGACGTCGTTAGAGCTCGCGCCAGCAGCCCCGCGGGGCAACGCTCGTGGTGAACCCGGGCATCCGACTTTGCGAACGTGCGTTCGGTCGGTAGACTGACCCCATGATCGACGAACTCGTCGTCCACGGGGCGCGGGAGCACAATCTGAAGGACGTCACGGTGCGCATCCCGCGCAACGCGCTCGTCTGCATCACCGGCCTGTCGGGCTCCGGCAAGTCGTCGCTCGCCTTCGACACGATCTACGCGGAGGGGCAGCGCCGCTACGTCGAGTCGCTCTCCGCGTACGCGCGGCAGTTCCTGCAGATGATGGAGAAGCCCGACGTCGACTCGATCGACGGCCTCTCGCCCGCCATCTCGATCGACCAGAAGACGACCTCGCGCAACCCGCGCTCGACGGTCGCCACGGTCACCGAGATCTACGACTACCTGCGCCTGCTCTACGCGCGCGTCGGCAAGCCCCACTGCCCGATCTGCAGCCGGCCCATCGCCGGGCAGTCGGTCGACCAGATCGTCGACCAGATCCTGCGGCTGCCCGAGGGGGCGCGCTTCACCGTCAACGGCCCCGTCGTGCGCGACCGCAAGGGCGAGTTCCGCGACGTGCTCGAGCATCTCCGCGCCGAGGGCTTCACGCGCGTTAAGGTCGACGGCGAGGCGAAGCTGCTCGAGGACGAGATCGTGCTCGACAAGAAGTTCAAGCACACGATCGAGGTGGTCGTCGACCGGCTCGTCATGAAGGCCGACCTGCGCACCCGCCTCGCCCAGTCGATCGAGACCGCCGCCGCCCTCGCCGAAGGGCTCGTCGTGGTGGACGTGACCGACGGCGAGTCGATGACGTTCTCCGAGAACTTTGCCTGCCCGGAGCACGGCGTCTCGCTGCCGGAGCTCGAGCCGCGGATCTTCTCCTTCAACTCGCCGCACGGCGCCTGCCCGCGCTGCACCGGCCTCGGTGCCCAGCAGGAGATCGACCCCGACCTGCTCGTGCCCGACCCCAGCGTGGCCATCGCCGACGGTGCGCTCGTGCCCTGGTCGATCGGCTTCTCGACGTTCTACGAGTCGGTGTTTCAGGCCATCGCCGACCGCTACGAGATCGACCTGACCATCGCCTGGGAGGACCTCACCGACCGGCAGCGCGCCCTCTTCCTGCAGGGCACCGGCAGCGAGAAGCTCTACGTCCAGTATCGGAACCGGATGGGGCGCAAGCGGGCGTACATGACGACGTTCGAGGGCATCGTGCCGAACCTCGAGCGGCGCTACAAGGAGACCGACTCGACGCAGATGCGCGAGCGCATCGAGGAGTACATGTCGTTCCGGCCCTGCCCGGCCTGCGACGGCGCCCGGCTCAAGCCGGAGGTGCTCGCCGTCACCGTGGGCGGGCAGAACATCCACGGCTTCACGCGGATGTCCGTGTCCGGGGCGCTCCGCTTCGTTGACGGCCTCCGGCTCAGCGACACCGAGCAGCTCATCGGCGCGCGCATCCTCAAGGAGATTCGCGAGCGCCTCACCTTCCTCGACGATGTCGGCGTCGGCTACCTCTCGCTCGACCGCGCGGCCGCGACGCTCTCTGGCGGCGAGGCGCAGCGGCTGCGGCTCGCCACGCAGATCGGCTCGCAGCTCGTCGGTGTGCTCTACATCCTCGACGAGCCGTCGATCGGCCTGCACCAGCGCGACAACGACAGGCTGATCGGGACGCTCGAGCGGCTGCGCGCGCTCGGCAATACGGTGATCGTCGTCGAGCACGACGAGCAGATGATGCGCACCGCCGACTGGATCGTCGACATGGGCCCCGGCGCCGGCGAGCACGGCGGCTACGTCGTGGCCGAGGGCAACGCTGCCGCCGTGATGGCGGCGCCCGCCTCGGTCACCGGCAAGTTCCTCTCGGGCGAGCGCAGCATCCGCGTGCCCGAGCGCCGCACGGCCGACAACGGCGTCCTCTCGGTGAGGGGCGCCCGCATGCACAACCTCAAGGGCATCGACGTCGACATCCCCGTCGGCAAGTTCGTCGTCGTGTCGGGCGTCTCCGGGTCGGGCAAGTCCACGCTCGTCAACGAGATCGTCTACAAGTCGCTCGCCGCGCGGCTCCAGCGGCTCCGCATCAAGCCCGGCGATCACGACGGGGTGGAGGGCATCGACGCCTTCGACAAGGTCATCGAGATCGACCAGTCGCCGATCGGGCGCACCCCGCGCTCCAACCCGGCGACGTACACCAAGCTCTTCGATCACATCCGCGAGCTCTACTGCCTCACCCCGGAGGCGAAGGCGCGTGGCTACAAGGCGGGGCGGTTCTCGTTCAACGTGCGCGGCGGCCGCTGCGAGACGTGCAAGGGCGACGGCCAGATCAAGATCGAGATGCACTTCCTGCCCGACGTGTACGTCCCCTGCGAGGCGTGTCACGGGCGCCGCTACAACCGCGAGACGCTCGAGGTGCACTTCAAGGGCAAGTCGATCGCCGACGTGCTCGAGATGTCCGTCGAGGAGGCGCTCGCCTTCTTCGCCAAGATTCCCAAGCTGCGCCGCCGGCTGCAGACGCTCAACGACGTCGGCCTCGACTACGTGAAGCTCGGCCAGCCCGCGACGACGCTGTCGGGCGGCGAGGCGCAGCGCGTCAAGCTCTCCGCGGAGCTCTCCAAGATCGCCACCGGCCGCACGCTCTACATCCTCGACGAGCCGACGACCGGCCTCCACTTCGCCGACATCGAGAAGCTGCTCGAGGTGCTGCAGCGACTCGTCGATGCCGGCAACACCGTGCTCGTGATCGAGCACAACCTCGACGTCATCAAGCAGGCCGACTGGGTGATCGACCTCGGCCCCGAGGGCGGCGACGGTGGCGGCGAGATCGTCGCGATCGGGACGCCCGAGCAGATCGCTGCGGCCCCGGCCTCGTACACCGGCCGCTTCCTGCGCGAGCTGCTCGCGCTGCGCGCGTCGATCTCGGCCGCGGCGGCGCCGGCGGTGAAGGCGAGGGCGAAGGCGCCTGTGAAGGCGAAGACGCCGGCCAAGCCGAAGGCCGCGAGCGCCACCCGCTCCTGATAGCAAGCCTCTAGGGCGAGCCGAGCGAGTATGCCGCGGACAGCCGCGCAAGATCGACTGCGACGGCGGACGGCCCCGACGTCTTGAAGTAGACCTTTACCTGCAATGAGTTGAGCTCCGGCCCGGTGTCGAGCTCGGGCAGGGTGACCACGTCGGTCTGCCACGCGCTGTCGCTCGAGTTGCACGAGATCGGCGAGCCGCTCGACCCGTGCGTGCCGATCAACGTGCTGGCCCCGTCGTAGACCTCGGCGTACCAGCAGCTGTTTGACCTGCTTGCGCCGGCCCGGTACGCGAGCGTGAAGCTCGCAGCAGTGACCGTCGCCGCGGTCGGTGCCTCGTCGGGGAAGGTGAACGTCACGTAGCGGCCGCCGGCGAATGCCGTGTCCCAGGCGTTGGCGGTCGTCAGCACCGCGCCGTCACCCGCAGCCGCGAGCCCCCACGTCGTCGTCGACAGCGTGCCCGTCGAGCGGTCGCCGACAGCGGTCGGATACAGGGTGAAGCCGGCGTACGCGGTCCCGGTCACGGCCGAGATCGACGCGCAACGCCGTGCTGCCGGACTCGCTGGCGTAGACACGCACGCGCAGGTCGTTCGCCGTGTCGCTCGACGTCACCTCGCTCAGCGCCGTCGCCGTATACGTCAGCGTCGTCCCGGTGACACAGGCGAGCGGCGATCCAGAGCTCCCGTGGGTGCCGAGCAGCGCCGAGTTCGAATCCTGGTAGGCCCATTTCAATGCTAGGAGCCATGCGGAAAGCCGCATGGTTCCATCGTTCACGCGGCGCGCGGGTGCCGCTGAGGGCCGTGCGGTGCTACCCCCGGTGCTACCCTCGGATTGACGACGATCGGTTGCCCGGACTGTTCTCGTCACCTGCCCGCTCTTGTCGGGTGGAGCACGAGCCGAAGGCGCGTCGAGCTGCGACGCCGACCACGCTAGGACGGCAGGTGAACGTCGAGTGCTCACACTTCGCGGCTTGTGCAGGCGCTTGTCGGCGCTGGTGCGATCCTCGCCGCCCAGGCTCTGCGTGAGAACCCTGCGGGAGTTGAGCGCTGCAAGCTCATTGCAGAGGAAAACTCAACCTGGAACCTGACCGGCTACCTGTTCATTGATGCTGCGCCAGGGTGACCATCACTGGATCATGGAAGAGCAAGAGCGCAGTGAGGTGCGAGATCCGAGCGGCATCTGGTGGTTGTGTGTCGGCGCTCAGTGACCGGAGGGAGGCCGCTCAGACTCTCCGCAAGCCACCCCTGCCTGCGCACCAAACTGCCAAGGCGCAGACCTGAGCAACGCAGACCTGAGCAACGCGAACCTGACCAACGCGAACCTGACCAACGCGAACCTGACCAACGCGAACCTGAGCAACGCGTACGTGGGCAACGCGACCCTGGCCAACGACTTGGCGGGCGTCATCACGGTCATCACGCCCCTGAGCGCCGCGACCCTGACCAACGCGAACCTGACCGGTGCGAACCTGACCGGCGCAGACCTGCCCTTCGCGACCCTGACCAACGCGAACCTGTCCGGCGCGAACCTGACCAACGCGGACCTGTCCGGCGCGGACCTGACCAGCACGGACCTGAGCTTCGCGACCCTGACCAGCACGGACATGAGCTTCGCGAACCTGACCGGCGCGAACCTGACCAACGCGAACCTGACCAGCACGGACATGAGCTTCGCGAACCTGACCAACGCGAACCTGACCAACGCGAACCTGACCAGCACGGACCTGAGCTTCGCGACCGGCTGCTCCAAAGTCACGCCCACCGGAACCCTCATCAACCCCTTAGTCACGCCCCCCACCGGAACCCTCATCAACGGCTTAGGCTGCACCAACTAGCAGCAACGAGCTGGATAGCAGGCCTCCTCGACGGTGGAGTGGGTCTCCGCGAGCGGGGTCACGCGGTTCGGCGCCCCTGCTGCCAGCCACGTCCAGTCACCGCTGTCGGGGTCGACGCGGAGCTTCTTGATGGCGAGCCCGGGCGGGACTGGCCGTCGAAGCCCAACCACGAGTAGTTCAGCTGCTCGGTGTCGATCACCTCCCAGGCGCCCGTCGGGCCAGACGCGCGCTCGTCCTCGACCATGGCCAGCAGCAGCGCCTCGTCGGCGGCGACGAGCGCGGCGGAGGTGAGGCCGCTCTCCAAGTAGACGTAGCACCCGGGCCCGAGCCGGTCACCGCCGATGCGGACCTCGCCGCGCAGCGAGAAGAGCTCGACCGGGCGCGCCGAGCCGCCCAGCTCGCCCCGCCGGCCGGGCGCTCCTCGGCGTCCTGCGCCCGGATCGTCTCGATGTCCGGACGCGGCAGGAGTGTCGCCTAGCGCGAGCGCTGCAGCAGCGCGCGAGCGGTCTCGTGGGCCTGCTCGTCGTGGGAGCGCCAGACGCGCTCGACGAGCGCTGCCATGACGTCGCGCGTGCTGATGATCCCGAGCAGGCGGTCGTCCTCGACGACGGGCGCGTGCCGGATCTTCCGCTCGCCCATCAGGCGCGCAACCGCGACGATCGACATGGTGCGCTGCCTCCCTCGGGTCACAGGTTCCTTGCGAGCGAACGTATCGAACCGTACGTGTCTTGTAAAGATCCGCACGACGTATCCGGCCGGTTGGCGCAGCCGCGGGGCTGCTCGCGGCCGCCGTGGGGTCGCGCCACCCGCCGTCGCCCGTCCACCCGCCACCGCCGACTACCATCCAGGCCGTGTCGAACAGCCGGCTCGTCTACTCCACCAGCGATGGCGACAGCCGCCGGTCGCCGAGCAAGCGGCCCGCGGCAGCGCCCCCGTCGGGCCCGCAGCTGCCGGCAGACGGCGTCGTCCGCGTGTTCCGCGAGAAAGGCGGCCGCGGCGGCAAGATCGTGACGGTCGTACGCGGGCTGCCTGCCGCCGTGCTGGCGGACACCGTGAGCGATCTCAAGCGGCTCTGCGGCTCCGGCGGCGCGGTCAAGGAGGGCGCGATCGAGCTCCAGGGCGACCATCGCGAGAAGGTCGCGGCGCGGCTCGAGACGAAGGGCTACCGCGTCAAGCTGGCCGGCGGCTGACGCTCGGCCCACTGCTCTACGCCGGGTCGAGCCAGGCGACGGCCCGCACCGGGAAGCCGCTGAGGCCCGGGATCAGAGCGGGCAACGCGGCGAAGCGGACGCGCCGCCCGCGGATGCGCTCGAGGTTCGTGAGCCCCTCGATGATCAGGACGCCGTTACCGAGCAGGATGTTGTGCGCGGGCCAGGCGGGCGGATTCGGCGTGTCCTGCTTTGTCCAGCCCAGCTCGTACACGCCGGCGTAGAGCGGGTCGGGCGTACACGGCTCGACGCCGACGGTGGCTGCGCCGCGGTCGACGAGCCACTGGGCCGCGCCGGCGGTGAGAAAGGTCTGGCGCATCCGCTCGTCGGGGCGGGCGTCCTGGAACCCGGACTAGAGCAGGGCGATGTCGCCGGGCTCGAGTCCGGGGTCCGCCTGCTCGAGGTCGGCGGCGGTGTAGCCGTAGTGGGCGCCACCGCGGTCGAGGTCGAAGACGACGGCGTCGCCGATCAGCCGCTGCAGGTCGACGCTCTCGAGCGTCGCGCCGCCGGCGACGGTGTGGATGGGCGCATCGACGTGCGTGCCGATGTGCTCGGGCAGCCTGACGACGCACGAGTAGGCGGTGTCGGCGACGTGGTCGCTGGCGACCTCGATCCGGAAGTCCTTGAAGTAGGCGTTCTGGCCGTCCGGCCACGATGTCGCCGAGCAGGGCGTCGACGGTGTCCAGGGTGAGCGGCCGCGAGAGGTCGATCAGCTCGCCCAGCCAGCTCTCGCTCCGCGCCATGAGGGCGACTGTAACAGCGCTCCCCGTCGCCGGCTGCGGCGGCGCCGAAAGGAGCGAGTATCGTTGATCCGACGATGCTGGCCCGCTCCGCTCTCCTCACGCTGCTGGCTGCCGTCACAGCGGCCGGTGCCTTCGCGGCGCAGGCGGGAGCGGCGACGGGCCTGCTCCGCGTGAGCCCCGACATCCCGATCGTCGGCAAGCGCGCGACGATCGAGCTGGCGCTGGGATCGGCCCAGGCGCCCAGGTCGCTCTCGCTCGACGTCGTCTCACCGACGAACGTGCGCATCAGGACGCGCCTCGAGCGTGTCTCGGCTCACCTGTTGCGCGGCACGTACCACTTCTCGGATGAAGGGCTGTGGGTGCTGCGCGTGCGGGCGCGCGGGCTCGATGCCCACGGCGAGGTGCTCGTCCTGCAGAACGGCGGGCTCTATCCCGCCCCCAAGGTCAACAAGCTCGACCTCGAGGGGCTGTTCACCCGGAACGGGCCTGTCGTCACGCTGCGCTGAGCGGCGCTAGCCGGACGTCGGCCGTGCCGGCAACGCTGCCACCGCGGCGACCGCGTCCGCGAGGCGGGCGTGGACGGAGGCGCTCACGTACACCGTCCACGGGTGAGCCCAGGCTCCCCCGCTGTACGCGACCACCGGGATGCCTGCGGAGCGGGCGTACCAGGCCTCCATCGCCGTTCCCTCGTCCGGGGCGGTGAAGTCGGCGAGCACGACAGCGCAGGAGTCGATGTCGGCGAGGTCGCCCTCGACGATCTCGGCCTCGTTGCCTTCGGTGCGGCCGCGGAAGTCACGGCGCATCGGGTCGACCACATCCCAGCCGGCCGCACTCAGCAGGCGCCCGGCTGCGCGCCGGTAGCCATCGGCGAGCGGCAGTCCCGCCAGGTAGACGCGTCCAGTCACGGGCCGTAGAGTAGTCGTCGTGACCGAGCAGCCCGCGCAGCCCGTCTTTGTCGCCCTCGGCCATGCCGGCTCGGGCCACTTCGCCGGCATCGAGACGTTCCCCAACCCCGGGGTGGCCCGGGTGGAGATGACGAGCGACGAGCTCACGGCCGTCTGCCCGATTACCGGCCAGCCGGACATGTACGTCGTGACGATCGACTACGAGCCCGGCGCCCTCTGCATCGAGTCGAAATCGCTCAAGCTCTACCTCCCCGCCTTTCGCTCGCAGGGCGCGTTCTGCGAGGCGCTCGCGGTGCAGATCCGCGACGACGCGGCCGCCGCTCTGGCGCTGCCGGGCGACCGCGTGCGGGCGACGCTCCGCCAGAAGCCGCACGGCGGCATCACGATCGTCGCCTCGGTGTAGGGGGCGGGCGCAGCCGTGTCCGACGTGCCATCCGTCGCCGCGACGCCGACCGTCGACGAGATCCGTGCCGCCGCCGCCCGCGAGGGCCTGCACCCGGCCGTCGCCGAGCTGGAGGGCGTGCGCGACTTCCTGGCGGTGTTCCTGCCGGCCGTCGAGGGGCTCGCCGCCCTGCTGCCGGCGGGTGGGGCGGGGGCGGGCCCGGCGCCGCTCGGCCTCGCATGAGCATCGCGTCGCTGGCTGCCGAGTTGCGCAGCGGCGAGCGCTCGCCCGTTGCCGAGGTGGCGGCCGCGCTCGAGCGGATCGCTGCGCTCGACCCGCAGCTCAACGCGTTCATCTCGGTGCGGGGCGAGGAGGCGCTGGCGGAGGCCGCGGCTCTGGAGGCGGGGTCGGGCGCCGGCTCGGGGCCGGGCGCCGCCGCCTCTTCCCGTGGCCCGCTGTGGGGCGTCCCGGTCGCCGTCAAGGACGTCCTCGACGTCGGGGGCGTGCCGACCACCGGGGCCTCGGCCGCGCTGCGGACGAACATCGCCCGCTGCGACGCCACCGCGGTCGCCCGCCTGCGCGCCGCCGGCGCAATTGTCCTCGGCAAGCTCAACACGCATGAGCTCGCGTATGGCCCGCTCACCACCAGCGCCGCCTTCGGGCGCGCGTGCAACCCGTGGGACACGGGGCGCGCCACCGGCGGCTCGAGCGGCGGCAGCGCCGCGGCCGTCGCCGCCGGCATCGTCACAGGGACGCTCGGCACCGACACCGCCGGCTCGATCCGCATCCCCACCGCGTTCTGCGGCGTCACCGGGATCCGGCCCTCCACCGGGCTCGTCTCGACCCGCGGCATGCTGCCGCTCTCCTGGTCGGTCGACACGGTCGGGCCAATCGCCCGCTCGGCCGAGGACTGCGCGCTCCTGCTCGACGTCATCGCCGGGCACGACCCCGCCGACCCGTCGACGCTGGCAGTCGACGCGGGCGGCTACTACGAGGCGGCTCGTGGCGGCGACCCGCGGCAGCTACGCATCGGCGTCGTCGACAGCCTCTTCGAAGGCGACCTCGACCCCCGCATCGCCGCCGCCGTCCGCGACGCCGTCGCCGTGCTGCGCGAGGCCGGCGCCACCATCGTCTCGGTGACGATGCCGCTCGTCGACCGGGCCGGGCTCGTCCAGCAGACGCTGCAGTTCGGGGAGGCCAGCGCGATCCACCGCGACCTGCTGCGCGCCCACTACGACGAGCTCGGCGCCGACGTGCGCGGACGGCTGCTCGCCGGCCTGTTCGTCCCCGCCACCGCGTACGCCACCGCGCTGCGGGTGCGCACGCTCATCGCCGACGGGTTCCGTGCCGCCGCCGGCAGCCTCGACTGCCTGATCCAGCCGACGCTGCCTGCGATCGCGCCGCGGGTCGCTCCGGGCGGCGCGGTGGAGTTCGACTTCGGGCCGGGCGTGGCGCCGCCGCCGGGTGCCGCTGCCGAGAACCTCTTCCGCCAGCGGCTGATGCGTTATACGGCGCCGTGGAGCCTCGTCGGCTGGCCGGTCGTGAGCGCCCCCTGCGGCTTCGTCGACGGCATGCCGGTCAGCGTCGCGTTCGTCGGCCGGCGCTTCGGTGAGGCCGGCGCCCTGCACGCGGCGGGCGCGTTCCAGCGGCTGACCCACTGGCACGGGCGCCGCCCGCCGCTCGCCGGCTAGGCAGCTGCTGCCGGAGGGGGCCCGGCGCTGGCGCGGGCCGAGGCGGGCTCCCGGCCCGTCGACCGTCCCCTTGCCGCGGCGAGCAGCCGGGCGACCACCTTCTTCACCGTGTTGATCGGGATCGCGAAGCCGACGCCCTCGCTGCCGCCCGACTTGCTGTTGATCTGTGCGTTCAGCCCGATTACCTTGCCGGCGGCGTCGATCAGCGGCCCGCCCGAGTTACCCTCGTTGATCGCCGCATCGGTCTGGAGCGCCCCGGTGATCGGCGTGCGGTCGGGTGCGCTGATGGTGCGCCCGAGACCGCTGATGATGCCCTCGGTGATCGTCCCGCTGAGGCCGAAAGGCGTGCCGATCGCGACGACGCTCTGGCCGGGGCGGACGGTAGTGGAGTTGCCGAGGACGAGCGGCCGCAAGGTCAGGCCCGCGGTCGAGATCCGGATGACCGCCACATCGGTCGAGGCGTCCGCTCCGACGAGGGTCGCGGCGACCTTCGTGCCGTCGCTCAGGAGCACGGTGATCGTCTCGGCGCCGTCCACCACATGCTGGTTCGTGACGATGTTGCCCTGCCGGTCGAGGATGAAGCCCGAGCCTTCGCCCTCCACCTGGCGCGGGCCGAAGTACGAGTTGATGACGCTCACGACCGTGATCGTCACGACGCCGGGGCCCGAGCGCGCGTAGATCGCCTCCGGGTCGACGCGCGGACGCGCCAGCTCGGCCGCGAGGGAGGAGGCCGGCGCCAACGCGGCGGCGCACGCAGCCAGCGCCAGCGCGACCAGCGCCAGCGCGACCAGCGCCAGCGCGACCAGCGCCAGCGATTCGACTCTCGGCCGTGCCTCGCTCATCTCTGGAAGGTACCGCCGCTTCCTGAACCGCACCTGAGCCTGAATCCGGCGCTTGGCGCGGGCGGTGCATCCCGTCCTGACGGCCCGGCCGGGCGCCGCGCGATCGCGCCAAGCGCCGGATTCAGGCTGAGACCCGTCAGCCTGTCACCCGTC
>CANFDS010000011.1 GCA_947445525.1 Actinomycetota bacterium | reverse complement strand
GTGCAACGGAGAAGGAGGGATTCGAACCCTCGATGCAGGGGTTAACCCCACATAACGCCTTAGCAGGGCGCCGCCTTCAGCCACTCGGCCACTTCTCCTGGTGAGGCCGCAGGATACCCGACGGCGGGCAGCGGAGTCGCCTGCGACAGATCCCCCATTCGAGGGATGACGGCGGCTCCCCGCCGCTCCGCTACTCCCCGTAGCCGGTTCCACCCCCTCACCCTCTCCGGCCCCCGCGGCCCGCCACCCTCGGCGAGCCGCACCCCTTTTCCGGGGCGTCGGTCCGATCGCGGGCGGGCCTGATGAGTCGCTCCGGACCCCGCCGCCCCGGCTCTCGCTAGTCGTGGACTCGCGCGATCAGCTCGCAGCGGCGCAGCACGCGCACCGCGGCCCCGGCGAGGCGCACCTCGTAGCCGGCGTCCTTGGGGTACAGCACCTTGTCGCCCGGCAGGATGCCGTTGGCCTCGACGCCGACGGCGGTGACGATGCCGGTGACGCAGTTCGTCTCGGCGCTCGGCGGGATGATCAGGCCGGTGCGGGTCTCGGACTCGTCCTCGGTGGGGTGGATCACGACGAAGTCGTCGAGCGGCTCGAGGTTCGCGTCGATGCGGCGCGGGTTCTCGCCGATCACGGCGCCAGCCTCTCCATCGCCTCGCGCTGCAGGCGGGCCCGGTCGGCGGGCTCGCCCGGACCGATCAGGAAGCACAGGGCAGGCGTCGTCACGCCGGCAGCGCGGTGCGCCTCGACGGCGGCGGCGATCTCGGCCCACGTCCCGTGCAGGACGAGCTGGCGGACGATCTCCAGCGGCAGCAGCTCGAGCGCCTCCTCGCGACGGCCCTCCAGGAACGCCACGATCGCCGGCTCCAGCGCCTCACCGATGCCGATCGAGTGGAAGAACGTGCGGTACACCTCGACCTGGGCGTACGCGATGACGTGGCGGCGGGCGAGCCGCTCGGCCGCGGCCGGATCGTCGGCCACCGCGACGAAGACGCGCTGCACGACCTCGAGCCCGGCCGGGTCGCGGCCCGCCTCGCGGGCGCCCGCCTGCACGTGCGCCAGCAGGTGGTGGAGCGCGTCGGCGGGCACGAGGTTGATCGTGAGGCCGTCGGCCTTGGCACCGGCCAGGCGCAGGGCGCGCGGGCGCATCGAGCCGAGGATGATCGGCACCTTCGCCGCCGGCGGCGTGGGCAGCTTGAAGCCGCCTGCCCGCTCGCCCGCGAGGGCCGCCTGCAGGAAGTCGAGCGTCTCGGCGAGCCGCGTGTACGGCTTCTCGAACGGGATGCCGTTCCAGCGCTGGACGATGATGTCGGACGAGGTGCCGATGCCGAGCACGAAGCGGCCGGGCGCCAGCTCGGCGAGCTGGGCGGCGTTGGTGGCGAGCAGGGCCGGCCCGCGCGCGAAGACGCTCGCGATCGCGGTGCCGTAGCGCAGCCGGTCGCTGCCGACGGCCGAGACCGCGATCGGCAGGAAGCCGTCGCTGTGGGCCACCTCCATCGACCAGCAGTCGGTGTAGCCGAGTTCGGCCGCGAACGCCGCGAGGCCGGGGTGCTCGCCGAGCCAGATGCCTTCAGCGGGGGCGGTATAGCCGAGGCGCATGCCCCTGACGATACCTTCCTGCGGCCTCCGGGGTCACCAGCCACTAGATTTCTCGGGATGAAGCGTGTCGTCATCACGGGGCTCGGTGCGGTCACGCCGCTCGGCCTCGATGCCCGCTCGACGTGGGAGTCTGCGGTTGCGGGTCGCAGTGGGCTCGGCTGGATCACTCGCTTCGACGCCAGCAGCTTCCCGGTGCGGGTCGCCGCGGAGGTGACGGACTTCGATCCGACGGTCGTCGCGCCGGCCAAGGAGGTGCGCCGCCTCGACCGCAACGTGCTGCTGGCGCTCGCCGCCGGCCGCGAGGCCTACGACGATGCCGGAGTCGCCGCCATCGACCCGGCACGGGTGGGCGTCACCCTGGGCAGCGCCATCGGCGGCGTCGTCACGATCCTCGACCAGCACGAGGTGCTGCTCGAACGGGGCCTCGACCGTGTGTCGCCGTTCTTCCTGCCAAACTGCCTCGTCGACTCGGCGAGCGGCCAGCTGGCGATCGCGCTCGGGCTGCGCGGCCCCAACTTCGCGCCCGTGTCGGCGTGCGCGACCGGCTCCCACGCGATCGGCGAGGGCGCCGAGATCATCCGTCGCGGCGACGCCCTGGCGATGCTCTGCGGCGGCACCGAGGCCTGTCTCCACCCGCTCATCCTGGCCGGCTTCTGCGCGATGCGCGGCCTCGCCGTCGAGGACGTGAACCCGACGCTCGCCTCGCGGCCGTTCGACGCCACCCGCGCCGGCTTCGTGATGGGCGAAGGCGCGTGCGTGCTCGTGCTCGAGGACCTCGACCACGCCGTCGCGCGTGGCGCCCACATCTACGCCGAGGTGATCGGCTACGGCGCCTCCAACGACGCGCACCACATGGCGCAGCCCGACCCCGAGTCGCGCGGCGTGATCGAGATGATGACGGCGGCCATCCGCCGGGCCGGCATCGAGCCCGACGCGGTCGGGTACATCAACGCGCACGGCACCGCGACCCCCCTCGGCGACGTCGCCGAGACGAACGCGATCAAGGCGGTGTTCGGCGACCACGCCTACCGGCTCGCCGTCTCCTCGACGAAGTCGATGACCGGCCACTGCTTCGGTGCGGCGGGCGCGATCGAGGCGATGATGTGCGTCAAGGCCGTCGAGACCGGCCTGCTGCCGCCGACGATCAACTACCGCACGCCCGACCCCGAGTGCGACCTCGACTACGTCCCGAACGTCGCGCGCGCCCAGCAGGTCGAGCTGGCGCTTTCGAACGCGATGGGCCTGGGCGGTCACAACGGCTGCGTGCTCGTCGGCCGCTGGCACGGCTAGCGCGCCGCCCCGCGCCACCGCCCGCGCCGCCCCGCGCCACCGCCTCGCCTCCGCCGCCCTACAGCATCGTCACGACCTCCACCGGCGCGCCCAGCGCGATCTCGCCGTCACCCAGGATGTCGGCGCGCAGGCCGCCACGATGGAGCAGGCCGCGCAGCACCCCGGGCTGGGTCAGCTGCTGCAAGTGGGCGCAGGGCGGGCACAGCCGCTGCCCGTAGCACTCGACGTCGCCCACCCGGAACCGCTTGCCGACCAGCTCGTTGAGGCGGATGCCGCGGGTGACGACGTTGCGGCGCGCGTCGGCCGGGCTCAGCACCAGGCCGGTCTCGTTCGCCAGCGCCTCGAGCGCCTCCGCCTCGACCAGCGTCAGCGCCTGGCCGGTCTTGTCCGGCAGGTAGAAGAAGCCCGAGCCCTCGAGGTAGCGGTCGCCCTCGAGGCCGCGCCCGGCGTGGGCGCGCACGCGCTCGACCATGCCGGGCGGCCCGACGTAGATCCCGACAACCGTGCCCGTTGCGCTCATGTGACCTGACCCTCTCGTGGTGACTGCTACAGCTCCAGGATGATGCCCCGCATTGTGCTTGACGTCCAGGGGCAGCGTCGCCACCTCGCCCTCGACCGCTGCCGGGGTGAGCGCCGCCAGGTCGGCGAGCACGAGGTCGGCGAGCGCCAGCGCCTCGGCCCCGGGCGGGTACGAGTGGTTGGGGATGACGAGCACCCGCAGCCCCGCGGCCCGTGCCGAGCGGATGCCGGCATGCGAGTCCTCGACGGCGACGGCCCGCTCCGGGGCGACGCCGATGCGCCGGCAAGCCTCCTGGTAGACGTCGGGTGACGGCTTCCCGCGCGCGACCTCCTCGGAGGAGACGACGGCAGCGAAGCGCGGCGCCAGCCCCGACAGCTCCAGCACCAGCTCGATCAGCACGCGGTTCGACGACGACGCGACCGCCAGCGTGTAGCCAGCAGCGGCCATCCGCTCGACCGCGGCGACGGCGCCGGGGATCAGCGGCAGCTGCGCCCGGTAGCGGGCGATCAGGCGGCGCACGACCTCGTCGTTGATCGCCGCGGGCGGCCCGGGCACGCCGAGGCTCTCCATGAAGGCCGACCACTCGGGCGCGCTCATCCCCATCATCGTCCGCTGCGCGGCCGCGTCGTAGCGGGCGCCCACCTCGCGGGCCAGGGCCTCGCGCACCTCGTCCCACAGCTCCTCGGTCTCGATCAGGACGCCGTCCAGGTCGAACACGACCGCCTCGATCACTCCGTCTTCCCTCCCACGTGGACGAGCGCGCGCTCCGCCGGGCCGGCCTCGGCGGCAGTGACCTCGGCGACGAAGAGGGTGTGGTCGCCCGCCGCGTGCTCGGCAACGATGACGCAGTCGAGCCAGCCGGCGGCGCCCGCGAGCTGCGGCGCCAGGCCCTCGCGGCCGTCGCGCACGGCGATGCGGTGCCACATCGCGATCGGCGGCACGCCACGGGCGAAGTGGGCCGCCAGCCGGGTGCCCGCCTCACCCGCGGGCAGGTACGAGACCGCGAACGTGCCGGCGCCGTGCAGGATCTCGTGCAGCGCCGCCTGCCGGGCCACGGCGACGCCGATCAGCGGCGGCTCCAGCGATAGCGAGACGAGCGCCGACACGGTCAGCCCGAGCCGCTCGCCGTCGTGGTCGACGGTCACCACGGCCACGCCGGCGGGCACCTTGCGGTAGACGGCGCGGAGATCGTCGGCGGTGACCACCCCGGCATCCTATTGGCCGTCAGAAGTTGCCGTGCGCTCGTTACATTGCGCGCATGACACTCCGTGCCGCTGTCGCCGCTACTGTCGTCGCCGCCGGTCTCGTGGCCGCCGTCGCGGTCGCCGCCTCCGCCGCCCTCAAGACCGCCGCCAGTGGCGACCGGCTGACCTCCGCCTTCGACCTCGGCGGCGGCACCAACGCCTGGAGCGCGAAGGGCTTCACCATCCAGGGCGCCTCGAGGGCGCTCGGCACGGTGAAGATCGTCTACGACGATGCGAAGCGGTCGCTTGTCGGCACCGGCTCGAACCCGCCCTGCCGCGCCGGGCTGACCTGGAAGAGCGCCGGCACCTTCGCCGCAACGACCTTCAACGGCACCGTGGCCATCGCCCTCCCGGACGGGACGAAGGCGACGAGCGTGCTCAGCCTCAAGCGGGGGTAGGGCCGGCGCGGGGCCAGGGCCGGCGCGCGGCGCGGGCGCTAACCGGCGTCGGTGTTGTCTTCGTCGTCCTCGTCCAGCTCGTCGGCGAGCAGGGCGAGCGCGAGGGTACGCCAGGCCCGGTCGGGATCGGCGCGGAGGGCGTGGAGCCGCGCCGCCAGGTGCGGGAGGCCGGCGACCAGGTCGGCGACGTCCTCGAGCGCAGCGATCAGCTCCGCCCGCTGGGCGGGCGCGTCGAGATCGTCGGCGAGCGCGCTGACGGCGCGGCCGTCGAGATCGAGGTCGCGCCTGGGGTCGCCCCCTGTGGCGAGCAGCAGGACGGCGCGGCGCAGCGCACCGTGCAGCTCGTCCTCGTCCAGCAGCACGTCCTCGTGCACGAGATAGACGAGCGCGACGTCGGCGCCGGGGTCCTCGCCCGCGGCCACCGCCTCCTCGAGCTGGCCGAGCCAGGCCCCGAGCGCGTCCTCGCTCACTACGACTCGACCGGCTCCAGCGCGCGCAGCCGGCCGGCGACGATGATCTCCTCGGCCTCGGCTCGGTTGCCGAAGCCGCGGGTCTCGGTCTTGCCTGCCTCGAGGTCCTTGTAGACCTGGAAGAAGTGCTCGATCTCGTCGCGGAACTCGGGGGCGATGTCGTGGATGTCGTGGACGCGCATGAACGCCGGGTCCTTCAGCGGCACGCAGAGGATCTTCTCGTCTGGGCCCTTCTCGTCGGTCATGTGGAACACGCCGACGGGGCGCGTACGGATGCGGCAGCCGGGGAAGGTCGGGTCGCCCACCAGCACGAGCGCATCCACCGGGTCGCCGTCCTCGCCCATCGTGCCCTCGATGAAGCCGTAGTCGGCCGGATAGCTCATCGAGGTGAAGAGGCGGCGGTCGAGGACGATCGCTCCGAGTTCCGCGTCGAGCTCGTACTTGTTGCGCGAGCCACCGGGTATCTCGACGAAGACGATGACGGGCTCGGGCGGCATGGACACATGGTAGCCAGTGCGAGAGGTAGCTTTCGACGGATAGCTCGTGCGCTCGCCGTGCTGCTTGTTGTCGCATTTGTGCTGGTCGCCGGGGCGCCGCCGGCGCGCGCCATCGCGCCGCGGGTTGACGGCGGCCCGTTCCGCATCGACCAGAGCACCGTCGGGCGCGCACCGCTGGGCAGGACGGCGGAGTTCTACCGGACCGCCTATGCGAGCCAGAGCATCCGTATCCTCGGCGACGGCGGCTTCGACCGCCTGCTCTTCGACGACTGGCACCTCGAGGTGCTGTTCCGCCCTGGCGGCACGACTGCCGTCGGCGTCATCACCTGGGGGGCACGTGTGACCACCGGGCTCGGCGTCGGCCCCTGCTCGCTCGCAACCACCCTCATCCGCGCGCACGGGCCGCGGCTCGAGCGGGTCGCGCAGGGCAAGAGCCTGAGCGCCTACCGTCTCGGCCGGCTCGTGTTCGTCACCGATCTCGGCGGCTACGTGCGCGCCGTCGGCCTGCTCGCTCCCGGCGTCTCGATCGTGCCCGTGCTGACAGCTCCGGTGTGCGGCTCGGCGTCCGTCGGCTGAGCGCCGCGCCGCCTCGCCGCCCGGGCGGGCCGCGTCGCCGCTGCGCTAGTAGTTGTTCTTCTCGATCAGCTCGATGCGGTACTGGTCGGGATCGCGCACGAAGCACAGCAGCGAGCCGCCTTCACGGATGCGGTACGGCTCCCGTTCCGGCTGGATGCCCTGCTCGACGAGGCGGGCGAGCGTCGCCGCCATGTCGTCGACCGTGAGGGCGATGTGGCCGTAGCCGGTGCCGAGCTCGTAGCTCGTGACGCCGAAGTTGAACGTCAGCTCGAGCTGGTCGCCACCGCCGGGCAGACCCAGGAAGATGTTGATCGCCTCGTCGCGGATCGGCAGCTCGCGACGCTTCTCGAAGCCGAGCGCCTCGTAGAAGGCGACCGAGGCTGCGGGGTCGGTGATGCGGTAGCAGGTGTGGATGAGTTCCATAGCGGCCATCGTACGGCCGTGCTCGCCTGTGCGCTAGATGGTTGATGCCACGAGATCGCCTGTTCCGGGGCGTGAGCTGGCCGCTCTGGGGCGTTCCGGCGTGCCGGCGGCGCTGGCAGCGCCAGCGGGGCCGGCGCGACGGGGCGCAGCGGACGGTTGGTGGGGCCCGGCTCCGCCGGGCCGTGCCGGCCGGGAGCGGCCCAGACGCGTCAGATCGCGCATCCGGACACGCGAGAGCGTGGCATCAACCATCTAGGCCGGCAGGGAGCCGGCGGCGAGCGCCGCGGCGGCCTCGGTCTCGACCGTGCGTGCCGGCCCCGGCAGCTGCTGCGGGTCGAGCAGCGGCAGCGTCTCGCCGAGGAACAGCTGCAGCGCCTCGAGGTTCTGCTCACGCCGGCCCGGCGTGGTGACGAACGAGACGCGTGCGTGCTCGGCGCCGATCTCGCGGTCGCCGAGGAGGCTCTCGGCAACCATCTCGGGCGTCCCCACGATCGACCACTCGGCCCGCTGGAGCTGCCGCGTGCGCCACTCCTCGGCCCAGGCTCGCGAGCCCTCGCCGGCCGTCCGCACGATCGGCCCGGCCCCGCCGATCTCCAGGTACTCGTCGTGCTGCCGTCGTGCCTCGCGCTCGGTCGGGGCGATGCTGACGAGCGTGGTCAGGCCGAGCCAGGAGAGGCACTCGCGCACCGTCGCCTCGTCGTGCCCTGCCCCCTCGAGGGTCGACCGGTAGAGCGCCAGCTGGCGGCGGTTGTCGTCGCCCTCGCTACGCAGGGCCAGGATCGCCGGCCAGCCGAGCAGCGCGGACTCGACGATCGTGGCATCGGTCATGGTCGCCCGTCCCACCAGCGGGTGCGGCTTGCGGAAGGACGACGGCGAGATCCGCCCGGACAGGATGCCGCGGTCGTTGGCGGTCGAGACGTCGAGCGGCTCGTCGCCCGCCTGCCAGGCCCAGATGCGCCGTAGCGCCTCGATGCGCTCCCGGGTGATGCCGGGGCGGTCGGCGAAGTCCACGCCGAACACGTCGAGCTCGATCTGGCGGGGCGAGCCGGGGGCGAGCGCGACCATGCAGCGTCCGCGCGTGAGCAGGTCGAGCAGGTTGGCCTGCTCGGCGATGCGCACCGGGCTGTGGAATGGCACCTGCACGACGTGCACGGCGATGTAGGCCTGCGTCAGCTGCGGCGCCAGGTATGCGCCCATCAGGAACGGGTCGCAGTACGTGTTGAAGCCGGCGGTGTGATGCTCCGTCAGGCAGATGGCAGCGACGCCGGCGGCATCGGCCGCGAGGGCGTGGTCGACGAGCTCCTCGATGGTCTCGCTGTCCTCGGCGTCGCCGCGGCTCTGTGGGCTGAGGTGGATGGAGATGTACACGGCCCTGCCGACGCTACCGACGGCGGGTGCGCGGTACAAGCGGAGAGGCGACCCGGGGCCGGCTCGCGCCTTCGCACCTCCGGCACGAAGCGGGCACACCGCCTCACGCGGTAGCTCCGTACGGTGGGGGCATGACGACGCGGACGAAGACGGGCAGGGCAGAGTCGGGCGCGCAGGCCGAGCGGCAAGCGGCGACGGTGGCGACGCCGTGGGGCGGGGCGAGGCTCGTCGCGCAGGCGGCGGTGCCGCAACGCGCGGGGGAGCGGCGTTTCTCCTCGGTGGTGCAGCTGCTCGCCGATGCGCGCGGGGAGCCGCTGGTGCGGTTCGCCTACGCGACCGGCGGCGTGGTGCGGCGCGGCCCGGTGACGCTGCGCGCCCGCGACCTCGAGCGGCTGCGGCAGGCGGCCGCTGCGGAGCCGGCGCTCGCGGCGCTGCTGGGGTGGGGCGCCGACGGGGAGGGGGCAGGCGTGTGAGTGAACCGCTGCCTCCGGACGGGTTCGACTACGTCGGCGGAGGCTCGCTTCTGGCCTCCGTACCGCTACGCGGGCACGCCGAGCCGCGCGGACGCGGCCTCGACCAGCGAGGCGAGGATCAGGGCGCCGTCGCCGGAGCCGAGCAGCGGGTCGACGGCATGCTCGGGATGCGGCATCAGGCCCATCACGTTGCGCGCGGCATTGCAGACGCCGGCGACGTCGGCGACAGCGCCGTTGGGGTTGTTGGTGTAGCGGAGCACCACCTGGCCGTTGGCCTCGACCTCGGCGAGCAGCTCCGGGTCGGCGAACCAGGCGCCCTCGCCGTGCTTGATCGGGATGCGCAGCAGGTAGCCGGGCTTGCAGCGCGACGTGAACGGCGTGTCGGTCTGCTCGACGCGGATCGTCGTGTCTCGGCAGATGAAGCGCAGCGAGCCGTTCGCCCGCAGGATGCCGGGGAGCAGGCCGGCCTCGCAGAGGATCTGGAAGCCGTTGCAGGTGCCGAGCACCGGGCCGCCGTCAGCGGCGAACGCGGCGACCGCCTTCATGATCGGCGCGAAGCGGGCGATCGCGCCGCAGCGCAGGTAGTCGCCGTACGAGAACCCGCCCGGCAGCACCACGGCGCCCACCGCGGGCAGCCCCTCGTCGGCGTGCCACACGGGCACCGCCTCCGCGCCCAGCGAGCCGAGCGCCCAGCACATGTCACGGTCGTCGTTCGACCCGGGGAAGGTGACGACGGCGATCTTCGGGCGCGGGCCCTCGCTCACGCGTCGCCCTCGAGGGTGATCTCGTAGCTCTCGATCAACGGGTTCGCGATCAGTTGCTCGCACATCTTCGCGATGTCGGCGCGGGCCTGCTCGCGGTCGGTCGTGTCGAGCTCGAGCTCGACGAGCCGGCCGACGTGGGCCTTGCGCACCACGAAGCCGAGGTGGCCGAGGCCACTCTGAACGGCCTCGCCCTGCGGATCGAGAATGCCGGCTTTCGGCCGTACGAGCACGGTTGCCTTCATCGCAGCACGACCTCCGGATCGGCGAGATAGCGGTCGAACGGGATCTCCGTCAGGCGCTCGAACGCCTCGACGTAGCGGGCGCGTGTGCCGGCGACGACAGCTTCGGGGAGCGCCGGGCCGGGCGCCTCCTTGTTCCAGCTCTGCGTCTCGCAGTAGTCGCGCACGAACTGCTTGTCGAACGAGGCCTGCGCGCGGCCGGGTGCGTACTCGTTGGCCGGCCAGAAGCGCGACGAGTCCGGCGTGCACAGCTCATCGCCCAGCACGAGGGCGCCGCTCGCGTCCAGCCCCAGCTCGAACTTCGTGTCGGCCACGACGATGCCGCGCTGCCGCGCGTGCTCGGCAGCGAACTCGTAGAGCGCGATCGAGATGCGCTCGACCTCGGCGAACAGCTCGGCGCCGACGAGCTCGGCGGCCTCCGCCCGCGTGATGTTCTCGTCGTGGCCGCTCTCGGCCTTCGTCGCGGGCGTGAAGATCGGGGTGGGTAGCCGCTGCGACTCGACCAGCCCGGGCGGCAGCGCGTGGCCCGAGGTGCTACCCGTCGTCCGGTAGTCCTTCCAGCCTGACCCGGTGATGTAGCCGCGCACGACACACTCGATCGGCAGCATTGTCAGCTTGCGGCACTCGGTCGAGCGGCCGTCGGCGCGTAGCTTCAGCAGGTGGTTCGGAACGATGTGCGTCGTCCGCGCGAACCAGAACCCCGAGAGGCCCGTGAGGACACGTCCCTTGTCGGGGATCTCGGTGGGCAGGATGACATCGAACGTCGAGATGCGGTCGCTCGCGACGAGCAGCAGCCGCTCGGCGTCGAGCGAGTAGATCTCGCGCACCTTGCCGCTCGCGAGATGGACGGGCGCATCAGCCATGGGTGGGCTCCTTCGTCGCCGCGAGCGCGGCCAGGCGCTCGAAGACCGTGTCGATGTGACGGGTGTACGAGCTGATCTCGAAGACCCGGTCGAGCCGGGCGCCGTCGAGCTGCGCCGTTACCTCGGGGTCGGCGCGCACGAGCGCCTCGAAGCCGGTCGCCTCGTCCCAGGCGCGCATCGCGTTGCGCTGCGTCAGCCGGTAGGCGTCGTCGCGGGTGAGCCCTGCCTCGACGAGAGCCAGCAGCAGCTTCTGGCTGAAGAAGAGGCCGTGGCTCGACATCAGGTTCTCCTGCATGCGCCCGGTGCGCACGACGAGGCCCTCGGCGAGGTAGGTGAACCGGTCGAGCATGTAGTCGACGGCCAGGAAGGCGTCGGGGAGCACCACGCGCTCGGCCGACGAGTGCGAGATGTCGCGCTCGTGCCAGAGGGCGACGTTCTCGAGGCCGACGAGGGCGGCGCCGCGGACGACGCGCGCCAGGCCGCAGATGCGCTCGGCGGTGATCGGGTTGCGCTTGTGCGGCATCGCCGATGACCCCTTCTGGCCCTTGCCGAACGGCTCCTCGACCTCCCGCACCTCGGTGCGGGCGAGATGGCGAATCTCCAGGGCGAAGCGCTCGAGCGAGGCGGCGATGATCGCCAGCGTCGTCAGCAGCTCCGCGTAGCGGTCGCGGGCGACGATCTGCGTCGTCACCGGGTCGGGCTCGAGGCCGAGCCGCTCACACATCAAGCGCTCCAGCTCCGGGCTCGTCGCCGAGTATGTGCCGACGGCGCCCGACAGCTTGCCGACGGCCATCCCTGCGAGCGCTACGCGCAGCCGCTGCCGGTCGCGGTCGAGCTCGAAGGCCCAGCCGGCGAGCTTCAGCCCGAAGGTGGTCGGCTCGGCGTGGACGCCGTGGGTGCGGCCGATGCAGAGCGTGTGCCGGTAGGTCTCGGCCTGGGCGAGCACGGCTGCCAGGGCCGCAGCGAGCCCGGCCATGACGAGCGCGCCGGCCTCGCGCACCTGCAGGCCCATCGCGGTGTCGAGCACATCGGAGGAGGTGAGGCCGTAGTGCAGCCAGCGGCCCTCCGGGCCGAGGTGCTCGGCGACGGCGTCGACGAACGCGGCGAGATCGTGGTTCGTCTGCGCCTCGATCTCGCGGACGCGCTCGGGCGTGGGCACCGTGGCGGCGGCACGGATGGCCGCGACCTCGGCCGCCGGCACGACGCCGACCTCGGCCCACGCATCCAGTGCGGCCAGCTCGACGGCGAGCCAGGTGGCCAGCCGGTTCTCCTCCGACCACACCTTCTTCATGGCCGGTCGGGAGTAGCGCGCGATCACTACGCTGATTCTAGAGGGCGGGGTGGAGGGCAGGCCGTGGGAGCCGCGGCGCCGCCCGGGGAGTGGTGGCCCGGCCCGGGCGCTACCGTGCCCCCCTGTCTCTAGTCGAGCAGCGCCAGGATCCGCGCGGCGAGCACGGCGGCGTTCTTCGCATTGTCGACGCCGACCGTCGCAACCGGCACCCCGGGCGGCATCTGCACGATCGAGAGCAGCGCGTCCAGGCCGTCCAGGATCGACTTGGACGAGCGCAGCGGCACGCCGATCACCGGCAGCGCCGTGTGTGCCGCGACGACCCCCGGCAACGCTGCCGCCAGCCCGGCGCCGCAGATCAGCACCTTCAGCCCGCGCCCGGCGGCGCCCTTCGCGTACTCGGCGACGGCGTCGGGGTCACGGTGCGCCGAGCGCACCTCGAACTCGTGCGCGATGCCGCGCGCCGTCAGGTCGTCCATTGCGGCCTGCATCCGCTCGCGGTCGGACTCCGACCCGACGAGGATGCCGACAAGGGGCTGGTCAGCCACGGGGTGTGCTCTCCTTGGTCGCTGCTGTGAGGGCGATATCGGTGCGGTGGCGTGCGCCGGCGAACGCGATCCGCTCGACGCCGGCGTAGGCCCGGGCGCGCGCGGCGGCGAGGTCGTCGCCGACGCCGGTCACGTTGAGGATGCGGCCGCCGCTGGTGACGAGCCGGCCGCCGCGGAGGGCGGTGCCCGCGTGGAAGACGAGGGCGCCTGCTGCCTCCGCCTCGGGGATCCCGGTGATCTCGGAGCCTGTGTCGCTGTGCGCCGGGTAGTCGCCGCCGGCGACGACGACCGTGACGGCCGCCTGCGTGCTGACGCCCAGGTCGGCACCGGCCAGGTCGCCGGCAGCCGCCGCGGCCAGCGCGCCCAGCAGGTCGCCTTCCAGCAGGGGCAGCACGACCTGCGTCTCGGGGTCGCCGAAGCGCGTGTTGAACTCGAGCACGCGAGGGCCGTCCGCGGTCAGCATCAGCCCGGCGTAGAGCAGGCCGACGAACGGGGTGCCGCGCCGCGCCATCTCCTCCAGCACGGGCCGGTGCACGAGGTCGACGAGCTCCTCGACCTCGCGACGGCCGATGCCCGGGACGGGCGAGTACGCACCCATGCCGCCGGTGTTCGGGCCGCTGTCGCCGTTATAGGCGCGCTTGAAGTCCTGGGCCGGCGTGAGTGGGATCGCGCGGGCGCCGTCGCAGAGGGCGAAGAGCGAGACCTCCGAGCCGACGAGCAGCTCCTCGACGACGATCTCGCCGGGGAATGCCGCAACGCCGCGCAGCCCGGCCGTGAGCTCCTGCTCGGTGAGGCAGACGAAGACGCCCTTGCCGGCCGCGAGCCCGTCGGCCTTGATCACGCACGGCGCCTTCGGCGTTAGCAGCGCCCGCGCGGTCGGCACGCCGGCTGCCAGCAGCACGTCTTTCGCGAAGGACTTCGAGCCCTCGAGCTGGGCGGCGGCGCCGGACGGCCCGAACACCGGGATGCCGGCGTGGCGCAGCACGTCGGCCAGGCCGGCCACCAGCGGCGCTTCCGGCCCGACGACGACGAGGTCGGCGCGCAGCTGCCGGGCAAGGTCGAGCAGGCCTTCGAGGTCATCGGCGCGCACCGGATGGCAGTGGCCGCTGCCGGCGATCCCGGGGTTGCCGGGGGCGGCGTGGATCTCGACGTGCGGGCCGGAGCGCGCGAGCCGCCACGCAAGCGCGTGCTCGCGCCCGCCCGAGCCGACGATGAGGACTTTCACGGTGGCGAGTCTATCTCCGCGATCCGTGCCGGCATCTGGTCTACGATCGCCCCATGGCCCTCTCCGCTCCGCGCAGGCCCTGGCTCGACCCGATCGCCGATCTCCTCGTCGTCGCCGCCGTCACGGTGGCCGGCGCCACCTAGCAAGGAGGCTTCACCATGGGAATGCTCGACGGAATGAGCGCGCTCGTCACCGGCGCCGCCCGCGGCAACGGCGCCGCGATCGCGCGCCTGCTGGCCGCTGAGGGCGCGGGAGTGGCACTGGTCGACATCGATGGGCACGGCGCGGTCGACGAGGCTGCCCGCATCACCGACGCCACCGGCGCCCGCACCTTCGGCGCCCGCGTCGACGTGTGTCACTCAACCGACATCGAGGCGGCGGTCGCGCAGGCGGTCGACGTGTTCGGCCGCATCGACATCCTCGTCAACAACGCCGGCGTCCTCTTCGACACGCCGCTGCCCGGCCTGGACATGCGGCTGTGGGAGAAGACCCTGGCCGTCAATCTGACGGGGCCGCTGCGCTGCATCGACGCCGTCGTGCCCGAGCTGATCAAGCAGGGCGACGGCGGTGCGATCGTCAACATCACCTCGATTGCAGCGTCGATCGGGTTCGACGACTACGCCGCCTACTGCTCGTCGAAGGCCGGGCTGCTTGGCCTGACGCGGGCAGCCGCGCTCGCGCTCGCACCGCATCGGATCCGCGTCAACGCAGTCGCGCCCGGGATCATCCACACCGACATGACGAAGGATCTCTACGCCGATCCGGCGGCCGCTGCGGCGATCGTCGAGCGGATCCCGCTGGGCTACATCGCCGATCCGCTGGAGGTGGCGAAGGCCGTCCTCTATCTCGTCAGCGATCTCTCGACGTATGTGACGGGCACCGAGCTGGTGGTCGACGCGGGCTACATCGTCCGGTGAGCGGGGCGGCGGCCCGGCCGCAGCCGCCGGCCTATAGCGCCGTCCCGGTCGACGTCGTCCGGCTGCCCGGGGGCCGCGAGGAGCGCGACCTGGTCGCGGCCGAGGAGCCGCTCGAGATCCGCATCAACGGCGTCGCGGTGGCCGTGACGATGCGCACGCCCGGCCACGACGAGGAGCTTGCGCTCGGCTTCTGCCTCTCCGAGGGGCTCGCGCCGACGAGCGCCGCGCCGCCCGCCGACCTCGCCGCGAACACCGTCGAGGTGGCCGCGGCCGGCTTCGACGCGGCACGGTTGCAGCGGAGCTTCTACACGTCGTCGTCGTGCGGAGTGTGCGGGAAGGGGGCGCTCGAGGCGGTCGCCGTGCACGCGCCGCCTGTCACGAGCGACCTGCGCGTGAGCGCTGCGCTGGTCGCCTCGCTGCCCGGGCTGCTGCGCGAGGCCCAGCCCGGGTTCGCCGCCACCGGCGGGCTGCACGCGACGGGGCTCTTCGCGCCCGACGGCCGCCTGCTGTGCGTGCGCGAGGACGTCGGGCGCCACAACGCGCTCGACAAGATCGTCGGCTGGGCGTTCGGCCAGGGGCTGCTGCCGCTCGCCGGCTCGCTGCTGTGCGTGAGCGGCCGGCTCTCGTTCGAGCTGGTGCAGAAGGCCGCGGTGGCGGGGTGCCCGCTGCTCGTCGCCGTGGGCGCGCCGTCGGGGCTCGCCGTCGAGCTGGCGCGCGACCGTGGCGTCACCCTGTGCGGCTTCACCGGCGGCGGGCGCACGACGGTTTACTCGGCCGCGTGGCGGGTCACGGAGTGAGCGGCGGCGAGGCGCTCACCGGCATCCTGCTCGTCGGTGGCGCGAGCAGCCGTTTCGGCAGCCCGAAGGCGCTGGCGCAGCTCGGCCGGGCCGGCGAGCGCGATGGCGGCGGCAGCCCGGGCGAGACGCTCGCCGACCGCGGCCGGCGTACCCTGGCGGCGGCCTGCGACGAGGTGCTCGTGGTCGGCAAGGCCGCCGACGGGCTGCCGCTGCCGTTTCCGCTGGTCGAGGACGCAGCGCCGTTGCGGGCGCCGATCGTCGGGGTCGTCGCCGGGCTGCGGGCCGCGCGCCACGACCTGTGCGTGATCCTGCCGGTGGACTGCCCGCTCGTCGACGCTGCGCTGCTGCTCCGGCTCGCGGCGGCGTGTGCCGGGAGCGCCGGCGCGCGTCCGCCATCGGGCCCGCTGCCGGGCGCGTACCGCCGCTCGGTGGTGCTGCCCGTGCTCGAGCGTGCCCTCGCAGCGGGCGAGCTGTCGCTGTGGCGGGCGCTCGAGGGCCTGCCCGTCGCTGTCGTGGCGGTCGACGAGGAGCGGCTGGCCGATGCCGACGTGCCCGCCGACCTCGAGCGGCTGCGCGCCGCGCGGCTTCGGGACGCCGTGGAGCCGCCGCGCACCGCGGAGACCCCGCGCCCGTAGCGGCTACGGCTACGGCAGCGGCGCGCCGGGCACAGGCTTGCCGGCCGGTGCCGCCTCGAGCAGGTCGAGCAGCGCTACCGGCTCGGCCGCGACGAGCAGCTCGCCGCGGTTCGTCTCGTGCAGGAAGCCGCCCGCGACGAGACCGTCGATCAGCGCCAGCAGCGGCTGGAAGTACCCCTCGCTGTCGAGCACGCCCACCGGCTTCCCGTGGATGCCGAGCTGGCGCCAGGTGAGCGCCTCGAACAGCTCGTCCAGGGTGCCGTAGCCGCCCGGCAGCGCCACGAAGGCGTCCGACAGCTCGTGCATCAGAGCCTTGCGCTCGTGCATCGAGTCGACGACGTAGAGGGCCGTCATGCCGTGATGGCCGAGCTCCCGGTCGACGAGCCGCCGCGGGATCACGCCGAGCGCCTCGCCGCCGGCGTCGAGCACCGCGTCGGCGATGACGCCCATCAGCCCCACCGAGCCGCCCCCGGTGACGAGGCCGATGCCGCGTGCCGCGAGCAGCGCGCCGAACGCGCGCGCTGCCTCAGCGTACTCGGGCCGGTCACCGACGCTGGCGCCGCAGAAGACGGAGACCCGGCCCAGCGGGCTGGCGCTCACTGCGCGCGTCCCTACGGCCGGGTGAGAGCTTCGGGGGCACGCGTGGCGAGCACGCGCTCGCGCTCGGCACCCGTCCCGATCAGCACGACCTCGACCTCGAGCTCGCGCTCGACGAACTCGACATAGCGCCGGGCCGCGTCGGGCAGCTCGCCCAGGACGGCGGCGCCCTGCAGCGGCGCGAGCCAGCCCGGCAGCGTCTCGAACACCGGCGCCGCATGGTGGAAGTCGCCCTGCATCGCCGGGAAGTCGCGCGTGATCGTGCCGTCCTGCAGCCGGTAGTGCGTGCACACCGGGATCTCGGCAAAGGCCGACAGCACGTCGAGCTTGGTCAGCGCGAGCGTGGTGATGCCGTTGACGCGCACGGCGTAGCGCAGCGCGACCAGGTCGAGCCAGCCGCAGCGCCGCGAGCGGCCGGTGACCGTCCCGTACTCACCGCCGAGCTCGCGCATCCGGTCCTGGTCGGGGCCCTGGATCTCGCTCGGGAACGGCCCCTCGCCGACCCGCGTGACGTACGCCTTGGCGACGCCCATGACCGCGTCGATGCGGTTCGGCCCGATACCGTTGCCGGTGGCCGCGTTCGCCGCGACCGGGTTCGACGAGGTGACGAATGGGTAGGTGCCGTGGTCGACATCGAGCAGCGTGCCCTGGGCGCCCTCCATCAGGATGGCCTTGCCCTCCTTGATGGCGTTGTCGACTAGCAGGGACGTGTCCGCGATGTAGGGGCGGAGCCGCACCGCGTACTCCTCGTAGCTGTCGGCGATCTCGTCCAGGTCGAGCGGCGCGTGATCGTAGATGCGCTCCAGCCAGAGGTTCTTCTCGGCGAGCGCGACCTCGATCTTCTGGCGCAGGATCTTGTCGTCGAAAAGGTCCTGGATGCGGATGCCCAGACGCGCCATCTTGTCGGAGTAGCAGGGGCCGATGCCGCGCCGCGTGGTGCCGATCTGCAGCTTGCCGAGGCGATGCTCGCTGGCGCCGTCGAGGGCGACGTGCCACGGCATGATCACGTGGGCGTTCGTCGAGATGCGGACGCTCTCGGTCGAGATGCCCTTCGACTCGAGGTCGTCGAGCTCCTCGATCAGCGTCTTCGGGTCGACGACGCAGCCGTTGCCGATCACGCAGACCTTGCCCCAGAGGATCCCCGACGGCATGTGCCGGAACTTGAAGGTCTCACCCTCGGCGATGATCGTGTGGCCCGCGTTGGGGCCTCCCTGGTAACGGCACACGATGTCGACGTGCTGGGCGAGGAGATCGACGATCTTCCCCTTGCCCTCATCGCCCCACTGCGCGCCGACGACGACGGTTGTTGGCATGCCCCACAGTGTGCCGGAAAGGTCGGGGGAGGGAGCCGCCTGCCCGTCAGGCGGCGCTAGTCAGCCGGCCGTTGCGGCGGATGGCGATGCGATGGCCACGGCGGCAGCTCGCCAGGCCCCCGTCGGCCGCCAGCGGCAGCTCGCCCTCGACCCGCAGCAGCCACTGCACGCCGATGCTCTGCGGCTCGCTCTGGTCGAGGCAGCGCTAGCACCAGCCCTCGTAGCGGGTCGCCGAGGCGCTGATCCTGATCACCTGCGTGCGCTCCATCGAAGCCGCCACCTAGCCACCCGCCAGATCCGCGAACTTCGCGTACTTCTTGAGGAAAGAGAGCCGCACGGTGTCGGTCGGGCCGTTACGGTGCTTGGCGACGATCAGCTCGGCGATGCCCTGCTGGTCGGACTCCTCCTTGGTGTAGTACTCGTCGCGATAGATGAACGCGACGAGGTCGGCGTCCTGTTCGATCGAGCCGGACTCGCGCAGGTCGGAGAGGATCGGCCGCTTGTCCTGGCGCTGCTCGACGGCGCGGGAGAGCTGCGAGAGGGCGATGATCGGCACCTCGAGGTCGCGGGCCAGCGTCTTCAGCGAGCGCGAGATCTGCGACACCTCCTGCACGCGGTTCTCCTGGTTGGAGCCGGAGGTCATCAGCTGCAGATAGTCGACGATGATCAGGCCGAGGCCGGGCTCGCGCGACTTCAGTCGGCGGGCCTTCGAGCGCAGCTCCATCATCGTGATCGAGCCAGTGTCGTCGACGTAGATCGGCGCCTTCGAGAGCTTGTCGCAGGCCGCCGTCAGGCGCGACCAGTCCTCCTGCTGCAGGCTGCCGTTGCGCAGCCGCTGCGACTCGACCTTGGCCTCGCTGCACATCAGCCGCTGCGTCACCTCGGACTTCGACATCTCCAGGGTGAACAGCCCGACCGGGGTGTCGTTGCGCACTGCGAGGTTCGCTGCCATGCACAGCGCCACCGCCGACTTCCCCATCGAGGGGCGCGCCGCCAGGATGATCAGGTTGCCGGGCTGGAAGCCCGACGTGAGCCGGTCGAGGTCGCGGAACCCGGAGGGGACGCCGGTGACGTCGGCGCCGGCCTCGTACAGCGCGGTGATGCGCTCGAAGGTGGAGCGCAGCAGGTCCTCGATGTGGTCGAAGTCATGGGTGACGCGGCCCTGCGCGAGGTCGAACACCATCTGCTCGGCGCGGTCGACGAGGTCGGAGGTCTCGCCGGGGCGCGTCCAGCCGAGGTCGGACATCTGCAGGCCGATGCGGATCAGGCCGCGGAGCACCGCCATCTCGCGGATGATCCGGGCGTGGTGAGCCGCGTTCGCCGTCGAGGTCGTGAGGGCGGAGAGCTCGGCGATGCGCACCCGGCCGCCCACCTGCTCCAGCAGCCCCTGCTTCTCGAGCGCGTCGGCCATCGTGATCGGGTCGACGGGTTGCCCCTGCCCGTAGAGGGCGAGCGCCGTCTTGTAGATCTGGCCGTGGCTCGGCTTGTAGAAGTCACCGCTGTCGACGAGCTCGCTGACGGCGCTGATCGCCTCGCTGGAGATGAGCATCGCCCCGAGGACGGCCTCCTCGGCCTCCTCGTTCTGGGGCGGGATGCGCTGGCCGACCGTTTCGACTGTCTGGGACACGACCTGATTCAACTCGTTCCGAGCGGACAAGCCGAGGGTGTGGACAGGGGAGGGGCGGCAGGCACGCGCGCCGTTGTGCGCGGGGTGCGACAGCTGGAGCGAAGCGGTCTATGGGCTGCAGGGGCGAACATCGATTCGACCGATTGTCCACGGATGGGCGGACGGTATCCCCAGATTCCCTGCCTCGACCTGTGGACAGAACCTCCGCACGGTGCGGGAAGTTCGTGGAGCTATCCACAGGGGACATGTCGGTTGTGGAGAACTACTGAACAACTCCGACCGGCCCGCGGCGGGTCGGTCAGGCCCGTCCGCGCCGGCGCTGCTCGTCGAGCTCGTGCTCGATGCGCTCGACGCGCTGCTCGAGCCGAGCGAGGCCCTCGAGCAGCAGCTTCCGTGTGACGCCGTCGCCGGCCACCAGCAGCAGGTGCTCGTCGCGCAGCAGCTCACGGAAGATGCCGCGCAGCTGCGGGTCGGGATACGCGAAGCCCGTCGCCGAGCAGGTCGAGCAGTCCTCGGCGGGCCGGCCCCGGTCGAAGGTGCGCTGGCCGGTGCCACCGCAGTCGGGGCAGGTGTGGAGGCGGCTCACGCTGCGATGCTGCCCGCTGCGGCGGACGGCGGCGAGCTGCGTCCGGGAACGACGAGGGGGAGGCCTGAGCCTCCCCCTCGCAGAGCGTTCGTGCGGTGCCCGCTACGCGTCGGCGGCGGCGTCCTCGGCCACGTCGGCCGGCTCGGCCACGTCGGCCACCACGGCGGTCTCGGCGACCGGAGCGTCGGCCGCGACCGCGGCGACGGGTGCCGGCGGCGCCTCGACGAAGCCGCCCTCCGGCAGCTCCTCGTCGGACACCAGGCCACCCTGCGGCGCCACGATCGTCTTGACCTTGACCCTGACGTCGTCGAACACCTCGACCTCGACCATGTAGCGGCCGATGCGCTTGATTGGCTCCTCGAGATCGATCTTGCGGCGGTCGACGCGGATCTTGCGCGTGCGCCAGATCTCATCGGCCACGTCGGTCGTGGTGACCGAGCCGAACAGCACGCCGCTCGGGCCGGCCTTGACCTCGAACCGCAGGACGGTGCGGCCGAGCACGGACGCTGCATCGGTGGCCTGTTCGACCGTGCGGGCCTCGAACTGCGCCTGCTGGGCCTCACGCCGCTTGACCGCGGCGATCGCGCCCGGCGTCGCCACCTCGGCGAGCCTGCGGGGCAGAAGGAAGTTCCGGGCAAAGCCCCGGTTGACCTCGACGACCTCGCCCTTGAGGCCGGTCTTGTCGATGTCGGCGAGGAGGATCACCTGCATCGCCGGTTACCCCTGCACGTACGGGAGAAGGGCCATCTCGCGAGCCCGCTTGACCGCGGACGAGACCTGGTTCTGGTGCCGGCGGCAGGCGCCGGAGATGCGGCGCGAGCGGATCTTCCCCTTCTCGGAGATGTACCGCCGCAGCTGGTTCACGTTCTTGTAGTCGATCTCCTCGACCTTGTCCTTGCAGAGGTAGCAGGACTTGCGCTTGCCGCCCGTGGGGGGGCCGCCGCGCTTGCCGCCGCTGCGCTTCTGGTGGCGATCCTTGTCTTTCTCAGCCATGAAGTGTCCTCACGCTCTCGTGATCTCAGAAGGGGATGTCGTCGTCGGGGCCGCTCGAGCCGAAGTCGGGCTCGTTGCCGGCGGGCGGCATGTAGGTCGGCGCTGCTCCGCCGCCGGACGAGGAGCCGGAGTAGCCGCCACCGTCGCCGCCGCGGCCGCCGCTCTCGCCGCGTGCGCCGAAGCGGACGTTGTCGGCCTTGATCTCGACGACCTGGCGCTTACCGGAGCCGTCCTTGGCCTCGTACTCGCGCCAGGTCAGCTTGCCGTCGACCATGATGCCGCTGCCGCGGCTGAGGAACTGGCCACACTGCTCGGCCGTCTTCCCCCAGACCACGACGTCGAAGTAGTACGCGGCATCGATCCACTCCTCGCCGCGCTTCACGCGGTCGTTGACCGCGACCCGCAGCGTCACGACGGAGGTCCCGCCCGGTGTCGTCCTGACCTCGGGGTCCTTTGTCAGGTTCCCCTCGATCACAACGCGATTGATGTTCTGAGCCATCGGGCGCCCCTACTCGTCCTCGACGTCCGCGCCGACCGAGACCGGCTCGCCGTCGGGGACGATGGGCGGAGCACTCATCGGCTTGCCGGCGCCCTTGGGCCGCCGCGTCGCCATGTGGCGCATGACGCCCTCGCTGATCTTGAGC
Organism: Actinomycetota bacterium; assembly: GCA_947445525.1. Taxonomy (GTDB): domain Bacteria; phylum Actinomycetota; class Thermoleophilia; order Gaiellales; family Gaiellaceae; genus CANFDS01. Next base: position 13,826 of record CANFDS010000011.1, on the reverse strand, counting down.
ACGCGCGTGACCTCGTCCAGCGCCTCGGTTCCGGCGATGAAGGTGATCAGGTGGTAGACACCGTCGCTCTTTTTGTCGATCTCGTACGCGAGCCTGCGCCGACCCCAGGGCTCGTGGCCCGTCCAGGTGCCGCCGCTCTTCTCGATCGTCTCACGCATGCGCGTGAGGATCTCCTTGTGGCGCTCTTCGCTGGCTTCAGGGTCCAGCATGAGCAGAATCTCATAGTCGTTCACGTTCCCGCGTTCACCTTCCCTCGGTCTTGGTCGGCCCCGCCGGCAGTGCGCCGTCCGGGAAAACGGCGCGATGGCGTGGCGAGAAGTCCGGTCAGTGTAGCATCGGTCACGTGCGCAGCCGCCTTGCCTGGGCGTTCGGGGGATTCGTCCTCGTCGCGCTCGTTCTCTACCGCTCCCTGACGCGTGCCCGGGGTGCCGGGGCAGCTGTCGAGGTGACCGTCGCGGCCGTCGACGCGCCCGTCGCGGCCGCGCCCAGCGTCGCCGACCCTGCCGCCGCCGACGACGCTGCCGACGACGCTGCCGCCGAGGGCGACCCCGACGAGCGCATCGAGGCGCTGCGCCGCAAGCTGGAGGCCGTGCGCGAGGCGCCCGTCCCGTCAGCCGGGCCCCCGGCCGAGACCGCCGAGCCGCCCCTTGACGAGCGCCGCCGCACCGTCCACGAGGCCGGTCGCACCGCCGCCGACGCCATGCGCCAGGCAGGCAAGCGGCCCCGCCCCGCGGACAGCTAGCCGCCCGCGGGCGGCGGCCGGCCGACGAACGCCCGGACTCCCGCCGCCAGGCCACGCGCCACACGCAACTGGTAGCTCGCCGACTGCAGCCGCGCCCGCTCGCCGGGGATGGTGAGGAAGCCCGTCTCGACGAGCACGGCGGGGACGTCGGCCCAGTTGAAGCCGGTCAGGTCGGAGCGCTCGACGACGCCGCGGTCGAGCGCTCCGGTGGCTGCGACCAGCGTCGCCTGGACGAGCCGGCCGGCGCGGCCGCTGGCCGCGTAGATGTCGTCGGTCCAGCCGGTGCGCGACGCCGGCACGAGGGTGGAGGCACCGTGCTGGGAGGGGTCGGTCGAGCCGTCGGCGTGGATGCGCAGCATGAGGGCGGCGTGGCGGCGATTGCAGGTGCGCGCCCGGTCGGCGTTGCCGCCGCGGTAGCCGTCGGCCGTGCGCGTCAGCACGACCGCGTAGCCCTGCGCGCGCAGGAGCGCGGCCGTCCGGCGTGCGATCGCCAGGGCGACCGCCGCCTCGCCGGCTGTGCCGCCGCCGTCCCTGATCCTGGTGACGGACGTGCCTGGCCCGATCGGCTCGAGCTGGCTGCCGACGCCCGCAGCGGTCCCGTGACCGGGGTCGATGCAGATCAGGGCGGCGACGGCGACGATCTCGGCAAGTATGTCTCCACTGTAGCCTTGGCGGTGAGCCCATGGCCCGCCCCGCAGTAGCGATCCTGAGCACGCCACTTTCACCGCGCGCACCGACGCCGAGCTGCAGGTCCTTCGCGCCCCCCTGGGCGCGCGAGCCGCGGCAGGCCGCTACGCAACCCGGGAAGGTGCCGTGATCGCGTGCTGGTGGGCGCGTGACGAGCGCGAATGAGTGACAGCAACGGAGGAGAAACGTGGGAATCGTCGATCGGGTCAAGCAGAACCTGACGGACACGGTGGAGATGGCCAAGGACGGCCTCGGCGAGGTGAAGGAGCTCCGCGACAAGCGGGAGGTGACGCACCTCTACGGCGACTTCGGCAAGAAGGCCTTCGAGCTCTTCGAGAGCGGAGCGATCGCGCACCCGGCGCTCGAGCCCGAGGCGAAGCTGATCCGCCGTACGCTCGCCGAGCGCGAGTACATCAAGGGCACCGGCAGCTCGACCGCTGCGGGCGGGGCCGGCGACCCGACGCGCGACGACATCTAGCAGCGGCGAGCAGCGTCGCCCGACAGCCATGCGCTTCCACGACTCGGCGCTCGAGCCGTCTCCCGGCTATCCGCCCTCGCAGCGGGGCGCGGAGGCGCTCGCGCGCGCCCGGGTGTTCCTGCGCGACACGGCTCTACCCCTCTGCGCCGCCTACGCCGCCGAGCATGGCGACACGACGTTCGCGCTCGAGCCCGACGGCCGGCCGTCGCCGTTCGTGCTCGACTTCAAGCGCCGGATGCAGATGGCGTCGGCCGAGGCCGGCCTCTACGCGCTGAACATGCCCGTGGCGGACGGCGGCGGCGGGCTCGGCCCGCTCGACCTCTTCTACGTGCACGAGGAGGTCTTCCGGCACGGCCTGCTCGGCCAGCAGTGGCTGCTGGCGTGGACCGAGGGGCCGACGCCGCTGCTCTCGTTCTGCTCGGCCGAGGCGAGGCGGCGCTGGCTGCCCGACCTGCTCGCCGGCCGGATCAACATTGCGTCGGCGATCACCGAGCGCGGCGGCGGCTCCGACGTGACCTCGCCCGTGACGCGCGCCGTGCGCGACGGCGACGGCTGGGTGCTCAGCGGCCACAAGTACCTGATCACGGGGGCGCCGGTCGTCGAGCTGGTGCTGGTGCGGGTGCCGGTGGAGGGTGGTACACCCGGCTCGCTGACCTGCTTCGTGCTGCCGATCGACCACCCCGGCGTCACCCGCGGCCCTGTAGTGCAAACGCTGCTTGCCGACGGGTTCACCGGTCAGCTCGCGTTCGACGGTGCGCGCCTCGGCCCCGAGCACCTGATCGGGCAGGAGCACGGCGGCGTCGAGCTGCTGCGCTTCGGCCGCAACTGGATCCGCCTGCGCCGCGCCGGGATGTGCTCGGGCCTGGCCCGCCACTGCCTCGACCGCTCGCTCGCGTACGCGCAGGAGCGCCACTCGTTCGGGCGGCCGATCGCCGAGTACGGCGACGTCGGCGCGATGCTCGTCGACAGCTACCAGGACTGGATGGCGCTGCGGTCGCTCTCGATCGAGCTGCTCGCGCGCTTCCAGCGGGAGGACGTCTACGACGCGCCGATCGGCAACGCCACCCGCCGCGACCTGGCGATGCTGAAGACGTTCAACGAGGACGCGCTCTACCGCGTCGCCGACCGGGCCGTCCAGGTGCACGGCGGCCGCGGCCTGCTCACCGAGGCCGGGCTGGAGAAGATCTTCCGGGTCGCCCGCAACCTGCGGATCGCGGGCGGCACCCGCGAGACGCAGCGCGCCGCCATGCTCGCGACGTTCGCCGAGGACGAGGACGCGACGTTCGACTTCGGCCTCGCATAGGCCGACCGCTGCTGCGGACGGGCCGGGCGCCCCGCTGCGGGCCAGGTCAGCCCGCCGCGGGCCGGGTCAGCCCGCCGCGCGCCGGGTCAGCCCGGGTAGGTGATGTCAAACGGCCCCGAGAGCGTCACCAGCATCAGGGCGCCGTTCCTCGTGCTGGCGCGCTGGTGCACGTGCCGCGCCGGGAAGCAGAAGTACGCCGGCGCCGTGTACTCGCGGCCGTCGAACGAGATGTCGCCCTCCAGCAGGATGTCCTCCTGCACGACGGTGTGGAACTCCGGCCCCGGCGTCGACCAGCCGGGCGGCAGCCGCAGCAGCGTCGTGCTGGCGCCACTCTCCTCGTCCCAGCTGAGGATCGCGACGGGGATCGGCTCGACGTCGAGGCCGGAGCCGCCCCAGACCCTGTCGGACGTCGTCCACTCGAGATTCCTGAACTCGATGCCTTCCTGCGGTCCGCGTCCCATGCCGCCGAGGATAGTCCGTCGGGACGCCTCTCGCGGCGGGCGGCGCCCGCAGCGTGTTAGCTCCAGCTGACCGATGCCCGAGAGCGCCCCCCAGCCCGTCGTCCGGAGCTACCGCCAGGTGGCCCTCGCCGCCCTGCCCGCCTCGATCGCGGTCGGCACCTTCGCCGTGTCGATCGGGATCGTCGCGCGTGCCGGGGGCCTCGGCTGGACGGCGCCGACGGTCTTCTCGGCGGCGACGTACGCGGGGGCCTCGCAGGTGGCCGCGATCGGCGTCATCAGCGGTGGCGGGGGCATCGCTGCGGCGATCGTCGCCGGCATCCTCGTCAACCTCCGCTACATCCCGGTCGGCATCTCCGTCGCCTCCTGCTTCCACGGGTCGCGGCTCCGCCGCTTCGTCGAGTGCCAGATCGTCGCCGACGTCAACTGGGCGCTCGCGCACCAGGGTGGAGGCCGGTACGACCGGCGGATCCTGCTCGGCGCCGGCGTCATGATGTGGGCGGTCTGGGTGATCGGGACGATCGTCGGGCTGGCACTCGGTGGCGTCGTCGGCGACCCGCGGCGCTTTGGCCTCGACGCGCTCTTCCCGGCGATGTTCGTGGCGCTCCTCGTGCCTCAGCTGCGGTCGCGGCGCAGCGCGCTGACGGCGGCGCTCGCCGCGGGCGTGGCGCTACTTGCCATCCCGTTCGTCCCGCCGGGCATCCCGATCCTGCTCGGCTCCCTCGCGGTGATCGTGGGCGGGAGACGGGGGGTGTGAAGTTCTGGATCGTCGTGATCTGCATCAGCGCGACCCAGCTCGCGATCCGGGCAACGGGGCCGCTGCTGTTCGCCAGCCGGCCGCTGCCAGGCTGGGCGCGAGGGCCGTTCGCCCTGCTCACCCCCGTTGTCCTGGCTGCGCTGTCGATGGTCGCGACGTTCGGGGCAGGCAGGCACCTGATCCTGGATGCCCGGGCCGCCGGCGTCGCCGCCGCCGTGGTCTGCGTTGCCGTCCGGGCACCGCTGCTCGTCGTGATGGTGGCGGCTGCCGTCGTGACCGGCCTCACGCGCTGGCTTCTGTAAGTGGATCGTCAAACGTTGCGGATCCCACGAAATTCCCACACCGCGAGCGCGCCGCCGCGCTACTTGTTAACCGCCCCGACCACGCGGGGCTCCAGTCGTCAAGTTCTGGGGATGGTGTCATGAGAGGGTTCAGGGGAGTCGGCGCGCTGCGTCTCGCGCTCGGTCTGGTTACGCCGGCCGTCGCCGTCGCCGCGATTGCGCCCACCGCGTTTGGGGCACCTCCACCGGCCGGTCCGCTGTCGGCGGCGCCGAACCCATCCGACTTCCTGGTAAGGCCCGCCGGTGACACTCGCCACGAGCACGTTCGGGCCGGGCTTCTCGATCGCCGGCGGAACCTGCGGCGCCTCGCTCGGCTCGGGCAGCAGCTGCACCGTCGACGTGGAGCTCCAGCCGCTCTTCCTCGGCAGCCACTTCGGCGACCTGCAGGTCGTCTTCGATGGTGGTGCAGCGACGGTCAACCCGTCTCTCCACGGCAACGGCATCGCTCCCTTCACGACCGCGTCGGTCTCGCCTGGCACGGCGGTTTTCCCGGCGACTGTCCCGGGCACGCCGACCTTAGCAATGGTGACCGTGACGAACACCGGCACGGCACCGATGGTTCTGATCAACATGTTCGTGGCGGCCCCCGAGTTCTTCGCCATCGGCGGGAGCTGCCAGTCCTACTCAGGCCCGTTCTTTTCCCTTCCGGCGGGCGACAGCTGCACATACCAGCTCGTCTTTGTGCCGACCGTCCTGGGCGTCCAGACGAGCACCGCGACGGTCTACTTCAACAGCGGCCTCACGACGACGTTTGCGGTGTCGGGAACCGCGTCGGCGCCGCTCTCGAACGCGGGCAGCCAGGCAGGCGGCTACGTCGTGGCAGGCGGCCCGAACGTGGATGCCAACCGTGACCGCTTCGAGTGGGCGCTGTGGACGCGGCCGGACGGGTCGCTGTGCGGCAAGACGGCGACGTACCGCTTCGCCCAGGGTGGCTCGAGGTACGTGGCGCGGCTGGCGGTCCCCGTCGTCGTCACCGAGTCGTTCTTCGTGTCGGGTGGCCACGCGACGTTCGAGGGCGCGGCGACGCTGGCCTCGGTCGTCGGCGCCGTCGAGACGCCGGTTCCTGGCTCGTGGACGCTGCATGTCGAGTCGCACGACCTGGTGCCGGGCTCGAACAACGGCGCGGGTGTGGAGAAGGTGTTCCTGCAGCTGAGTTCGGGTGCGAGCGTCTTCCATGCGACAGGGTCGGCGGCGTCGCCAGCGGTGATCCAGGCGGGCGCCATTGGCAACTCCGACACCTGGATCTCGTAGGCAGCGCCACTTCGATCGGTAGAGCGCGAGGGCCCGCTTCGGCGGGCCCTCGGCGTTTCCGGTGGCACCGGCGAGGCGCTGGCCGACGCCGGCCCGGCGCTCGCGCTACCGTGGCTGTGCGATGGCCGTTGTTCTGCTGCTCCACGCCGCCGCCACGCTGCTGATGGCCGGCGTGGCATGGTTCGTCCAGCTCGTCCACTACCCGCTGTTCGCGGCCGTCGGGCCGACGAGCTATCCGGCTTACGCCGACCAGCACCAGCGGCGCACCACCTGGCTCGTCGCGCCGCTGATGGCCGCCGAGGCGGGCACCGCGCTCGCGCTACTGATCGGCCGGCCCGCGGGTGTCGCGGTGGCGCTGGCGTGGGCCGGAGCGGGCGCGCTCGCGGTGGTGTGGGCGTCGACCGCGCTGCTGCAGGTGCCGCGCCACCGCATCCTCTCGCGCGGCTGGGACGCTGCGGCCGCCCGTGGGCTCGTGACGACGAGCGTCCTGCGCACCGCCGCCTGGACGGCCCGCGCCGGGCTCGTGCTGGCGATGCTCGCGCAGGCGGCGCGCTAGGAGGCGGGGCGCACGCCGGGGCGGCCCGGTCGGCCCGGGGCGGCCGGCGGCTGCCAGTCTGCGGCCCCCGGCTCCCACGGGCTGGGGCGGCCGGTGCCCGGCAGGCAGCAGTCCACCGGGCAGGTGTCGTGGCTCGGCCCGAACCGGCCCACGGCCGCCTTCGGTACCGAGGGATCGAGACGCTCCTGCACGAGCTCGCGCAGCATCGCGACAAAGCGCGGGTGCACCCCGACGCTGGGTGCGCGCACGTACCCAAGGCCGATCTCGGCGGCCACCTGCAATGCCTCCTCGTCGAGGTCGAAGAGCACCTCCATGTGGTCGGAGACGAAGCCGATCGGCACCACCACGACGTCGGCCGCGCCAGCCTCGCGCAGCGTGCGCAGGTGGTCGCAGATGTCGGGCTCCAGCCAGGGCATGTGCGGCGCACCAGAGCGGCTCTGGTAGACCAGCTGCCACTGCTCTGCCGCGACGCCGGCGCCCTCGGCGACGAGCCGCGACGCCTCCTGCAACTGCTGCTCGTAGCGTGACGCCTGGGCCATCGCGAGCGGGATCGAGTGAGCGGTGAAGGCGACGTGGGCAGCGGCGCGGCGCTTCTGCGGAAGCTCGGCGAGGGCGCGCGTGAGAATGTCGACGTTCGTCTCGACGAAGCCGGGATGGTTGTAGAACATCCGTGCCTTCAGCACCTCCGGCGCGTCCGGGCCGACCGCCTGCTGCGCCGCGTAGATGTCCTCGCGGTACTGCCTGCAGCCCGAGTAGCAGGAGAAGCCGGTGGTGAAGAGGGCGAGCGCGCGCCGGACGCCGGCTCCGCGCAGCTCCGCCAGCGTGTCCGCCAGGTACGGGCTCCAGTTGCGGTTGCCGAAGTAGATCGGCAGGCCGATACCGTGCGCGTCCAGCTCGGCGCGCAGCGCGGCGATCAGCGCGCGGTTCTGCCCGTTGATCGGGCTGACGCCACCGAACAGCTCGTAGTGGTGCGCCACCTCCTCCAGGCGTTCGCGCGGGATGCCCCGGCCGCGCGTCACGTTCTCAAGGAACGGCATCACGTCGGCCATCCCCTCGGGGCCGCCGAACGAGACGAGCAGGATCGCGTCGAAGAGCGCGGCCGGGTGGGCGCTCTGCGCGCCGTCCGCGGGTGGCCTGAGGGCAAAGGAGCTCATGCGACTGACGGTAGCAACGCGGGATCGCTGCTAGCTTCGGTTGGCACCCATGAGTTTCGGTGTTCTCGCCCTTCTCGTCCTCGCGGGCCTCGCCGGGCCGGCGCTCCACCGCCCGCCGGCTGCTCGTGCCGGTCGCGGTCGGGGAGATCGCGATCGGTGTGGTCATCGGGCGCAGCGGCTTCCGCTGGCTCGACACAGGCGATCCGACGGTCTCGCTTCTCGCCGACATCGGCTTCGCCATGCTGATGCTGTCGGCCGGGATGCATGTGCCGCTGCGACAGCCGGGTCTGCGCAGCGTGCTGCGGCGCGGCGCCCTGGCTGCCGCAGTGGCGATCGCGCTCGGAGTGGCCGGCGGCCTGCTGGCCGGCCTCATCGACCACGGTCACGGCGCGATCTACGCCCTCCTGCTCGCGGGCGGCTCCGCTGCGGTCGTTCTGCCGATGCTCGCCGAGCAGGGGCTGCTCGGGTGCGCCGACGCCCTGACCGTCGTGGCGCAGGTCGCGCTGGCCGATGTCGTCGCGATTGCCGCGCTGCCGATCGTGCTGGAGCCGTCGCAGGCAGCACGCGTCGCCGGCGGCAGCGTGCTGATCGCAGCGCTCGCGGCCGGCTTCTATGTCACCACGCGCGCCACCTGCGAGGCCGCGCCTGGGTGCGCAGCCTGCGTCACAGCTCCAAGCATCGGACGTGGGCCCTCGACCTGCGTCTCTCGCTGCTGCTGTTCGGGCTGGCCTGGCTCGCCCGAAAGACCGGTACGAGCGTGCTGATCGCCGGCTTCAGCGTGGGCCTCGTGGTGGCGGCTGCCGGCGGGCCGAAGCGGCTGTCGCGGCAGGTCGCCGGCATCGGGCAGGGCTTCCTCGTGCCGCTGCTCTTCGTCGTGCTCGGCGCGCGGCTCGATCTGCACGCGCTGGGCGCCCACCCGTCGTACATCGCTCTCGTGGCTGCGCTGTTCGCCCTCAACGTCGCCGTTCACCTGTGCGCTGCGGCCATGGTGCGGCAACCGCTCGCCGCGGGCCTCATCGCGACGGCCCAGCTGGGCGTCCCGATCGCCGTCGTCAATGTGGGCCTGGCCACCGGCAGGCTGACACCCGGCGAGAGCGCCGCGATCGTGGCTGCCGCGCTCGCCAGCCTTGCCACGACGGCGATCGGTGCGACGCTGCTCGGCCGGCGCCAGGCCGCGCTGCCGGTCACCTCGGCTGTCGAAGCACCGGGTGCCTGGCCGCCCGGCACGCTGCCCTGACAGCTACCCGAGGCCGGACGGCCACGGTGCTGCGCGGTCGGTGCGGCTGTCGAGCGCGCCGCCCGCGACGCAGTCGGCCGACCAGTACTCGGCGGCGTTGCCCGGCGTGTTGCGCAGGGGGTAGCGCCAGCGCGCCTGGAACTGGGAGATGGCGAACGGGTCGGCGGCGCTCCCCCCGAGCTGCCGGGCGACGTACGCCATCCACTGCATACCCGAGCACTCGGCGCGGGCCTCCGCCAGGGGGTCGCCGTAGGACAGGCCCGAGGTGGTGTTGCCGCCGACCGCGCCACCGAGGTGCACCGCCTCGTGCGCGAGCGTGAGGATCGCCTCGGCGGTGGTCTCGTACGCGCGCACCTCAGCCCGTGATAGGTCGACGGCGAAGCGCGGTGCGCGGCCGGGCCCGTCCACGTAGCAGGGCGCCGCTGGGCCTGGCTGCTCGCTCGTGACCGTCGTCGGCACCTGGACGGTCCTCCGGACGGTGCGGACGACGATGCGCCGCTTGCCCGGGCGTTTCGGGTCGGGGCCGAGGTCGACCCTGACACGGGTTGCCACGCTCTTCGCCTTGAGCACCGTGGTGGTGACGCTGACGGGCGGCCGGCACGTCGTCGGCTTCGGGTCGGCCTGGGCGAAGGCCTGGAGCACCGCGCAGGTGCCGGGCGAGAGCTCGGTGAAGGCGGCCGTGTTGACGGCCGTGACGAGGCCGCCGCGCGTGAAGATCTCGACGCCGACATAGCCGAGCTCCCGCTTCGGGTCGACGCCACGGTCGGTCGTCAGCTTCAGTCAGTCGGTGTCGCCCTCGCAGCGGACGGTCACCGGCCGCCCGGCGATGCGCCTCGCGATGCGCCCGGCGAGCTGCTCGAGCGGGCCCTGGTGCTGCGGGTCGCTCCACGGTAGCCCGCTGCCGGTCGGCAGCGTGACGGTTTCGGCGCGGGCGGTGGTGGCGCCGGAGGCGGCGAAGGCAAGGGCGAGCCCCGGCACGAACAGGAGCAGGAGACGCGGCTCCCGGGGCATCGTGCTCAGGGTAGCGGGGGCCGTGCGTGCCGCCGGCGCTGATCGCCGCCGAACGAGGAGCCGTCAGCCGACGGAGCGGCCCCGGAGTCGAACCGGGCAAGCCGTGGGTTACACGACCGGACTGGTTTTGAAGACCAGTTGGGCCACCGGGCCCGTGCCGCTCCGCGCCGAGCCTAGCAACGCAGCACGGCCCGGCCGCGGGCGGCCGCGAGGCCTCGGGGGGTCGCGCCGGTACGCTTCGACCCCGTGGGAGCCCAGGCCAGGATTCACGAGCTGCTCGCGGTGGGCTCGACCGTCTCGTTCGAGTTCTTCCCGCCGAAGGCGGAGGCCGACGACGACGCGCTCGAGCAGACGATCAAGGAGCTCGAGCCGCTGCGGCCGTCGTACGTCTCGGTGACCTACGGCGCCGGTGGCTCCACGCGCGAGCGCACGCACAAGATCGTCGTCGACATCGCCGCCGGCACCTCGCTCACGGCGATGGCGCACCTCACCTGCGCGGCGCATACCTGCGCCGAGCTGGAGGGCGTCGTCGGGCGCTACCGCGACGCGGGCATCCGCAATATCCTCGCGTTGCGCGGCGACCCGCCCACCGACGCCGGCCTGCCCGCGGGAGAGCTCGACCACGCGCTCGACCTCGTCCGGCTCGTCCGCGCCGCCGGCGACTTCTCGATCGGCGTCGCTGCGTTCCCCGAGCCACACCCGAGCTCGCCGAGCGTCGAGGCCGACCGCTTCCGCCAGGCGGAGAAGCTCGCCGAGGCCGACTTCGCCGTCACCCAGCTCTTCTTCGAGGCCCGCCACTACTTCGACCTCGTAGAGAGCCTGCGCTCGCTCGGCGTCGACAAGCCGGTCGTGCCGGGGATCATGCCAATCGAGCGGCTCGCTCAGATCGAGCGGATGGTGGCGCTGCAGGGCTCCGAGTTCCCGGAGTGGCTGCGGCGGAAGCTCGAGGCCGCCGGTGACGACCCGGCCGCGGTGCGCTGCGTCGGCCTCGCCGAGGCCGCGCGTCTCTGCCGTGAGCTCCTCGACGGCGGCGCGCCCGGGCTGCACTTCTACACGCTCAACCGCTCGCACGCCACGCGCGACATCGCCGAGCTGCTCGGTATCTAGCGGGAGCGGCCGAACAGCCGCTCGAGGCGCCCCGGCGCACGCGGCTGCGTCACTTCCCACTCGGCCCGGCTCGGCAGCCTGCCCTTGGCGCGGGCGACCCGCACGCAGGCGGCATGGGCGTGGCGCCGCCGCTCGCTGTCGCCCTCGGGCGTCAGCAACACGTGGTCGGTCATCGCGTGCAGTTGCAGGCTGCAGAGCGGGCAGGCGTAGCTCACGGGCTTGAAACTCTGCGCCCTGCGCAGCGTCCACCAGCGTGGGTCGCCGGGCCCGGTCGCCTCGACCACGCCGTCGCTCTCGGTCGACTCACCCTCCATGACAGCTGTGTACCCGCCGCGGCCAGGATCGGATTTCAGGCGCTCGCGTCGATTGCTCGCGGTCGTTCGACGGGGGCGGGGGCGGGCGGGGGCGGGGCCGCCAGCCGGGACGCTACGCCTTCGTCGCGGCCCGCTCCGCAGCGTGACGCTCGGCCGCCTTCGCCTGAGCCGCGATGATCGTCGCCTTCAGCGTAGCCGCGTCGGCCTTCATCTCGGCCCAGGCCTCCTGCGGCGGGCGCAGCTGGCCGGCGAAGTGCGGGATGACCTTGCGCGCGATCAGGTCGGTCGAGCGCAGCTGGCCCTCGCGGCCGCCCCAGTCGCCGATCGTCAGCAGGAACGAGCCGAAGCCGCCCGTCTGTTCGAGCAGGCCCTCGATATGCGCGATCGCCAGCTCCGGGGTGCCGATGACGGCGAACTTGCCCTCGTTCATCTCCTCGACGGCCTGGTCGACATCGGTGATCGAGAGGTCGATCGGCATGCCCGAGAGCGAGCCCATGTACTCGCGCCACTCCATCAGGCCGCGGCGCATGTCGCGGCGCGCCTCCTCCACGGTGTCGGCGACGTAGAGGGCACCGCACACGGCCCACTCGTCGCGCCGCACCTGCTGCCCGTGCAGGGCGGCCATCTCCTCGGCCACCTGCCAGAGGTTCGCCAGCACCTCGATGCCCGCCGGCGACGCCGCACCCACCGAGAGCAGGCCCAGCCCGAAACGCCCCGCCAGCCGCGGCCCCGACGGCGAGATCGCCGCCGCCACCGAGATCGGGAAGCGCGGCTGCTGGTACGGCGCCAGCTGCAGGCGGGCGTCGCGCAGCGTGAACCAGTCGGTCTCGCGCGTCACCGGGCCGTCGCCTGCCAGCAGCGCCACGATCGCCTCGAGGCCCTCCTCGGCCATCCGTCGCGTCTCGCTAGGCTCGATGCCCATGGCGATCGCGTCGGAGGCGAGCGAGCCGGGCCCGATGCCCATCATGATCCGCCCGCGGGTGAGGTGGTCGAGCAGGACGATCCGGTCGGCCAGCACCAGCGGCTGGTGGTACGCGAGCGAGTTGACGCCGGTGCCGAGCCGGATGTGGCGCGTCCGCTCGGCCGCCGTGGCGATGAACAGCTCGGGCGCCGCGATCAGCTCCCAGCCGCCCGAGTGGTGCTCGCCGATCCAGGCCTCGTGGTAGCCGAGCCGGTCGCAGTGCTCGATCAGCTCGAGGTTGCGCTCGAGCAGCAGCGTCGGGCTCTCGCCGGGCGACTGGATGGGCGGGATGAACAGGCCGAAGCGGAGTGGGGCGGTCATGGGCGAAACCCTATCCGGTGGGCGGGTCTGCCGAGCGGTGTCCCGCCCGCCGCAGCACCCGCTCGTCGCCGACGCGGCGGGTGACGCCGTCGGCGTCGTAGCGTTCCAGCAGCAGCTGCGCGACCCGGCGCGACGTGCCGGCCAGGTCGCGGAAGCGGGCGAGCGTGATGCGACCCTCACGCTCGCACTCCTCCACCAGCAGGCGCCGGCCGATGTCGTAGGTGGCCCGTGCCACCGCCAGCCCGTCGCCGACGCGGACCAGGCTCCCTGCGGCCTCCAGGTGGCGGGCGAGCGCGTCGTCGGGGGCGGGCGAGGCGCCCGACTCGGAGATCTCGAGCGCGAGCAGCAGCTCCTCGGCGGCGGCCGCAGCGGTGGGGGAGAGTGAGGAGACGGCGCCAGGCGCGTACGCCTTGCCGCCGCGCTGCTCGACGCCGAGCAGGGGCAGGATGTCGGCGGCCCAGGCGGGCGGGGCGCCGCCGGCGGCCCCGGGCGCGCTGCCCCGGCCGCCGGCAAGCAGCTCGCCCAGCGGGAGGCCCGGGTCGAGGGGCGACGCCGTGGCGTGGGCGGCGAGGCGGGCCTGCACCGAGCCGGCGAGCTCCTCCAGCCAGGCGCGTGCCACGACGTGTCCCGGCCCGACCTCGGCCAGCGGGCCACCGGCCGCGGTCGCCACCGCGAGGGCTGCGTCCAGCTCCTCGGGCCGCAGCAGCCCGCGGCGGCGCAGGGCTGCGCGGGCCACCGGCGCGTCGATGGTCGCCCGCAGGATCTCCGCCGGCTCGCTGCCCGCGAGCAGTGCGAGCCGCCGTGGGTCGAGCCGCCGGGCGGGCGCCGGGTCGAGCACGCGGGCGCCGGCGAGCGTCGTCTCGCCGCGCAGCACCAGCCGGTCGCCACGCGCCGCGACTAGCGGCCGGGCGACCCGGATCTGTGCGAACGGCTCGCCGTTCGGCCCGTCGGCCCGCACCACCCGACCGAGCGTCTCGGCGGTGCCGTGATGCACCTGCACCCGAGCCCCGCTCGCCACCGGCTCCAGCTCGTCCAGCACGACGTCGACGCGGTAGCTCACCGGGTAGGCGCCCGCCGCCACCAGCACGTCGCCGCGGCCCAGGTCGGCGCGCTCGACGCCCGGCAGCGCCACCGCCACGCGCTGGCCC